>NZ_DCAP01000031.1:0-315765 GCF_002311535.1 Salegentibacter sp. UBA1130 | reverse complement strand
CATGGAAATTTGGTTCTCGGCAGGTTCCTAATTCCTTTAAACGCTCTTGCTGAATCATAGGAATTTACCCATCGGCTCTTGGCCCAACATTTAAAATCATACCACCGCCATTTGCTACGGTTTGTACAAACCGCTGAATGAGTTCTTTCCCGGTTCCATAGGCTTCCAAATCTTCATTTCGGTTTAAACCAAAACTACGTCCAATACCCCTGACTTCGGCCCAGGGCCTTTCTGTTTCGGTTATTCCAGAACTGTATTCCGGAGTTAAAAAACCAACATCCAAGCCGTGACCCCAGCGATTGTTCACTATGGCTTCATCACCTACTGTTTCGTAATACCAATTTATAAGCTGTGGAGCCTGCCATTGTTCAGCAGTATTGTACCATTCCCCATCGGTGAAAATTAATGAAGGTTTATATGCATTGACTAATTCTTTAAATTGTGGCACCATATATTCTTCAACATATCGGCCAATGCTATCATGAGGATCTGTATACCAGCGATGTAAAGGATGATTCCATTCAGCTAAAGAATAGTATAGCCCCATTTTAAGGTTTTCATCCCTCACAGCTTCTGTTAATTCGCCAACTATATCACGTTTTGGACCGGTATCAACACTATTCCAGTTTCGGTTAAATTTACTTGGCCATAATGCATACCCATCGTGATGTTTTGAAACCAAAACCACATATTTGGCTCCCGCCTCTTTAAATATCTCAGCCCATTCTTCGGGATCAAAGAGTTCTGCTTTAAACTCACCAGCAAAATCTTTGTAATTGAAGTTTGGCCCGTAGTTCTCTTTCACAAAAGTAGTACGCAAACTATCATTGGTTTGTAACCCTCTCAAAAACCATTCAGCATAAGACTCTTTACCTCCATAAGCTGGTACAGAGTATAGTCCCCAATGTATAAAAATACCAAGTTTTGCTTCCTTAAACCATTCTGGGTAGCCGTGTTCCTTTATGGCTTTTTCTTCCGGAGATTGTGAAAACCAATTAAAATACTAAGAAATATTATCGTTTTTTTCAATTTCATTATCCGTTTAAGTTTATAAATGCTTCCCCGTTAAAGAGATACCGGTCATATCAAAGTTTAATTGATTGTTAATTACTATTTTTATTATATAATGTATTGCTTTACTTCTTTGTAGTTAGGGTAAAATTTTCCACTTGATTTAAAGCTATGGCGTAGGCGCCAAGCATAATTGCTTTACTTGTTCCCAAGCGTGAAATCCCTATTGGAATTCCTTTGTTCGCCATAAATTCGACGTCACGGGAAGAAAATGGAATCTTTACTTTTTTTCTTGCTCTGCGATAAAATTCGTTTTTGCTCTCCTTCTCTTCAAAAGAATAAGCCCGGGATACTATACGATTCAACTTTTCTCCTTTACGAGTTTTAATCTCGCCATTTAAATGTTTTAAAATTTGAGGAAGTAATAATTCAGAAGAACCAGATATCCCTCCACCAATCACCACTGAACCGTCTATTAAGGTGATTATATTTGCCAATGCTTCAGCCGCCACCTGGGCCATATTATCATAAGCCGTTATTGCAGCTTTTTTATTTCCATTTCCGTTCCCAATTGCTATTTCAAAGATCTCCTTTGGACTGCGTTCCTGGTTTTCGCCCGATAGATTTTTATAATAATGTTGAATTCCTCGTACACTAACACTTTCTTCTGCTATGATTTCGGGTTCTAGCAAATTGCGCATTAACCAGACCTCACCTCCAGCCGAGTTATCGCCTTCACAAATTTGGTTATTAATTACAATACCACCTCCAAAACCAGTGCCCAGGGTAATGCCAATAAGGTTTTTAAACTGTTTATTGATTTCAAAATCTCTAAAACCCTTATTAACCTCTGGTAGAAAACCACCAATACTTTCTCCATAGGTAAATAAGTCTCCATCGTTATTAATAAAAGTAGGTAGATTAAAATAATCTTCTAAGAAAGGCCCTAAAGCAACATTACTCTTAAAGCCTGGAAAATTTGGTGGATTTATAATAACTCCTTTTTTATAAGCAGCAGGACCCGGAAAAGCAAAACTTATGGCTACTGCTTTCTCAGGATATATGGCTTCCCTAATTTTTTCGAATCCGGTGATGATTGTATTAAGACATCTTTTTAAATCGTTAGAATAAGAAGGTAAGGTTAATAAATCAGTTATAGGCTTACCACCTTGTAGGGCAGAGAAAACAAAATTTGTACCTCCAGCATCTAAGGTTAATACTATTCGCTGGTCATTGAATATTTTCATTTTACACGAGAAAATTTTTTAATTATTAAATATTGTATTTTCTAAAAATACTGTTCGGCATTTATTCCATATAAAATGGATACCCATGATTGAAGGAAATGGCTAATGGTATTTCTTTTTCTTTTCTAACTCAGAAATAATCCTTTATATTTACTATAACCCAAGCACGTTCAAGGCTTAAGCATCGGCTTTTTATAGGTAAGATTCACTTTTAATATTTTTGTTTTCTCCAGCTCTATTTACTACATAAGTAAACCCTGGATGAATACAATAGGAACCTACTTCTCCCTTTTTATTTACAGCCAGCAGAGCCACCTGAAAATCTTTATATTTCGAATTATTTTTAATTATTCTTTTTATAGCGAGCTCACACGATTCCTGTGGTGATTTCCCCTGGCGCATTAATTCTACCACTAAAAAGCTGCTTACATTTTTTAAGATTTCTTCTCCCATACCAGTAGCTACCGCTCCCCCTACTTCATTATCTAAAAATAAACCCGAACCTATAATTGGAGAATCACCTACCCTTCCCTGCATTTTATACGCTAAGCCTGAAGTTGTACAGGCTCCAGCTATATCCCCGGTTTGATCTATTGCTAACATTCCAATAGTATCGTGATTTTCAATATTGATAATAGGTTTATAATCCTTCTCTTTCAACCATTTTTTCCATTCCTTTTCTGATTTTTCAGTCAGAAGATTTTTTGGTTTAAATCCATTTTGAATAGCAAAGTTATAGGCACCTTCTCCAACCAGCATCACATGAGGAGTTTCTTCCATCACTTTTCGAGCAACAAGTACCGGATGCTCTATATTTTTAAGATAAGCAACACTGCCGCAATTACCATCGGGAGCCATAATGCAGGCGTCTAAGGTAACTTCGCCCTCCCTATCGGGGGCGCCGCCATTACCCACCGTAGTATTATCTAAGTTGGCTTCTTCTACCATTACTCCTCGTTGAACAGCGTCTAATGCCGTGCCCCCCTGGATCAATGTGGCCCCTGCTGTCTTTCCAGCTTCCTGAAAATTCCAGGTATTAATACTAACGGGACCAGTTTTAATAGAGAAATCTTCCTGTTGAAAAGCTGGTAAACTGGAACAGGAATTTAAAAAGGGGATACCCAGGCTTATAGTACCGGCAGACTTAATAAAACTACGCCTTTTCATATAATAATAGTTTAAGATTAAAAAATTCAAGGGCCATCGGAATTAATCGATGACCCTTATGAATGATATAGAAACAATTACTTCGTGTAATAATTTTTAAAATTCAGAATTTTAAAAAATACAACAATTCCTTAAAATTGTCTATTTATTCAGGTTTTGCCCACCATAAAGGGGTGAGTACACTATCGTCTCCTCCTAAATGATTAATAGCCTGTTGATAACCTTCTGGAACATTATTTTGTAAGTTACCGGGATATCTTAAACGCTGTGGAAAAAACTCCTGTCTACTTTCATTATAATTATTTTGTCCCAGTGCAGGTAAATTTGGTAAGGAATTTTCTACTGCCGGATTTTCGAAAAATGGTAAACCTAAACGTCGATGGTCGTTCCATGTTTCAAGAGGTAGCCAGGGAACCTGAGCTATAAATTTTTGTGTTATAATTTTAGTTAAATGATCATTCTTCACATTTCCATTTTGATAAAGGTGGTTGTCTGGATAAGAGAAGGTTGTTGTTTCTTCACTCCCGGTATACCCGTTAATATAATTTACAGTTTTACTCATAGGTTCAGCCGTATGGTTCCAACTAACCGAAGTACCTGCGCGGTTATAATCTTCTGAAGCCACATACTCTTCAGTATACGAGGAGATATTCCAATAATCAAAACTTTGCTTAATACCTTCTTCATAAGCAATTTGGCCATCGTGTGGCACATTCCATCCTCTAACTGCCGCTTCGGCAATTAAGAAGTAGCTTTCCCAGGATCCAAAGAATACTCGTTCAGAAGTACTATTTCTAAATTTATTGGCTAAACGAGGCAAAGTTCCTGGCCAGCTATAAACCTGGTTTCTAGAACCTTTTTCACCCCAATCTCCTATAGAAGGTGCATTCCAGGTGAAGGCTGCATCTATTTCTTCTACAACATTATCACCATCCAATAAATTTCGGGTCGTGGTTCCGGTTGCAGAAAGATCCCAGGATGGGTATCGGTTCATTTCAGGATTGTCAAACCAACCCGGAATTATATAAGCTTTATAAGCCCTGGGATCTATTTCGGGATGTAAACCATCAAACCAATATCCTGCAGAAGGATTATTAGTTAAAGTAGTAAAATGATTTTCATATTTGCGACCAAAATAACCTTCAGGTTTAATATATTGATGTAAATCTGAGGGTAATAATTCTTCAGAAGAAATTCCACCTAAACCAATCATTAAGTTGTTAAGTGTAGGAGAAAGGTACTGATGGTTCCATTCTCTTGTCATAACTCCTGTTAATGCATCCCAACCAGGTCTTTCAGCAACTTTAAAACTTTCATCCCAATTGGTTATAAACTCATCACTAGCCGCAAGTTCAAATTCAGCCTGGGCTTTAGCTTCATCTACCTGAGAAAGTCTCATTGCTAATCTCATTCTCATAGAATTGGCATATTTTTTCCAGTTATTGAAATTATATCCATACGCGGGATCAAGATCCTGAACATTTGATGGAACAGTTACCTCTTCATCCATATCAGCAACGGCCTCTTTTAATTCAGTTAACATAAAATCGTAAACTTCCTCTACACTGTTAAAATCAGGATTTTCTCCCTGGAAACCGTTAATAGCAATAGGCCCAAAATTATCAGTCATTTCACTTAATAAGTAAACTCTCCAAATCCTGGCTACCTGTTTTAGGTTATTGGTATACTCATTTATATTTCCATTCTCAATTTTTTCATCAGCAATTTGAATTGCTGTATAAGCGTGATTTAACCACCCTGAAATAGAATTAAAATAATCATTACTCCAGCCATCATTATATGATCCTATAGGCAATGTATTAGTTCTATCTTGTCTTCCAGCGGCTTTCCAGTAAAGTACAAATGCTCTTTCTGACACGTGGGGATCCTGTTGAGCAGATACAATTGAATTATTTATAAAGTATTCAACCTGTACCTGATCTGCATTTGCGGCTACGGGATTTACATTGATTTCTTCAAAATCTGAACAAGAACTTATCCCAACAAGTACTGTTGCTGCAACAGTCCATCTTTTTATCATATTCTTCATAATATTTCTCTTTAAAAATTAAAATTTAACCCCAATATTTAAAAATACGGTTCGGATAGTTGGGGAAGCCAGGTTTTCAAATCCAACGGCATTGGTGGCAGTAGCAAAAACCGACTCTGGGTCTACCCCATTTAAGTTACTGTCTATCATCCAAACATTATTTGCAGAAATACCGGCATAAGCCTGGTTAAAGAAGGTATTCTCAATCCATCGGTTAGGCAAATCATATCTAAGGTTTACAGATCGCAACCTAACATTTGTAGCATCGTAAATGTTAGCTTCATTAATACCAAGGTTTCCTGATCTTTCGGTAAGGTTCATCCAGTAAAGTTGAGGAGATACACCTGTAGTATTTGGACTAAAGTTACCTTCGCCATCAGCTACTACACCATCAATAACCAAATCTTCACGATTTCCATTCACAACAGTTTGAGCTCCTGTTCCTGCATTTTGGATTGCTCGATTAGTTCCTGAAAAAATCTCTCCTCCAATTCGTGCATCTACCAGAAAACTTAAACTTAAATTTTTATATCTAAAAGAGTTTGAGAAACCTAAAAGAAAATCGGGTTGCTGATTCCCCAGACGCTCCCTATCGCTACTAGCAAGAGGTATACCTTCCTCATCTACTATAATTTGTCCAAAATACGGGCTAGATTCATCTTCAACACGCTGGTATTTTGTACCATAAATCTCTCCATAAGGCTCACCTTCCACGGCAAGAATGCTCACATTATCAAACCCTCCAAGAGTATATTGACTAACTCCATCTGCAAGTCTATTCACCGTATTCACATTTCTTGAAAAGTTTAGGTTCATGTCCCAATTAAAACCATTCGGGTTGTCTAAAATTCGTCCATTTAACATAAGCTCGAAACCTCTATTTTCGATATCTCCGGCATTAACTTTAACGCTGCCATAACCACTTAAAGGATTTAAAGGTAAATTGATTAACTGCCTTGTTGCATTGGTTTTATACCAGGAGAAATCAATACCGAATCGGTTATTAAAAAACCTAGCGTCAAATCCTATTTCGTTAGATCTAATTAATTCACTTTTTACATCTGGATTATAAAGCGTTCCATTTCTACCTGCCGTAGTATTTCCATTTGGATCTTTTCCTATATTATAAAAATTAAATAACTGATAGGCTGGCAAATCGTTACCCACTTCAGCATAAGATGCTCTTATTTTAGCAAAAGTTATCCAGTCTGGTAAAGTACCACCGGTATTTTTTATCATATCACTAATTACTAATGAAGTACTTACCGAAGGATAAAAGAATGAACGATTAGCCTTGCTTAAAGTAGAAGACCAGTCATTACGCCCGGTAACGTCCACAAAGAGAAAACCATCGTAATTAACCTGAAAAGTTCCGAATAGCGAATTAATTTTTTTGTTAGAATAGCCCTGAGAAACACCAGGATTTGCAATCCCATTGTTTAATGAAAATAAATTAGGCACTTCCAACTCTCCAGCATTGCTACTTATTAAACTGGATTCTTGCTCCATAAGGTTTCCTCCCAATGTTACTGCTGCACCCCATTTTCCTATAATATCATCTTTCGAACCACTTATCAATGCATTATAGTTGGTTTCCCTAAAGGTATTCTTACCTAAACTGTAACGACCAGTTGGTGATAAAGGACTACCGCTGTATAACTTAGATTCTGTATTAGTAGTATAAAGATCAGCACCAGCTTTTATTTCAGCATATAACCAATCATTAAAATCATGGCGAATAGAACCGTTTAGCATAAACCGGTCTCTAGTGTCCATGTTTAAATTGTTTCTATAAGCCCAATAAGGATTCATAGAGTTAGAAGGAACATACCATCTCATATTTCCAAATTCATCAGTATCACGCTCGTATTTCGTAACATCTAAAGACCGTGGTAATAAATACATTGTAGAAAATGCATTAGATACATTTACCCCATTTAACGGACGATTTTCAGCAGTAGATCTAATATACTGTACTTTTACATCACTCTTCCAATTATCCTTATCTCCAAAAACAGACACTCCACGTGTCATAAGATTTAAACGTTTTAATGTTGCTCCGGGTATAAGACTTTGATCGTCTAAATGGTTAACTGAAGAAAATAAAGAAGTCCCATCACTAACCTGTTGCTGAAAAGATAAACTATGGTTAACATTTAAGCCATTATCAAAATAATTGTCCAAATTATCATAAGCCTGAAGTTGTTCTTGCTCTCCTTCCGCATTTTCAACAGTTTGGCCCTCAATTTTTGGCCCCCAACTTAAACCAGACTGATTATCGTATTGACCATTGGCACCCTGGCCAAATGAACTTTGTAAATCTGGTGAACTGAAAATTGATTGAAAACCTATATTGGTTGAATAACTTATTCCTAAACCTTCCTGAGTTTTTCCAGTTTTAGTAGTAATTAAAATAACTCCATTTCCTGCACGAGAGCCATACAGAGCTGCTGCTGAAGCTCCTTTTAAAACCGTCATACTTTCAATGTTTTCAGGATTTAAATCTCCTAGCCCATTCCCCATATCTGGTGAAGGGTTCCAGAAATCATTGTTAGCTGCACCGGTGAAATTATCCATTGGTACTCCATCAACCACAATTAAAGGCTGATTATCTCCTGTAAGGGAGTTATTACCTCTTAATACAATTTTAGAAGAACTGGCTGGCCCATTACTCCCTCGCACTACCTGCAAGCCGGCAACCTTACCAGTCATTGCGTTGGCAAGGTTATTTTCCCGGGCTTCTGTTAGGGATTCCCCTCCAATTTCCTGAAGCGCATAACCCAGAGATTTTTTTTCTCTTTTAATTCCAAGGGCGGTTACCACCACTTCATCGAGCGCTTCAGTATCGGGGGCTAATTCAATTTGAATTTCCGATCCTTCAGGCTCAATTTCCTGGGTTATATATCCTAACATAGAAAATTGGAGAATACTCCCTTCATCTATTTCAATTGTAAAATTTCCATCGAAATCAGAAGAGACCCCGTTACTGGTTCCTTTTTCCACGACATTTACTCCCGGAAGCGGCATGCCATTTTCGGCATCAACAATATTACCGCTCACGGATTGTGATTGTGCCAGCAAGACTTGAATGCTACACAATAATAAAGATGCAAACAAGAATAATTTTTTGTTCATTATTATTAGTTTTTGGTTAATTTCTCGAAACAGCTAGTGTCTGTTTTCTTAAACTTTACCCAAATTTGTCATAATCTTTAAGATGAAAAATTAATTTCGACTAATAACATAGCTCAATAGCTAAATAACCTTAAACGAAAACGTTATCGATAAACCAAATGAATAGCGTTTAACATAAGGAGTTCGTAAAAACTTAAATTATTCTTTTTCTGGTGTTAAAAATATTAACTCTTTAGAGTTCACTAAATCTTCGTGGCTAATGAAAAAATTAGGGAATACTTGATTATTTCGCATCAACGGATAAACCTTATTTTTCTGGTTGTTAATTTCCTTTTTGCGAATAATTAAACTGTCTTTTCCATAAAAATCAGGATTTAACTTGATTTTAATTTGTTCAAAAACAGGAGTTGTTATGGTGTAAACGGACTTAGCTGGTATAATTGGATAGAATCCCATCATGCTATAAACTGCCCAGGCACTCATTGTACCTGTATCATCATTACCAGGTAACCCATCAGGAGAGTTTTTATAATACTTGTTTAATAATTTATTTACTTGTTTTGAAGCTTTGTTTTCACTGCCTGGAATAAAATTATAAAGATAAGGATAAGCGAAATCTGGTTCATTGGCCATATCAAAGTGGCCTTTTTCAAAAACCGCATCCAGCTTTTCTTCATAGGCCTTCTCTCCACCCATTAATTTTATTAATCCTTCAGCATCATGAGAAAGCATAAAAAGGTATTGCCAGGCATTTCCCTCAATAAACCCTGGATTTTTGCTGAAATTAGCTCCGGCTAAAGGATCAAAACCTTCCATCCATCTACCATTTTCATGTTTAGGTTGAAGGAATTGAGACTCTGGGTTATATAATTCTCTATAACTAACCGAACGCTTTAAAAATTTTTGATAACCTTCTTCCTTACCTAATTCCTTTGCCAGTTGAGCAATTGCAAAATCTGCTATATTATATTCCTGAGTTACCGAAACCGGACCCGCCACACCAGAATCTACACTTACAAAGCCATTTTTAATATATTCATCAAGCCCCGGTCGTAATGGATTGTTTTCAGTTTTTGTAGCACTTTTAAGCATAGCTTCGTAAGCTTTTTCTACATTAAAATCTGTAAGTCCGCGTAAATAAGTGTCAGACAAAATAACTGCAGCAGGATCTCCCACCATTGTAAAAGTTTCTGTAGAATTTAATTCCCATTTAGGTAACCAACCATTTTCATCATAGATCTCTAACATAGAGTTTACCATCTCTAATTGTTCTTCAGGATAAAGAAGGCTGAGTAATTGATGATAATTTCTATAAGTATCCCACAAAGAAAAAGTAGTGTAGCGTGTTCCTTCTGTTTTACCAATTTTACCTGTTGAAATTTCTGGATATTCTCCATTTACATCATTAAAAATATTTGGATGAATTTGCATATGGTATAAAGAAGTGTAAAAAACATGCTTATCTTCTTCATTATTTCCTTTAACCTCAACAACAGAGAGTTTATCCTGCCAGGATTTTCTAGTTTCCGCATATACCGCATCAAAATCTTTTCCACCGGTTTCCTTTTTAAGGTTTTCCCGGGCATTTTCTATACTAACATAGGAAACTCCAATTTTTAATTCAACCGAGGTAGGTTCTTTAAAATCATAAGTAAAATATGCACCAATACTATCTCCTATTACTTCCCGGGTAAAACCTTTTTTAATGCGAGTTTCCCCGTTGTAAGTCATCCATTGGGCTTCTTCACCTTCATATCTGGAAGGTATTTTCCAGGCACCAAATTCATTGGCAGGTACTGAAAATTCAGCAGCGAAATACACAGGATATGCAGCTTCGGGACTATTATAACAAAACGAACCTACCGTACGCATTCCTTCAATCTCAGTAGGAGATACAATTTTAACCATAGCTCCCTGCTCGTTAGTAAGACCTAAACCTAAATTCAATAAAATGTTTGATTTCCCTTTCGGAAAAGAATAACGGCTCACTCCCGTTCTAGTTGAAGCCGTCATTTCAGCCTTAATATTATATTCATCTAATTCCGCCGAATAATAACCTGCTTTAGCCTCCTCGTTTGAATAAGTTGTTCCATAATTGAGATGGTTAATCTTTAGACTTCCAGTAGTAGGCATACTAATAATAACCCCAAGTTCTGGGCATCCAACGCCACTCATATTGACATGACTAAATCCTGTTAAAAATTTATTTTCATAAACATACGGGTTAGACAACCACCTACTATCTTTTTCTAAAGAATTTAAATCTGTTCGACCTGCTACATTAAAAGGAGAAACACTTGCCATCCCTCTCGGGGCTATTGCCCCGGGATGGGTAGCTCCGAAATTAGAGGTTCCTATAAATGGATTTACGTAATCTACCGGTTCATTTTGAGCGGTTACACATTGGAATAATAGTAAACCGTATACAACTAAAAACTTTTTCATGTTTATTCTTCATAAGTTAAATAAGCCGAAACCAGCCAGTGATTGAGTTTATCTCCTTCTATGGGCGTCCCATCAATAGAAATCTTTAATGTATGGTTGCCTTGTTTCATATCACCCAAATTCACAACTTCAGGACTAACTTTTGAGCCGGGACACCAATTAGAACGAGAAAGGTCTGAAGAAGCCAGGCGTTCTTCAATCTCTTTATATTCCTTTTTACCCTTTTTGTTGTAAGCATAGGCAGTATCCTGACGCGTCCACACTCCAGAAGATGGATTAAACCTTCTAAAAGAAGCACAATCGTCACGCCATGGAATAAAATCAATCACTTTACGGCCATCAACGTTCACTTTATTGTTAATTTTTATAAACTCATCTCCGCCACTATGCCCCCCGTGACCGGTAGTGATATAATGAAGTTTTACATTGGTTGCATCTTCGGGTAATTCAAAATTAGTTTCCAGGTCCTGATAAGCAAAAAGGTCTGGGTGCTTTTGCCCTGCATAATAAATGGTGTTTACTAAAGGAATCACTTTATTTGTGGTTAATGGTCTTCCAGAGTATTCAAGAGAAACATCTATGGTATAGCCTTCGGCCGTCCAGGTATCAATCCAAACACCTATTATAAACTCCCCGGTAAGTTCTGAAGCCAAATGGCTTATATTTTCTTCCCAAACTACTTCCTGAGCCCAATTTGGAACCGAAACAGGGCGGTTATAGCGTATTCTTGGATGCGCTTCTTCATCACTGTAATAACCCACTCCAAAAGGAGTCATAAATCGTAAAATTTCAAGAGCAGGAATATAATTTTCAGCCATTTTAATTCCTGGATAATCTTTAACGCCTGCTGCTTCTGGAAAAGTTTCGGTTCCATTCGCAATATCTTCTATATCAATTTTATCAGGCTCAGTTACCACAAATAATGATCCCGATTTATCCCAGGCATCTCCTGCTGATTTTAGGGTCATTTTCAGTTTTACATCTGTACCTTCAGGAAAAACGGGAGCTTTAACCTTTTTAAATAAAAGCCGTCCATCTTGTACCCTTTTAATACTCAAAGTATCACCTTTCTCTCCGTGAAAATTTACCGGTTGGTTTTTAAATACTTCTACAATTTCTGATTCTTGCGCTTTAAGGGCATTACTTAAAAAAGTCAAAACAGAAATTAATACTAATACATATTTATTCATTAAAACTCTTTTTAATTATTCAACAACTATTTCATCTAAAAACAGCCAGGAATCTCCTCCTCCTGGTGAATGACCCAGGTTATCTACTTCTACTTTAATAAACCTTCCTTCTACAGATTCCTCCAATTCTATACTGAAATCTTTTAATTCCGGATTTCCGTTTTCTTTAAATTCGCGCGAAATGCTACCTATAGAACGGTAGTTATTTCCATTCTCTGAGATGGATACAGAAACTTTCAATGGATAATAAATACCAGATCCCTGATTTTCCATCGCTCCCACACTTACTTTATTAATCTCTGTTAACTCATCCAGGTCTATATCAATTCTCACATCGTCTACTAACCATCCCTGCCACTGGCCATCATGGAAGTTTAAGCTTCCACGAAGTACATTTACCAAGCCCACATCTTCCGGTCCCTTGTAACTATCGTGATAGATGGGCTCATACCTTACTTTTTTTCCCACAGCTTTATGAAAACTAAAAGTTTTTTCCAAAACTGCACCGGGCTGTCTTCCATTTTCAAAAACAGCTGCTTTAAGTTTAGTGGTTTCAGAAATCTCCAGGGGCTGAGTATATTTTTTGGAAGATTCATTTAAGGTATTATCATTTAAAGTATATCTAATTTCAGTATTGGGAAATTCATTTTCCAGGCTTATTTTTAAACTTTCAGAATCTAAATCTACTTCGGTTTCTGCGGTAACGGCAAATGCACTTTTGGCGTAGTTAATATTCATTGCCTCTAAGCGTGGGAGGATATTTTGTTTTAATTTTTCTGAGAAAACCTTCCAATCTTTTTTTTCTTTTGGACTCCATACTACTTCAGAAAGCGCTACCAGTCGGGGAAATAACATATATTCAGAATGACTGGGGCTATCTATAAATTCACTCCATAAATTCGCCTGACCTCCAAGCACATGCTTCTTTTGTTCTATGGACATAGAATCTACTATGGGATCAAATTCATAAACTTTGCTAAGCGTGGTATAACCTCCAAAGGCCACAGGCTCTGTATCGGGATCACCCTGATAATGGTCAAAATACATATGAGACCCAGGTGTCATTACAACATCATGCCCTTGTTTTGAAGCTTCCCATCCTCCCTGTACGCCTCGCCAGCTCATAACGGTTGCTCCTGGGGCCAATCCGCCTTCTAAAATTTCATCCCAACCAATTAAAACTCGATCGTGAGAACTAATAAACCGTTCCATTCGTTGTATAAAGTAACTCTGAAGCTCTTCAACATTCGCCAGATCCTCTTCCTGCATTCTGCCCTGGCAATCGGGGCATTTTTCCCAATTGGTTTTAGTCGCTTCGTCCCCACCTACGTGAATATATTTAGAGGGAAATAATTCCATTACTTCCAGTAAAACGTCTTCTAAAAACTCAAAGGTATTTTCTTTTCCGGGGCAATATATGTCAGTGATTGGCCACACCCCTCCAGAGGGTACCATAATTTCATTTTCAAAACAAGATAGTTCGGGATAAGCTGCAATGGCACTCATCACATGTGCCGGCATTTCAATTTCTGGCACTACAGTAATACCAAGTTTCTCGGCATAGGCCACAATTTCTTTAATATCTGCCTGTGAATAAAACCCGCCTAATGTCGCTTTTTCTCCCGGTTGTGGTGTAGGCCTGGCATTCCAATGCTTATCTTCATGATCTACCCTAAATGCACCTACTTCGGTAAGTTTTGGATATTTCTTAATCTCTATTCGCCATCCCTGATCATCTACTAAGTGAAAGTGGAAAGTGTTTAACTTTAAAAAAGCCATTCGGTCTAAATGCTTTTTTATATATTCTTTTTCAAAAAAATGACGTGCCACATCTAAATGACTGCCCCGCCATTTATACCTTGGACTATCCTTTATACTTACGAACGGTATACTCCAATCGATTTCCCGCACAGAATTTTCTTCAATTTTGATAGGCAATAATTGTCTTAAACTTTGAATTCCATATACAAAGCCGGGTATGCCTGAAGCAGTTATTTCTACCTTTTCTTTATCACTTTCTAAAAGGTATGTTTCCTTTTCTAGTTCATCATCAAGCTTAAAAATTAGATAATTTTTTTCAGGTTTATCGGTAGAAATACCAAGCTTCCAACCGGCGGCACTGCTAAATTTTTCGGTTAAAATTTCAGCAACAGGTTTTAGAGAATCGGGGACTATAATTTTGGTGTTTTCGTTAAAGGTAAATTCACCATCCCTTAGACTCATTTGTTCTGGTTCAGGAATTATTTGAATATTATTAGAATCAACTGTATTCTCGCTACTTTCACACGAAATAATTAACAAGCAAAGTACAATTAGTGTAACCTTTTTTATCATAGCTTACTTAGTTTCAGGAGTTATTTTAAAACGATAGTGATATTTTTCATCTAAAAGCCTGTATTTCTCCAGGGGTAAATGTCCCCAGCTGGTAATGCTTCCCAGCCCCATCTGTGCCTTATCAATAAACAGACTGGTAAGTTCAAGCGGTTTTACCTCGGCTGCGTGGCGCTGGTCTCTTTTTTCCCCATCATCCAGATCTTTCATTAAATAGTGTAGCGCAGTAAAATTAAACGGTTGCTCACCCTCAACTTTTAAGTTGATGTTATTGCCCTCTAACATTAACCAACGGACGTCTGATTTATTTCCTGTTTCTTGTGGACGGATGTAAGGATAATATTGCTCTGCGACGGTTTGACTGTACTTTTTTATTAAAGCTGAATTTTTCCTATCCTTATAATTTTCATGAGGTCCTCTACCATAATATTCCAAGTTGTTGAATTGCGATGGTAACTGCATTTGCATTCCAACTCTTAATGGCATTTTTCTCTTCTCGTTTTGAGGATCGGTATTTAATTGATAGTCAACTATTATTTCTCCCGATCCACTTATGCTATATTCTATATACAGGCTGGAAGCGACCTCATCCAGGTCATATTTTGTTGAAATGATATAATTTCCATCTTTTTCTTTATAATTAAATGATTCTAACGGTGGTTGCTCGCTCATCTTTTTCCAGACTTCCAGCCTGGTAGGCAGTTGGGCTCCATAATCATTATCGGTGGGTGCACGCCAGAAATTAGGTTTAAAATCAAAACCTGTTTTCAGTACTTTATTCCCTTTAAAAATATAATCTGTTAGAAAGCCGGTTTCTTTGTTAAAACTAAAAGTAACCCGTTCATCTTTGAACAATACTCTCTTTTCTGAATCCTCAACCTTTATTGCTGTTTTTTCTAAAAATTCAAGTTTTTGCGGCTCTCGTACTCTAATAGCTAACTGTTCACTAGAAAGAACATGATTTTCTTTTAAGAGGCCCTCCTCTGCCTTAAGAATATATTCTAAATTGAGAAATATCTCATTATAATTTTCATTGGGAAGTGGGAAGCCCAAATCGATCTCTTTTAGTTCCCTGGGTGCTATTTCTAAAGATTCTAATTCGCCATTGTCTATAATTTCTCCATCAGCTTGCAAAAACCAGTTTAATCTTACATCAGATAAGTCCTTAAAGAATTGTTCATTAAAAACTTTAATCTTAGTAGCTTGTGCATCCACCAAACTTGTTCGCACTGGTTGGTAAATTTTCTTAACCTCAAAAGCGTGTGGATTTGGATTTCTTTCAGGTGAAAACACGCCATTATTGAGAAAATTATTAGCACTAGGAACATCCTCTGGACCAAAATCTCCCCCATAGGCAAAAATTTTAGTGCCGTCTTCCAATATTTTATAAATGGACTGGTCTACCATATCCCAAATAAATCCACCTTGAAAAGTATCGTAGTCCCGAATTATCTTCCAATAATCTTCAAAATTCCCAAGGCTGTTTCCCATAGCGTGAGCATATTCACAAAGAATATAAGGTCTATCGGGATCAGGATTTTTTTGTACATAAGCCAACATCTCATCGGGAGAGGCATACATTGGTGCAATTATATCAGTATTCCATTCAACTTGCATATCTGCCTTACTTCGATAAGGTAAAATTGCACGTTCATGCATTATAGGCCGTGAAGGATCACGTTCTTTTATCCAGGTATAGCCCTCATAAAAGTTATATCCATTCCCCGCTTCATTACCCATACTCCAAATCACAATTGAAGGGTGGTTTTTATCCCTTTCAACCATTCTTTCAAGACGTTCCAGGTGTGCCTTTTTCCAATTAGGATTATTAGCAAGTGTTCTGGTTAAATCATAACCCATCCCATGAGATTCAATATTAGCTTCATCAACCACATAAAGGCCGTACTTATCACAAAGTTCATAGAAATATGGATCATTGGGATAATGTGAAGTTCTAACCGCGTTAAAGTTGAATTCTCTAAGCCTCTTTACATCTTGCAACATTCTTTCGCGAGAAACAACCTGTCCAGTGGTAGGATCTGTATCGTGCCGGTTAACGCCTTTAAAAAGTACTGGCTTACCATTTACCAATAATTGAGCATCTTTAATCTGAATTTCCCTGAAGCCTACATTTTGATGAATAATCTCCTGTACTTTTCCTTTTTTATCTTTTAGCGTAAATTTTACTGTGTATAGATTTGGTGTCTCGGCCGTCCATTTATCGGGATTTTCAACATCTATTTTAATTTCTGAAGATTCCTGCCATTCGCTTACTCTCTTTTCAGCCTGGTATAACTTATCATCTTCCCTTTCAAGTATGATTTCCAGCCTATGTTTGTCGCGTTTAGGTATATCTGAAAACTCCGGTACGATAGTTAGAATGGCATCCTGGTAATGCTCATCCAATTCGGTTTTTACCTCAAAGTCCTGCAATCTCACTTTTTTTCTTGCAAAAAGATAGGTGTCACGGGTAATACCGCTCATTCGCCAATAATCCTGTCCTTCTAAATATGAGCCGTCACTCCAGCGCATAACTTTCATTACAATTAAGTTCTTACCGGTTTTAATAAATGGTGTGATATTGAATTCCTGCGGTAATTTGGCATCTTCCCCATAACCAACATATTCTCCATTTACCCAAACTTTCAGGTTTGATTTTGCCGCTCCCACGTGTAAAAACACGTCTTTCTGATCCCAATTTTCGTCTATTTCAATGTTACGGCGATACACCCCTGTTGGATTATAATCCACCGGTACTTTTGGAGGATTAATATCTATTAGGTTTTGAAATTCATAGGTAGCATTTACATAAATAGGAATACCATAACCATTAACCTCCCAGTTTGACGGTATCTGAAAAGTATTCCAGGAAGAGTCATCAAAGTTAAGGGTATGGAAATTTTTTGGTAATTCACCCGGACTTTCATACCATTTAAAATCCCATTCTCCATTAAGATTTAAATAGTTTTTAGAATCTTTCCAGTTATTTGTTTCTGCCAATGATTTATTCTCAAAAACAAAATAGGAAGCCCGCATAGGCTCCCTATTTTCTTGATTTATTTCAGGATCGAGATAATATTCGTTTTGAGAAAAAAGGTCCTGCCCTGTGAGTACTAGAGCTAAAGATCCGACCACGAATGAAATATAGTATTCTTTAAATTTATACATTATTCTTCTTTTAGAAGTTCTCTTGCTTTTTTAAGTGCTTCAAAATGTTCATCAGTAAAGGCTCCTCCATCAAAGAATGCTGCTCCTTTTGCTCCATTTTCATAAGCAAACTTTATAGCATTTACCAGTTCTTCCCCATTTAATTCTGGAAGGTAAATCCCGGTGTGCAATTCAGTATTAGTACCCTTTAAATCTTTAACACCCTGCCCTGTAGCAAAACCAATCCAGTCTATTTCTTCATTATAAAAATTTTGATAAATCATAGGCAAAACCATATCAACATTCCATTTATCCCAACGTTGACGTACCATATGATCTGCCATTTCAGGATAAGGAAATACAGCTGCTGTTAAATATTTATCGTTCTTGTGGGCTATTTTATAAGCTTCATCTACAATCGCTTTTACTTTATTCAAACGGAATTGCTTCCATTCCATATCAATAGCCGGATTATCAAAATCTTTCGGATTTTTATGATGCTCTTTTTCAAATTCAGCTACACAAACCTCACAATAGCAGAAATCAAATTCAGCAAGTTCTTCATTTTGCTCTAAATCATATTTTGGCAGCAACCCGATAGGAAGAAAGATATCAGAATACCTAATATAATCCAGGTGTACACTTTCAACACCTTCTACTTTGGCCAAACCTTCTACCAAACTTAAAATATGATTTTTAGATTCTTCCCGGGTTGGGCAAAGCCATTTATAGTAACCAACATAAGGTGGTTGGTCAAAAGTGGATTTACCATCCCTGCTCACTGCGTACCAATCAGGGTGTTTTTGAGCTTCTTCATCTCCCGGGCGGTTCACGGTAAACATCCAGGCATGAACTTCCAAACCTTGTTCTGTAGCCAGTGGAGCTAATTCTGAAAGCAATTGGGCATCAGCTTCTGTATTAATTAACACTGCATCTATTCCATTTTCTTTATATTTTCTGAATTCTTCTGAATACTCCTTATCTGATTTTTCGGGACTGGCTGTTATCCAGGTCCAATACTTAAAATCATTGTTTGAAGAATTGGTTTTTTCTTCAGATTTCTTTGTTGCAGCTGAATCATTTTTAGCAGAAGAATTTCCACAAGCTGTAACTGTAAAAGCCAATAATAAATAATAGATATATTTCATTTTTTAAATTTTATACCGGTTAGTTTTTTTGTTTTATAAAATCTCCATCTTCTTTAATAAGAAGTTTATCGCCTGTAAAGGGGCTTTCTACCCAAATATTCCAGCCTGTTTTGTGGACTTCTAATTTAGGCTGCAGTTTTTCACCTTCAACCTGTACAAAATCCCCATTGATTTTTGAAAGAGTTCCTGCCCACTTTCCATTTTTATCTTTATAGGTTTTTTGAGCACGGTACATTCTATATAACTCCCATTTTATTTTCTCATCATTTGGAATACTGAATTCCTCTTTTTCGCCAGGAGCTTTGTTTGAAAAATAAACATATCCCCAATGTTCCGGTTCGTGCATATTAATAACTCCTTGCGGTGACCACACCCAATTATATTCGTGTTTAAAACCACCTTTCCCATCTTTGGCCCGGGAATAAGTACCATTTTCCAGATCAAATTCCCAGTTTACCCGAGAAAAATTAATACGCCAAAATTCATTCTCTGGGATTTCATTGTGGCTATTAGCTTCCTTTAGAACTTCCCATGGCATAGCAACTTCAACACTCCAAAATTCATCTTCATCAGAAGCATCATTTAAGGTTCCCTGTATATATACCTGAGATTTGAGGCCTTGAATATCCCAGCTGTCCACAATTGGCGCTGGTTCACGGTAAGGTTTTACAATAAATAAATCCCAAATGGTATTTAGAGCATTCATTTCAAACTCGTAATAATTATGGGTATCACCATCTGGGTCTATGAAGATTTCAAAATCATTATTATAGAATATAACCGTATCACGTTGTTTTAAAGTAGCCCAAATATGCGGCTCTTCCATTTTCGCATAAAAATACAGGTAATCTTCATCCCAAAGCATTTTCATATTGGTTTGATAGGTAGGGATTTTTTCACCTTCAATATCTATGAAATCCTGACTTTTAGGTGTAGTCTTCCAGGCGGTTTCTTCTGCCTTGCCATCAATAATTATCTTCTCTGAAGTTTTATGGGCAACGTAGGTACGAGGAACCTGTTTACTTTGAGCAAAATTTTGCTGTTGAAAAAGGAAACCAATTACCATTAAAACAAAAATATATTGTTTTATCATAAACTGTTATTTTTTACAAAATTTACAATCTCACGAAGCTTTCCAAAAGCTATTGCAGTTACCGTATCGGCCGCGCCGTAGTAGAGAGCTAATTTATCCTCTTTTTCCGAATGTATAGCGGCACAGGGGAAAATTACATTTGGTACATCTCCAGTAAGTTCATATAACTCAGCTGGAGCCATTAAATAAGGTTGAGAACGGTATTTAACTCTATCAGGTTCATTTTCATCTAAGAGTGCTGCCCCAATAGAATACCTAAAACCATTACAGGTAGCAATTACTCCATGATAAAATACAAGCCAGCCATCATCTGTTAAAATTGGAATTGGGCCGGCGCCAATTTTGGTACATTGCCAGGCACTTTGCTCAAATGGAGCAACTTTCATCACACAGCGATGCTCACCCCAGTATTTCATATCAGGGCTGTAACTAATATAAATATCGCCAAACGGGGTGTGTCCATTATCACTAGGTCTACTTAGCATAGCATATTTACCGTTAATTTTCTTCGGAAATAACACCCCATTCCGATTAAAAGGTAAAAACGCATTTTCACACTGAAAGAATTCTTGAAAATCAAAAGTATATCCTATACCTATTGTTGGGCCGTGATAACCATTACACCAGGTAATCCAGTAGCGGTCTTCTATAAAAACCACCCGCGGATCGTACTTATAATCAGAGTCTATCATTTGCGTATTGCCCGCTTTAAAATCTATAGGCTCGTGATTTATTTCCCAATCAATCCCGTTTTTACTAAAACCGGCAAAAATATTCATTTGCACCGCTTTATTATCGCACCTAAATACTCCGGCATAACCATCTTTATAAGGCACCACTGCACTGTTAAAAATACTGTTGGAGGAAGGAATTGCATAACGGTCTATAATGGGGTTTTCTGAATAACGCCACATTACCGTATTACAATTTTCAGGTTTCTCCTGCCAGGGAATATTTTTTAATTTTTCCATATTATTCTTTATAATTTTTTACTTTATCCAACCAGGTAAATTTTAAAATTACCGTAGTTATAATAAATACAGTTAACCAAACTAACACCTGATAAAAGTCGCGCACCACAAGGTAAATTGGCATCAATATCATACTGGATTGCCAAAGTATTCCTATCGCACAATTAAACATATCTATCCCGAAATCCTTATTCTTCTCTACCGGATGCCCATCCTGCTCCATCATTTTGCGTACCGGTTTCCATAATCCCCAGGGGCGTACATTTTCATAAAATGATTTTAAGGTTTGGTAATTAGTAGCTGGAGTTAGCCAGGTTCCCAAAATACAGCCTAATAAGGAAAACCCAAAAATGATAGGAAAGAGATAAATGGCCGGTGTACCCGCAATTTCAAACAACCAGCTACCTTCCATATAATGTTCCTTATTCTTATCTACAAAAAATTGTAGGGTAGCGATTATTAAGCCGGAGAGCATGCCCCAAAAATAACCCCAACCGTTAAAACGCCACCACACCCATTTTAAAAAATTTGCAGCAATATATCCGCCGTACAGCGCACTGGTTATCCATAATGTGATTGAATTTATTGAATCGGCAAAAAAGCCCATAATTACCCCAAGTGCTACCACCAAAAATGAAGAAATATGGCTCGCCCTTATATAATGTTTATCGGTAGCTTCAGGTTTAAAATATTTTTTGTAAATATCGTTTACTATATATGCAGGCCCGGAATTTACAAAAGCTGAAAAGGTTGACATAAAAGCAGCTAAAAGCCCAGCCAGCAACAAACCCTTAATTCCAACGGGCACTTCATAATTAATAACCTGAGGTAATACTAATTCCATATCACCTCCATTTAAATTTTCCAGCGCAGCAATTTCTGGTGCGAGAAATACAAGCCCCAAAACCACGATTCCACCAACCAGTAAATAACGCGGAATAAAAAGTACCAAATTTGTGAATCCGCTCATATAAGCAGCATCTCTCACAGTTCGGGTAGAGAGTATACGTTGCATATCATAACTGGGCGTTGGACCAGCGACACTTGCGAAAAAACCCTTAAACAGGGTCATCCCGATAAAAGCTCCAAACATTTTATATCCTTCGGTATCAATAAGTTCATTAAAAACATCCTTTTTACCGCTCCAAAAACCTTCCAGTTCATTTCCAAAGGCAACATTTTTCCATTCTTCGGGAATCGCTGCACTAATTTCCACATCGGTTATTACAAAAAAAGTATAGCCGGCAATCAGGATTCCTGCTAATACCATAATTAAATATTGTAAAACTTCTGTCGCTACTACCGAAAACATCCCCCCTTTAATGGTATAAATAGTAGTAAGAAAAATTATAATTAGTGCGTAAGCTTGTTCAGATGTTAGCAATAAAAAATCGCCAATAAATAAATCCAGACTCCAGGGTAATATTACAGTCATAAATTTACCTACACCTTCAAAAAAATAAGCTATAAAACCTATGGCCGCTACTACGGCAAAAATTGCCACAATTAGGTGAGAAGCCCTTCCTGCCCTGTCGTCACCAAAGCGGGTTAAGATCCATTCAGAACCTGTCATCACACCCGAACGACGAATCCAGACCGCCAGGAACATCATGACAAAAATCTGGTTCCAGATTGGCCACATCCACATAAACATAAAGCTTTTTACCCCGTATAGAAATAAAATTCCCACCATCCAGGCCGTTCCGGAAACATCAAACATTCCTGATCCATTACTTAGCCCTAAATAGTACCATTTTATGCTTTTTCCACCTAAGAAATAGGAGTCAAGACCTTTAGAAGCCTTACGGGAAACATAAATCCCCAGGCCAAGAGTAACGGCCACGTATACAATAATTATAAATACATCCCAAAATGCCATTAGTTCGAGCTGCTTTTCTTAGTACCCCATTCTTTATTAGGCTCAGCCCCCATTTTAAAAACGAGGTCTCCTCCTTCTAAAATCTTTTCATGGGAAATATTGGTTTGATTGAACTCTTCTCCATTTAGACTGGCCGATTGTATATAGATATTTCCATCGGAAACATTTTCAGCCTTTATGCGAAAAGTTTTTCCGCCTTTTAAACGGATTTCTGATTCTTCAAAGATTGGACTGCCAATTTCATAAGTTGCTGAAGCAGGATTAAAAGGATATAAGCCCATACTACTAAAAACATACCATGCCGACATTTGTCCTGCGTCTTCATTTCCACTTAGTCCATCTGGCCTGGTGCTATATTGGGTTTTTAAAATTTCTCGCACCCAATATTGCGTTCTCCAGGGTTGCCCTGCTTTATTAAACAAATAAGCAATATGATGGCTCGGTTCATTTCCGTGAGCATACTGGCCGATTAAACCGGTTATATCTGCCGAAATATGATCTCCGGTAATCTCAGAACTTTCTGTAAAAAGCTGTTCCAGTTTTTCGTTGAATGCAGTTTCCCCACCGTGTAATTCTATAAGATTTTCCGGCTCGTGAAGCACAAACCAGCTATGTTGCCAGGCATTACCTTCGGTATAGTCTGTATTTACACGGTGGTTAGAATGTTTTGGATCAAAAGGCTCATTCCACGAATTTTCTGCGCTTTTTCTTCCGCGCATAAAACCGGTTTCCTTATCAAAAACCTTTTCATAAGCTTTGGCCCGATTAGAGAAATATTCATAATCTTCTTCTTTCCCTAATGCTTTCGCCATTTGCGCTACGCACCAATCGTTATAGGCGTATTCTAAAGTCATAGTAACAGATTCATCACTCGCATCATATGGGATAAACCCATGCTCTTTATAAGCTTTTAGTCCTCGAGCATCTTGCATCATCGTAGTTTTCATTGCTTTAAAGGCTTCTTCAGGATCAAACCCCTCAATTCCTTTAAAGTAAGCCTCTGCAATTACCGGGATTGAATGATAGCCGGTCATGGTATTGGTTTCATTTCCATAAAGCGTCCATACCGGGAGCGATTTTTCAACCTTATAATATTCCAACATAGAATTAATAATATCGGTAACTTTATCTGGGTTGGTTATGGTAAGTAGGGGTTGCTGCGCCCTAAAAGTGTCCCAAAGAGAAAGCGTAGAGTATGCTGTGTAATTGGTCTTTACAATACTGTCATTTTCTTTTCTAAATTCTCCATTGCTATCGCTAAATACCACCGGGGAAAGCTTGGTGTGATAAAGTGCTGTATAAAAAATTGTTTTTAAGGAGTCCTGCGGAGTTTTTACTTTTATTCCAGAAAGTTCCTTTTCCCAATTTTGAATGGCTTCTTCTTTGATATTTTCAAAATCGAAATCTCCTTGGGCTAAATTTTGTTTGGCATTTTCAACACTTACCGAAGAAACAGCGATCTTCATTTCAATTTCCCGACCGGAATCTTTATCGAAATAGAATTGCACTGAAGTCTTCTCTCCCGAAACTTTATCTCCTTCCACTACTTGATAATCCTGAAAAAATCGGTGATCGGTTATTGGTTTTGAAAATTCTGCTACAAAAAATACTTTCTGGTTATTTGCCCAACCGGTACTGTGCCTATAACCGCTAATTGTGGTTTTATTTTCAATATTTATAGCGGTTTCTGTAGGTTTATCCCAGTTAATGGCAAAACCCAAATCCAGAATAAGGCTTTGTTCGCCGTTTTCCTCAAATTCATACTTATGATATGCAGTCCTGTCTAAAGTTGTGAGCTCAACTTTCACTTGAGGTTTATCGAGAAAAACACTATAGAAACCGGGAATGGCAATTTCAGAATCGTGTTGAAATTCTGAAGCATAAGGAATATCTTTCTGTGAAGTTACTTTCTGGCTAAGATCAATCTCCTGGGTAACCGGCATAAAAAGTAAATCGGCTAAATCACCAATTCCGGTACCGCTTAGGTGCAATTGACTAAACCCAGCAATGGTATCGCTTGATATATGATAACCGGAACACCAGTCCCAACCACTTCTTCCATTATCTGGGCTAGGTTGCAACATCCCAAAAGGTTGAGCCACTCCGGGAAAGGTATGTCCATGTCCTCCAGTTCCTATAAAAGGATCCACATGTGCGGTTAATTTTTCAGTTTTATCAGAGTTATTTTTTTCTTTTTCCCGTTGCTCACAGGAAGCAAAAATTAAAACCAAAAAACATACTAATAAATTTCCTGGGGCTTGAAATCGATTATTTAAGATCACGTAAACATTATTTTAACTTATATGCTAAATATTCATATATTCAGCGTCACAAAAAAGAAATTTAGACCAACAACCATTTACAAAAGCTGAATAGCGAAAAAAATCAAAATGCTTACCAGAAAACAATTCTTAAACGGTTTCTCCATTCAAAACCAGGGTGACTATAAAATTACTGCCTGGCATCATTTGGTTTTTTGGTTAATATATTTTCTTTTTAATACGCTGCGATGGGGTAGTTATTACGATGATTTTGCTTTATCACTTAAAGGTAATTTGATTGGCTTTCCTATTCATATGTTTTTATGCTATTTCACCATTTATTTTTTAATTCCAAGATTTATCTTTAAACGGCGATTTATAAGCTTTTCCACTATTTTATTAGCATCAATTTTTATTATGGTAGTGGCTAAGTTCTATCTTACGCTATTTCTTGTAAGTAATAATGTATGGCCTGAAGGTCCCGAAG
Organism: Salegentibacter sp. UBA1130; assembly: GCF_002311535.1. NCBI lineage: Bacteria > Pseudomonadati > Bacteroidota > Flavobacteriia > Flavobacteriales > Flavobacteriaceae > Salegentibacter > Salegentibacter sp. UBA1130. The sequence continues at coordinate 290,203 of NZ_DCAP01000031.1, read as the reverse complement.
CTACTTCTGAATTCACATTTAATTACGCCCTTACTATGATGCTGGGAGAGTTCTATGTGATTTCTTTTGTAACCGCAATAAAAATAACTTTAGATTGGCTTAGTGCAAGCAAACGGGCCGCAAGATTAGAAAAAGAGCAACTTCAAACCGAATTGCGTTTTTTACGGTCGCAAATTTCACCTCATTTTTTCTTCAATACCCTAAATAATATATACTCTCTAAGCCTTGAACAATCTAAAAAAGCTTCGGAAACTGTTTTAAAACTTTCTGAACTTATGCGCTATCTACTTTATGAAACTAAAGATAACAAACAACCACTTGATAAAGAAATACTTTGTATTCAGAATTACCTAGATTTGGAACGAATTAGATATGGGGAACAGGTAAAAATAAATATGGAAGTTACCGGGGATATTGAGGGTAAAAAAATTCCGCCTATGCTATTTATTCCATTTATTGAAAACGCTTTTAAGCATGGGGCCAGTAAGAACATTGGAGATGTATGTATTTCTATAAAATTACAGGTGAAACAGGAAGATATTTACTTTAAAGTAAGCAACACCTTACCAGACAAAAGAATAAATAATAAGCTGGAAAAGGAAAGCGGAGGCATAGGGATAAAAAACGTAAAAAAACGCTTGGCTTTAGGCTATGCCGAAAAAGATTATAATCTGGAAATATACTCCAAAGACGAGAACTTTATTGTCGCATTAAAATTAAAATCTAAATGAGTTTACGCTGTGTTATTATTGATGATGAGCCTCTGGCGGTAAGCGTTATAAAGAATCATCTTTCACAAGTTAAAGATATTAAGGTTGAAGCTAGTTTTAATAATGCTGTAGAAGCACTTGAATTTCTGAGAAAAAATCCTTCAGATGTTCTTTTCCTTGATATTAATATGCCGGTTTTAGATGGGTTTAGTTTTCTTAATACCCTGGAGAAAAAACCCATGGTTATAATAACTACTGCTCATCAGGAATATGCAGTAAAAAGTTTTGAACTTGATGTACTCGATTACCTGGTGAAGCCAATATCTTTTCCACGTTTTCTAAAGGCGATAGATAAAGTAAAACGCCAATCGCTTAATCAGCCTACCGAAACAGAACATCTTTTTGTAAAAGTAGACAAAAAGAAAATGAAGAAAATTTACCTTAATGATATTCTGGTAGTGGAAAGCTTAAAAGATTATATCAAAATTATAACACGTTCTGGTAAATATATAGTACACCAAACTTTAAGTAGTTTTACCGAAAGTTTACCTGAAAAAAAATTCTTAAGAATTCATAGGTCATATACCATATCAGTAGATAAAGTTGATGCTGTGGAAGGCAATAGTGTGGAAATAAATGGATCTCTATATGTTATTGGGCGTAGCTATCTCAATGAGGTAAAAGCTAAAATCCTTGATCTAGAATAACATTTTAAACCTTCAAAAATTTTATCTAAATCTTAGCGATTTTTAATTTATTACTTTACGTAATAAGTGAAGGTAAGCATTGGCATATTTTATCATTCCAGCATCATTTGGGTGCACCCCATCAATAAAATCTTCCTGGTCTAACCCCAACTCTTTAAATCCTAAAAGGTAAATATTATCAAATCCCTCTCTTTTTAATTTCTCAAAAGCTTCCCGATTAGATCGATTTAATTCGAGGTACTTTTCTTTTTCAGGATAATGGACTGCTCCATGTGGATATCCCGCATGATCAGTTAAAATTATTGGTGTTTCAGGATGTGATTTTCGAATGGTTTTAACCCCTTCTATCAAACGAATTTTAGCTTGTTGTGCGTTCAAACCCTGACCAGATGTGAAATTTGCAAGACAATCTAATATAAAAACTTCTGCATCTAATTGGGCTAAAAAATTAAGAACCTCTTCTTCTAAACGCCCATTTCCAGAAAAACCGTAATTAAATAAAGGAATTCCAATTTCCCTTGATAAAATTGAAGTCCAGGCTGTACCCGGTCTCCCTGCACAAGCACCCTGAGTTATGGAAGTACCATAAACTACAATTGGTTTTGTAAGGTCCCGTGGAGATTCTTTGTAATTAGAATTAGTTTTAATACCAATTTCCATATGAGATACGGTATTGTACAATGGGAGATATAATCTTAACTTATTTTGAGTCGAATCTATAGTATCTTTTAGCCGAAATTTATAGGAAATAGTATCTGCAAAATTATAATTGGCCTTTACCCAATCCCAATTCCCTTCATCACGTTTATAAAGATCTATTCCACTTACCCCCGTTGCAGGCATATGCGGAAATTCTACCGGTCCTTTTACCTCGTATTTCACAATAATCTCATCAGTATTAGTTTCAAAATCCATATAGACACCTGCAGGATTTTCAGATAGATCCCATACGCGTTTTCTCACAATGTTTTTCATAGAGTCGGGAAAACGTTGAAATGGATTTGAAGTCTCGGTATCAATTCTTCCCCCATGCTTCATTTTGACCACTTTATACCAGGTAAATTCTGTAGCATTCTGTGCGGTTAGAACTCCAAAAATCAGCATTAAAAATAAGCTTAGAGATCCTTTCATTGTTCAAATTTATGATCTTTCAAACCTTTATGATAAACCAGGTTTTTAGAGTTATCATTTCTTTTAACCTTTATCATCAAACTTGCCAGATAACCTCCAATCACACAAACCGGAATTGCGATTAGGGGATAGATATAGAAATTTATAGGAGTTTGATATTTTAGAAAAACAACCACAATTACACTAAGTAAAGCCCCGATTAATGTACCAGCCCAATTAGCTCTTTTTAAGAAAATCCCGAGAATAAAAATACCTGTAAGGGCACTTCCAAATAAACCAACAACTTCCTGGAAGAAGAAAAAGAGGGAAGCAATGGGAAAAGCTGCCATTAAACAAGCAACTGCTGTACCAATTACCCCAACCGTTATTGTTACCCATTTTGCAACTTTCATAGCAGTAAGTTCGGAGTAATTTTTACTAAAGCGTTTATAGTAATCAACCGTAACCACCGTTGATACACTATGCATACTGCTATCTAAACTAGACATTGAAGCAGAGTAAATCCCCGCTATTACAAGACCGGCCACACCGGGAGGAAGGTGATTTGCAATAAACAATGGGAAAATACCATCATTTTGCATTCCCACAACTATAAAATCAGGATTGTCTTTAAAAAAGACATATAAAAAAGTCCCCATTAAAAAGATAAGCAATCCAGCAGGAATGGAAATTATTCCGTTAAGCCAGATACTTTTACGTGATTCCTTTTCATTGGCTGTGGTTAAATAACGTTGTACTACTGCCTGGTCTGTAGTGTACGGCGCAAAATTTAATGCAAAAGAACCTAAAAATAATGACCAGGTTACGACCTCAGTCCAGCTAAATCGGAAATCGAATAACTTCATTTTATTATCCGCATAAGCAGTTTCAAAAATATAACCTACATCCCCAATATCTATGGCTATATAGATAAGTCCAAGGATAAGACCCCCAATAAGTACAATTACCTGAATAACATCTGTCCAAATTACAGCTTCAATACCTCCCAATACCGTGTAAAGTATTGCAAGAACACCCATGATAATTATTGCCGTATAGATGTCCAAACCTACTACTGTAGACAGTGCAAGGGCTGGCAGATAAACAACAATCCCCATTCTCGCCACCTGAAACAATACGAAAGAAGCACTACCAAATATTCTCACCGCAATATTAAATCGCTTTTCAAGATATTCGTAAGCAGTAGTAATATTTAAATTTCTAAAGAATGGAAGATAAAAGGTAATGACGATAGGCACCGTAAGCAAAATAGTAAAGTAACCTAAATAGGCCTGCCAGTCATAAGAATAGGCCAAAGCCGGTTGTGAAAGATAGGTTATTGCACTAAGCATCGTTGCATAAATACTCAACCCAGCAGCCCACCAGGGTATACGCCCCCCAGCCAGAAAATAATCATCTGTACTATTGTTTCGTCTGGAAAAATACCAACCAAGCCCAACAATTAATGCTAAGTAAACAAATAAAGTAATGTAATTAATCAAGCCAAAATCTGCCCGGTGGGGCTCCACACTAATTTTGTGAACGGCCGGGGTACGTACACCAGGACTTATCTCTCCTCCAGCAATAAAAATCTCATCATTCCAAAATTCGGCATCGGTTACTACAGGAGATTTTCCGGGAATCTCCCCTCTTTGACTCCAGGTATCTGTAATGGCATGATATGCCCAAATGGTGGAAGAGAAAGATGTATTCTGAAAATTATTAGCTATTAATTTTTTAAGCGAATCAGATTTGTGACGAGCTTCTGCTTCCGAATAATTAGATTCACTTACAGATACCAACTCATTCTGAAGTTCTAAACGCTGATTCCAAAGTTGATTTTCTCCACCAGCTCCCCCAAAAATAATAATATGTGCATCCCCAAGTTTCACCGCAGGCGCAGCTCCAATATATCCTCCCGAAAGCCCGGGGGTAGTATTGGTAGGAATATCTGCTTTTTGTCTCCATTTCTTTTGAAGCGGATTATATTCATACACATCAGTCAAAAATTGATTCGGATCATTTGCATCGGGATTGAAATGAGTTCCACTAAAAACATAAACACAATTCGCCTTTCCGTTGTTCTGGCTAACCACTACGGGTTGAATTCTACCTGGGCCTGGTAAATCTTCTAAACGTTGCCATTCATTATTTTTAAAAGAGAAAAATTTATTACTTGCTTTACTCCCATTTTCTTCCTGTCCTCCAACAACAAAAACCTCATCACCTATATTTGTAGCCTGCATATTAGCCAGAGGTTCAGGTAGATCAGGCTGCTTTTCAATTTCGATTTTCTTCTCTCTCGGGTTCCATTTTAGCAGAAAAACTTCAGAAAATGTACCATCTGAATTATTCCCTCCAATGCATAACAAGCCATCGGGAGTAGACACTGAAGCTCCATAAGCCAGTTTCCGGGGTAATTTTGCATTTACTGAAATCCAGTTATAGCTATCATTCGATTTTTGTAAAACTTCAATAGTATTATACCAAACTTTTTCTCCTCCTTCCCAAACTGGATCATTTGGAAAATTTGCTCCTCCAGCTACTATAAATGCATCATTATGAATACCAGAAAAGGCTCCATTTACGCCTAAATCATCATTAAGCGTGGCAATAGTATCCCATTTAAAATCAAGTTTTTTCTCAGTTTGCGCAGTTAGTTGCCCACACAGGAAGAACAAAAGTAAAATCACCCGAATATTCATATGCTAAATTTTGGCCTAAAGATAACAATTTTGTATTATGTATAACATATATAAATATTATTTTATAACTTACTTTGTGAATTTATTGTTTTTCTAATGAAGTTATAGTTATTATTGGTGCAGTTATACATTCGTTAGTTAGAATGTCTGATTTGCTATGTTTTCTAAAAGCAACCTTGACTTCTACACCCATTGCGCGAAATTGTTCTTCTATTTCATGTTGAAAAACATATTTTTCATCAGAAAGTTTTAGAGTAATATAGCCATTTATAGTTGCACAGTCTGGCTGGTAATATAAAGTAGCCGCTGCATGTTCTAATTCATTATCATTTTGCTTTTCAACAGTACAACCCAGTAGTAATATTAAGAAGATGAAAGAGAAAAACTTCATACTATTAATTCATATTAAATCCTTGAAATCTACCATAATTCAATGTATAGTTACTATTAATAAATATGATTAAAAAGATACAAAAAGGAATTTTAGTAAATGTGAATCTACCATTTTTAGGTACAAAAAACCAAAATATACAGCGATCAATATACTTAGGTAAAAATAAGCGTGTTTAAGATAAATTCCTTGTTCCGGATATTTGATTTTGATTAATCACGTTTCATAACTTCCATCTTAAATGTTGAAGCCGGCAAGCCTTCCGAATTAATCAAATTCCCGGTAGCCCAGGGCTGCCAGTTATAGTAAATAAATTTAGGTTTTTCTGAAGTTTTAATAAATACTTTATTTCCTTTTAATTTTGCCGCTGCTTCCGTTTTTCCATTAAGGGAAAATCCTCTCAAAGATTTGCTATTGGAAACGCTTAAGCCATTCCCAATGTATTCAAAATCCACTATTATACTATCATTTTTATAAATAGCACTCTTTGGTAAGGGACCAGAAACTAAAACATCTTGCCCATATTCTTGGTTTAAAGCCCATCGCGCAAGTCTATTGCCCACAGCTTTTTTATTTCGTGGGTGGACGTCGTGACGGGCACCAATATCACTACTCACGGCCATTCCCACATTCTTCATTTCCTCCAGTAATCTACGCTGCCCGTCCCTAAATTCAGGCCAAAAGTGAGAGTCATAATTTATGGTATCAATTGAAGACAACTGAACCCAATAAAAAGGTAAATTAGGGTTCTCCCATTTTTTTCGATAATCCTGTATCATAAGTTTTTGCAGCTCAGGATATTCTTCTACACGCTCCTTTTCCTGGGCGTTACTTTCGCCTTGATACCAAAGAATACCTTTAATTGGCATTTTTAAAATAGGCGCAATACCTGTGCTGAATGCGAAACCAGGTTTATAACCATGATTTGGTCCATTGGAGTGATTTTCTACTTGATTTCCGTTGATATTCTCCCGACCTCTTTCCCTTATCCAATCGGGTAGATGTGCATTATAAAGCCAGTTTGAACCCGTTTTCTTAGAAAATTTTTTATTCTTTTTTAAAGTTTCTAATGCTATAAATGTTTCCAGGGGTGCACCGCCAATAGATAAATTGATAAGGCCTACCGGAATCCCTTTTTTATTTGAAATTTGTTTCCCAAAATAGTATCCTATAGCACTCATAGCTTTAAAAGTAGAAGTATCGCTTTCCTCCCATTTTTTATCATAGAATAATTCTCCCCCAGCAAATTTTTTTCTTTCGTCTTGATTATAGGCCTTCCCATAAATGTTCTTTCCTATATACTTAGGGTTATAAAACCTGAGTTGTTTGTTATTGGCATCTTTTAACTCCTCTTCAAAATGCATCTCCCCACTCATAGGCCATTCCATATTAGATTGACCCAGTAATAGCCACACATCCCCTATTAGTAGATTATGTAAGGTAATTGTTTGCTGGGGTGATTTCAAAATTAGTTCCTGAGGATTAGAGTTGGCAGGCTGCTCATCAAACACTACCTCCCAATTGCCCTTAACATCTGTGACAACAGATTCAACTTTATTCTGAAAATAAATTGAAATTTTAGATTGTGGGGGAGCAATTCCCCAAATTCTAATGGGTTGGTCCCGCTGGAGTACCATATTATCAGTAAATATATCAGCAAAGGTTATTTGCGAATGCATAGGTCTAAAAGCGAGTAGTAAAACAAAGGTTAGTAATAAGCATCTCATAGGTTAATTTTTTGAAGTTGAAAACCTAATTCCTTCCTGCTCCAACGGTGCGAAAGTAAACATCCAATTTTGATAATCGCTACTTCCCGGAACACGGATCAAAACTTCATTCCAACCCTCTTTTAACGAAATTTTTGCTGGTTCTCGTGTCCAATATAATTCTTCATCTTTCCAGGGCACTTCCTGGTCACCTTTACTTCCCCAACCACTGGTCTTTTCAGGTTTCCACCCGGGATTTTTCCAATTGGGAGCGGGAATTTCCTTTTCATTTACCCAAATCGTGCCTCCACTTACATCCCATTCCCCTACTTCAGGAATTCCAGTATAAGCCCGATTACTACGAAAAGGGGTTTCAAAACCAATCCATACGGGTATATTCTTAGCTTCGTCGGCATAAATATAGGTATGAGCGAAATAAGTTTCGCCGGGCTTCGCTTTGGGATAAAATCCACCCTGTTTAAACCGGTACCGGATATAAACTGTATTTCCTGTAGCATTTTTCCATTGAAGAATACTATCATTAATTGAATATGAATCTTTTATTTCGCCCAGGGTTTCCTTGTCTTCAAAAGGACCAATAAGTTTCCATTCGGTATCGGCCTGCTTTACATATTGGAAAGGTTGACCTTTAAAATAGGTGTTTTTATGATACATTAGGAAATCTTCAAAAGCAGAAAAATAATCATGAGCTTTACTATTCTTTGGTGGTACTCTGGTTATAAATTTTGAGGAAGTTTCTGTAATATCGGCTGTCCAGGTTGTCCAGGCATAGGTTAATAGTGAAGGGTATAATGGATTATGTCTCACCGCATCAAAAGGTTCATCAAGGTTTACATCAGGCCAAAGCGCGATGATTCCACCTATTATCTTGTGATTGCTATCCTGTCCAATAGGTTTAAACAATAGTCTCGGAATTTGTAGCATTGGTTCGCTGTTATTGATATAGGAATTTTGAGAATCAATACCCCTTAAACCAGATTGGTCCATTTTTTCGATCTCATGTTCTGGTCGCCAGGTTTGGCGAATTACTCTATCGTTTGCCGGTAAACCTGGATCCCAAATTACGGCCGATCTATTATTTGATTCAATTATATGGAGCATTCGATTCATAAAACCTTCAGGGTCGGGAACATCAACTTCATCAGAGCCCAGGTGTATTATAGGTGCCATTTCTTTCGGAATTTCCTCAAAAAATTCATATAAAACGTCTTCTAAAATCTTCATTCCTTCTTCCGATTCCATTCTATGGCCGGTAGCCGTTGTAAACGAATCGCTATGGCCAGGCATGTCTATTTCTGGAATAACCTGAATTTGCAATTCATTAGCATAGTTAATTACTTCACGAATTTCATTATAAGTATAGAATAGTCCAGGATCCCGTGTAGGCCTATGATTTTCAGCTGCATTAAGTTCTGGATATTTTTCACTTTCTATACGCCAGGCAGGATAATCTGTTAAATGCCAGTGGAAAGTATTCAATTTATAATTTGCCAGTATATCCAAATGATTCTTTAGAGTTTCAATAGGTTGAAAATTCCGGCCCGTATCAATCATATAACCCCGCAACTCAAACGCGGGTTCATCCCAGATTTTTACAGCATAAAAACCTTTCTTCCCATCAACAATCTGTTCTAATGTTTTTAACGCGTAAAAAAAACCAGCATCAGAGGAAGCTCCAATTTTAATTTCATCGGAAGTGATTTCAAGGGTATAGGCCTCCCGGGTTAAACTGTCAATTTTCTTAAATTTAATCTTATTCTTATTGTTCTTACTAGTTTTAACGCCGGCTTTAAACAGCAATTGTTCCAATTCACTTTTTACCGATGGATGTAAAAAGTTAAAGTTATTAATCTCAACTTGCTTAAAGTCTATTGGTTTCTCCCCCCATGAAACTTCCTTTGGGTAGGGCATTAGTTTTACGGGTGCTTCCTTAAGTTCTTCCACACTTAAATTACTTTTGAATTCTTCCTGAGCAGTTGTTGTAAAGCTTATAATATACAAAAGAAGGACTGCGAATATCTCTAGTTTTCTCATTGCCATAGTAAATTGTATTATGTATGATATATAAAAATATAATAAGGGCTTTCAATTGAAGGAAAAAATTTTCAATCTTAGAAAGATCCAGTTTTAAAACTCATTTGAATTCTAAAACTGGATTAATATATAATGATAGATTTTAAAGTTAATAGGAAAAAAATTGTAATCAACTTAAAGTGTGACCACAAAAATTACATAACTTTTGTTTTTCCTGGGGTAGGTATTGGGTAATGCCCATCAGAATTTGGCATTACAGGTGGTGTGGAATCCCAGCTTAGATTTTCAGGAACCAATTCCAGGTTAGATTGAAGTGCTTCATCCCAACTGATTACCTGCCCTGAATATGTAGCCATTCGGCCCATGATCGCAGTCATTGTACTTTTAGCTCCATTCTCAGCATCGCTTATAACCTCGCCGTTTCGAATGGATTTAAACAATTGGTTATGTTCTTCCTGATAAGGGTTGGGATCATTCCGACCTCGATATTTAAAAATATCGTTGCCCTCTAAATCTACTAATTTTGCAACACCTGCATCATTGGTTTCAACAATACCTTTGGTGGCCTGAAACCCCTCTCCTACTTTTGACATTGTTCCGGGTTGATGCCTGCACTGGCTAGAAATTACGGCCCCACCGGGATATTTAAATTCAACAAAATGATGATCGAAGATCTCTCCGTGCTCGGGTCCTGTACGCACTTGCCGACCGCCCATTCCCTGAGCCGAAACAGGATACTCACCTATAAACCAATTCGCAACATCAATATTATGAATGTGTTGTTCTAAAATATGATCACCACAAAGCCAATTAAAGTAATACCAGTTACGCATTTGGTATTCCATTTCGGTTTGGTTTGGCTGTCTGGGGTTTACCCACACCCCACTACTATTCCAATACACCTGCCCTGAAAGAATTTTTCCAACTTCTCCCTTTTGAATTTTTTCAGCAATATTTATATAATTATTCTGGTATCTTCTTTGTAAACCAACAACAACGTTCAACTTCTTTTCTTTAGCAATTTTTGCTGAATCCAAAACTTTTCTAATTCCTGGTACATCTGTAGCCACAGGTTTTTCCATAAATACATGTTTCCCCGCATTAATGGCATATTCAAAATGGTGGGGTCTAAAACCCGGTGGTGTCGTAAGTATTACTACATCTGCCAGATCAATAGCTTTTTTATAAGCATCAAAACCGGTGAACCGATTTTTTTCTTTAACCCTTACTTTATTAGACCCAGCAAACTCATTTTCCAACTGGCCCAAGCTACTAAGTAGTCTGTCTTCAAAAGCATCTGCCATAGCAACCAACTGTACATTTTCGTCGGCTTTTAGAGCTTGATTTACAGCACCTGTGCCGCGACCTCCGCATCCTACCACAGCCAGTTTCAGCTTTTTGTCGTTAAAAACATTGTACATAGCATTCATTTCCATAGCAGGTATCATCATTCCGGCGGTAAAAAGCGCTGTAGTTTTACAAAACGTTCTCCGTGAATTTTTTATAATTTCTGGCTTAATTGGTGCTGTTTTTTTCATTTTTAAAAGTTTTAAATCAAGGAGTAATTGGCCCCCAATATTTTTCATAATCTGTTTCTGTTGGCGGATTGGGATCTCTTACAATCCTAAATCCCACAAATTGAGCATCGGTATTCCACCATTTACTTTTGGGAAATTGAGGGTCGCGCATTTTCCAGTTCTCACTGGATCCCAAACGAGCAGCACTTCTTAAGTATTCAGCATCATCATAATAAGAGCCTCCCCTCACACTATGAGGATATTCATTTTCTGGTACTGCAAAAGGATTAGGGGTCAGATCCTCCCTGTTCTTATAAGTATCAGCGCTATAAGCATCTAAAGTCCACTCCGCAACATTTCCGTGCATATCATAAAGTCCCCATTGGTTTGGTTTCTTTGAACCCACGGCATGATAATGACCGTCACTATTTTCATAAAACCAGGCATATTCATCTAAATCGTCAGGATTGTCGCCAAAATGGTAAGCAGATTGATTCCCAGCCCTGGCAGCATATTCCCATTCTGCCTCAGTGGGTAAGCGATAAAAATATCCTGTTTTTGCTGAAAGCCATTTACAGAATTTTTGCGCGGCCAGATATGTTATATTCACTACCGGCATACCATCGCCTGTTCCCATTCCCAAACTCATATCTACATAAGGCACAGTAGCACCTGAAATAGCATCAACTTTAATAGTTACATCCTTAGCCTTATTCTCTAATGGCAAATCATTTAACGGACGCTCCAGGTAGAGCTTAAAAAGCTTCCATGTAATTTCGTGAGATGCCATCCAAAAAGGATCAATCTGTACCTTATGTAACGGTGCTTCATCTTCATAATGACCAAATTCTTCTAGCGAACTACCCATTTGAAATTCCCCGCCAGGAATAGCAATCATTTTAATCTCTAGATCTGTACCTGAAAATTCCTGAACATAATTTTCTAACTTGTCCTGGCCGTAAAATTCAACAGAAACCAAAGTTAGACAGGTAACAAAAAATTTTATATATCTCATTTTTTAAAAATCGTCACTTTGTTTATATGCTTCTATTACGGCGATTTCGCCCTTTTTTCCCTGCAGGGAGTTCCCATGTTCCATACCTACTATCCCGTCGAAACCTTTTGAATGGATATATTTAAATACATTTTTATAATTGATCTCACCGGTAGTGGGTTCATTTCTTCCCGGGTTATCGCCTACCTGAAAGTATGCTATCTCATCCCAACTGGCCTCAATATTAGGAATTAGGTTCCCTTCTTGTATTTGCTGATGATAAATATCAAAAAGTATTTTGCAGGACGGACTATCTACCGCTTTACAAATTTGATAGGCCTGGGGGGATTCGCTCAAAAATAAACCAGGATGATCTCTAAAATTAAGAGGCTCCAAAACCATTGTAAGTCCGTGGGGTTCTAAAATATCGGCAGCGCGCCTTAGAGATTCAATTACATTTGCAGTTTGATATTGCATATTTAGACGTTGATCCACATAACCGGGCACCACTGTCATCCATTTAGCATTAACGCGTTTTGCAACCTCTACCGATTCCCTTATCTCTTTTAGAAATTCATTTTGCAAGTCTTTATTTCCACTAGCTAAATTAGGCTCAGTCCAGTAAATAGTATGGGCTACAAAAACACCCATGCGTATATTTCTTTTGGTCATTGTCGCAGCCATTTCTTCCTGTAACGCTACGGCCCTACCTTTCATTCCATTATCCTCAAAAGCCTTAAAACCCTGATCGGCCATAAAATTAAGCTGATCTATGGGATCTTCTCCTGCGTGGCTACGAAACATTCCCAGGTGAGGGGCATAATCAAGATTAAAATTATCCTCATTTAAAAAAGTATTTTCATTGAAATTAGCGGCAAAAGCTCCTACCGGCGCCAAACCTGCCAAAGCAGATGCTGCTATATTTTGCTTAACAAAGGTTCTTCTATTCATTATTATTTAGCTGCTGTAGGTTCATTTTTAATTGATTGAGAATCTTCAAAAACATGTGTGGCATAATTTAAATCCATTTCGTCGTAGTGTTTTTTAAATTCGGTTAGCCTGCTTTTAAATTCTTCCCAATTACGTTCTTCAGGATAGGTCCAAACTACCTCAGATAAAGCAGTCATTCTCGGTAAAATCATATACTCTACGTAATCTGAATCTTTCATATATTCAGTCCAAACATTGGCTTGCGCTCCCATAATATACTTTGCTTCCTCAATTGATAATTCTTCAGGAACGGGATCAAAAGAATATACATGTTTAACAGTAGAATTGCCGCCAATTGCCAGAGGTTCATTTTCAGGATTGGCTTGATAATGGTCAAAATACAAATGAGTATTTGGAGTCATCACTACATTATGCTTTTGTTTAGCAGCTTCAATCCCACCCTGGTTACCTCTCCAGGACATTACCGTGGCATTAGGAGCAAGGCCTCCCTCAAGAATCTCGTCCCAACCAATTATTTGACGGCCATTTTTATTTAGAAATTTCTCAATTCGCCTAATAAAATAGCTTTGCAATTCGTGTTCATCTTTTAGCCCCTCTCGTTTTATAACTTCCTGTGCCTGGGTACTTTTTTCCCATTCTGTTTTTGGTGCTTCATCTCCACCAATATGAATATATTCACTTGGGAATAATTCCATAACCTCGGTTAAAACATTTTCCAGGAATTCAAAAGTTTCTTCTTTTGGTGCCAATATTTCGTCAAACACCCCCCATTTTGTAGCCACTTCATAGGGGCCTGTATTATTACCTAATTCTGGATAGGCAGCCAAAACTGCGCGAGAGTGGCCCGGCAATTCTATTTCAGGTATAACAGTTACATGTCTTTTGGCAGCATACTCCACGATATCTTTTACTTCTTCTTGCGTGTAATATCCCCCATATTCTTTGCCATCACCTTTATATGGATCAAAATTCTTTTCTATCATCGTTTCTTTCCTAATAGAGCCAATCTCGGTAAGTTTAGGATATTGTTTAATTTCGATTCTCCACCCCTGATCTTCGGTTAAATGCCAGTGGAAAGTGTTCATTTTATGGATTGCTATTAGATCTATATATTTTTTAATGAACGCTACCGGAAATATATGTCGGGCCACATCTAAATGCATGCCACGATAATTAAATGCTGGTGCATCTGAAATAGCTACGGCAGGAATACTGATTGTTGCAGATTCATTTTGAAATTTAGATTTTAAAGGAAGAAGTTGTTTTAGCGTTTGGATCCCATAAAAAACACCTTTAGCTGAAGCTCCTTCAACTACAACCTTTTCGTGTGTAATCTTTAAATTATAGGCTTCATCCTGATCAAAATCACTTGAAATTTTAAGACTAATGCTTCTTTCCACTTCATCTCTATCAGATTTAATTGCTGGGGTAAAACCGGCAATTTCCCCAATATAATCCGCAAGAAATTCAGCTTCCTGACTTAATTCTTCACTTGCCTGTATTTGAGTATTCTCGTCTATAACAAAAATCCCATTTGAAGTTTCCATTTTTTGTGGAAGCGGAATTATAGCATAATCTTGCTTTTTATTTTCAACTTGTGCAAATTCATCGTAAGATTTGGATTGATCACAGGAGATAAGAGTGGCAGCTAAAATTAAGAAGGCAGTAAATTTTTTCATAATTAACTTTCTATATATAAATTTTGCATAAATATAATTATCATATCGAAAATTAAAAATTTATACTTCATAATTTTTAACTTTCGATATCTTTAAAAATAAAATCACCTTTAATTAATGAGAATTTTCAATATTTTCGAAAGCCTGCCAGCATTGATACATAGCACGAGGCACATGAAAACAACCTTTCCATTTCCCTCCTTTTAAACTAAGGTGTGGTTCACCCTGCCTATTTAAATAGCCAAACCACTCGCCATTCTTTTCGTCGGAAAATTTACTCCACGCATATTCATGGACTTTTTTATACCACTCCCATACTTCCTGGTTTTTGGTTAAACTATAGGCTTTTGAGAGCGCCACAAGGGCTTCCAGGTGTACCCACCAAAGTTTTTGATCCCATTCTAACTGCTGGGGTGGATAACCTTTAATATCAAGAAAGTAAAAAATTCCGCCGTATTGCTTATCCCAGCCAAATTCTAAGGTATTTAAAACAACCTGGACCGCTTCATCCAACAATTTTTTATCATTCTTTCTTTCTGCAATATCCATCATGAACCACATTGCTTCAATACCGTGGCCTGGGTTAATAAGACGACCTTCAAAACTATCTGAAAATGAACCGTCCGGATTTAAGTTTTCATAAATTAGTCCATCGTCCTGAAGAAACACCTCCATCACTTCCGTTATGCTGTGTTCCAGCCGCAGATCAACCTCTTCTTTTGGTAAGACCGATTCCAGTTCCAAAACAAGATTGGATAAAATCATTGGAAGGGAAAAATTTCTAAGGGGCCGGTTACCCGTAGTTTTATCGTATTTACCTTTTGGATTTTCCTTTCTATCTAGAATATTATAGTAGGTTTTACGAGCCAGTGCTTCAATCTCTTTATCTCCACTGGCTTTTGCATATTGCCCGAAAGCCATCGTTGCAAAACAATCGGAAAAAATATTATAGGGAGCAATAAGAGGTTTCCCTTCACGGGAAAGGGAAAAATAAAAGTTACCATTTTTATCCATGCCATGAGTGCGCAAAAAGTCAATCCCGTTTTTAGCAATGTCAAGCCATTCCTTTTTTTGATCTACATTATTGAAAAGAAACGAATACATCCAGGCCTGCCTTCCCTGCAACCAGACAAATTTATCAGTATCATACACCTGGCCTTCCTGGGTTAAGCACGAAAAATAACCTCCATGTGTCTTATCGATTGAAAAGTTGCTCCAAAAAGGAATAACATCTTCTAAAAGTGCTTTTTTATATATAGTTGAATTCATATTATATGTATAACATAATACGAATATAAAAATTAGTTATATCTTTATCCTCCATTATCTGATATTTTATAAATTATTTTTATTTCTTAGCTTTTTTGGAATATTTGCATGACTATGAAGAACATAAAACCTATTGATACACTTTCTCTGGTTGATAAAGTTGAAATTCGACTCTTAGAATTTTTTAAAAATAACAATTTAAAACCCGGAGATCCAATTCCCAAAGAACTTGAGTTTTCTGAATCACTGGGAGTTAGTCGTACGGTAATAAGGGAGGCATTACTAAGGCTAAGAACCCTTGGATTGGTGGAGTCAAAAAAACATAGAGGCATGGTTCTTACTGAACCAGATATTATAAATAATTTTGCCCGTATTTTAGATCCCACGCTTTTAGGCACCGGTATATTAAAAAATCTTTTTGAACTGCGTTTAATCTTAGAAATGGGAATGGCAGATTTTCTTTTTGAAAGAAAAACCCAGAAAGATTTAGACGATCTGGAAGAGATTGTTGTAAAGGAAGAGGAACAGGAGTCAGATCAAAGCCATTTTAGCCTTGATAAGGAAATATCTTTTCACGGGAAACTCTACCAAATTTCAAATAATAAAACCCTGCAAGGCTTTCAGCAATTGTTATTACCCGTTTTTGAATATGTTCATTTAAAAAATACTCCGCAAGATTTTAAACATCGATATTCTTCGGGACATTTTGTTACTCACCGAATGTTAATGGATAATATAAAAATTGGAACACCAGAAACATTTAGAAATGCCATGCGTCATCATTTAGAACCTCATTTTGATTCTATTTTTAAAGAAAAATAAACTTTTAATCCAGTCGCTTAATTTTAATATCCCGAAATTCAACTCCTTGCCCTTCGGCCTGAAGACCAATGTATCCCTGGGTTAAAAGTTTTCCATCTTGTTTAATTTCCGGATCATAACCTTCAGTGGTACCACCACCAATTTGAGGTTTTGTATATTTTAATACCGTTTTACCATTCACTTTATGAATAACAAGACTGTCCTGAACTATCAATTCAGCTTGCACCCATTCGTTCCATAAGTAAGTATCTGAAGAGGAACTAATACAATGCCGTGGATCCATTTCTCCCTCAAAAAAAATTTCAGTGCCTGGGGAACACATATTTCCCGTTGGGCGTGGATTGCCGTCACCGGCATCTGCCAGCATTTGATATTCAACTGAAATAGGCCAATCCTGATTTTTTAATATGGTTTTTGGATCTTGAGAATGAAACATTACCCCACTGTTACGGTAGGTATAACCCGGCGCATCTTGCATCCATTCATCTGTAAAACGATATTCAAATTTTAAGTGGTAGTTTGAAAATGGTTTCTTATAAAAAAGATGACCGTATCTTTCGTTAAAACGTTCATATCCTTTATAATTTACCTGAATAACTCCATCTCTAACCTGAAAAGTGTTTTGATAATTATCACCCAATTCATGTTTGTGAATTTTCACTATCCAGTTATCCAGATTTTTTCCATTGAATAAATATTCCCAACCATCATCTTTTTCACTTTTCAAAGTATTTACTTTACAAGAAACCAAAATTAAAATGCTAGCGGAATAACAAAAGAATTTAATAATATTATATTTCATCTGAATATTAAATAGGAAAATTAGGTGTTAAAATAGTTTAAAAACACCAAAATCAAAATACCCGGACGGAATTTTGATTTAGTATTGTAAAAAATCCAGATCTCGGTATTCACAACTGGCTAAATTAAATCAACTGTAATTAATCAAGGAAACCTGTGAAATTATCAAAGAATATCGAGTCTGGATAATTGAAAGTATTTTGGTTATTGTTTTTTACTTATCAGTCAACCATTCTAAAGAAAAGCTTGTGAAAAGATTCCTGGAATAGCCATCGGCTTCAAAAAACACACCTATATCACCATTCTCTAAAACCGTAAGATCAGAATAGGCTGCAGATCCAGGATATATAATTTTTCCCTCACTCCAGGTTTCTCCTTCGTCATAACTTATACGAACGCTTAGGTTTTTTCTTTCCTCTGCATCATTGGAATTTGAAAAAAGCAGGATATCTTTTTCGTTCTCACCATCACGAGTATACCTAATAATACTTGCATTATTTCCTGGGTCGGTTAATTTAGTTTCGGGACGGGTTTCCCAACTTTCTCCCTTATCATCAGAAATATGTACATATCGATGTCCTTCACCTGTATTCACGCGAGCATTAATCATATATCTTCCATCGGCAAGTTCAATAACCTTAGACTCATCTGCAGGTTGAATTGGGGTGTCGATTAAAAACCAGTTTTCTCCGTGGTCATCACTACCAAATAAATGTAGACCATTATCCAGGTTTACAAGGGTATGCAGTAGCCTCCCAGAGCTTGTTTGTGTTCCACGTCCAGAAGTAATGAATTTAAAATCTTTATGCCATTCATCCTTAGCAATTTCCGTAGTAATATCGCGGGGTTCTGTCCAGGTTTTGCCGTTGTCTTTACTCGAAACTACATGTAGATAATAGATATTCGCTTCATTGTCAAGATCCATAAAGTTATAGAACATAAAAATTTCTTCTGTCTCTTCATCAACAATCATAGAAGGGTCTGATGCAGATTCTCCCTCGGGAAAGTCAACTACTGTTTCAATTTCGCTCCAGGTTCTACCATTATCGGTACTTCTACGCTGTACAATATTTATATCTTTGCTCCCTCTTAAATCTGCACAAGAAGGTACTCTCTCATCTATTGCAGCTATAATATCTCCATTAGGAGCAGTTATCAAAGAAGGGATACGATAACAGGCAATATTCTCTTTAGCTTCTGCATTAAAAAGATCTTCAAACACTAACTCCTGTGTTTCAGGCTCATTAATTTCTTCTATTTTGGCTTCTTTTTCTTTAGCGTTATCATTGCAACCTTGCAAAAAAGCACCGAGCATTATTAGTAATATAATTTTTTTCATAATTTTTAATTTAATTAAATTTTAAAAAAGGCCGCAAGTGCGGCCTTTTCAGCTAACTAACTAATAAATAATAACCATGGGTATAATTATTATTCATAACCTTCTGTTTGTTCCAATAGCGGATTATTGGCTATCATTCCTGGAGAAATTGGTAGTTCCAATTTATAAGCTTCAGCTGCATCCAAACTTTCTATTTCATCAAATATAAATGTGCCTCCTGCACGTCTTAAATCCCACCAACGTTTTCCTTCCCCGATAAATTCTTTTAACCTTTCATCAAGAATTGCACGAGTATTCTCTACCTGAGAGCCACCTGTATAAGCATCTTCGGCTTCTGTATAATCCTCTCCATAAGCTCTTATTCGAATTTGATTGATTTCTTCTGACGGATCTTCCCCTAAATTATTTTTGGCCTCAGCCAAAAGCAATATAACATCGGCATATCTAAACAATGGTACATCATTATTACTTAAACGGCTACCTGCTTCAACTACACCCAAAAACTTTTTCAGAATAGAGGCCTGATACCCTTCAGTATCAAATGGAATATGACCTTCATCATTACCATAAAGCCTAATAAAAGTCTCATCCCTACGAGCATCTTCAGTATTATCAATCATTTCCAGTATTTTAATACTTGGACCATAACGGTTACCTCCATTAGAAATAAAATCGGCCATAGAGTTACCATAGGAATCCCAGGTAGCATTTATCTCTGTAGACCGACCAGTAAATAATCCGCTATAAAAATTTCCAGCTTCATCTTGTGTATAATCAAATTTAAAAATGAACTCATTATTATTTTCATTTTCTTCACCCCACAGATCATTGTAATTTTCTACCAGGCTAAAGCCCATTCCTTGTACTTCTTCTAGAGCTAATTTTGCTTCATTATAATCTGTATCTCCCCCGCCAAGGAGTTTACCAGACCATAAATAAACTTTTCCTTTCAAGACCAAACTTGCAGCTTTAGACCAATAGGTTCGCTGCCCATTCCAAAAAGATTCATCATCTCCAAAAGCCTCTAAAGATCTGGCAATATCGCTTTTTACTAATGCCATTACCTCTTCTTTAGAAGAACGAGCTTTAGCTAATTCGCTCGGATTAACGTCTAACAAAGGTTCAGTTGAAATTGGTACTCCACCCCAGGTTTTTAACATTGTAAAATACATAAATGCCCTAATTCCATACACCTGTCCAATAAGGTGAGCTTTATCGGCTTCATTGTCAAATTCGATATTTTCAATATTTAAAAGAAAATCATTAATATGATGCATATAACCGTAAAAACCGGCCCAATTTCCAAATGGCACCTGAGTAGCACTAATATTTTGATTAATTAAATCAAGGTTAGAAGGAGATTCAAAGGTAGGGCCACCCCAAATATCTGACCGAACTTCACCCATAACCCAGAAAGTACTATTATAATTTCTAAAATTAGCATATAAACCAACCTGTGCGGCCCTTGCAGCCTCTTCACTCTCCCAAAACCCATTATAGGTTAGGGTGCTTTCTGGCTGTAGATCTAACTCGCTTTCGCAAGCTCCTAGTGCAAAAACTAAGAAAAGTGCACTAACTATTTTATAAATCCTCATAATAATTATTTTTTATTAAAAACTTAAATTAACCCCCAGAGTATAACTTACCGGTAAGGGGAAACGACCGCTATCTATACCTCCATTTTCTGGAGAGTAACCGGTATAATCATTAAAGTATGCTAAATTACTTCCCGTTCCATATATTCTAAGGTTTTGGAATACATTACCTATAAGTTCTCCTGGAACATTGTAACTTAAGGTCACCTCCCTAAGAGCTAGGTAGTCCCCTTTTTCCCAATAACGAGAACTACTATTGTACTGTCCTCCATACGGAAAGGACAAGTGGTTACGTTGTGGATCAGTGAAATCGTATCTGGGAACGTTTGTATTTGGATTTTCTTCCGTCCAGGTATCTAACAATTCGTTAGTCCAGTTCATATTTCCTTGAACTTGCGCCATTCCCCGGGATCTTGCATTGTTTTGTATTAGATGGCCTAAAGCAAAGTCAGTCTTTATAAACAAGTTAAAGTTTTTATAGGTAAGATCTGAGGTGAATCCTCCAAAGAAATCTGGTGTAATTCTACCAATTTTCACCCTGTCGCGAAAATCTATAATATTATCACCATTCACATCCCTCCAACGAGAATCCCCTAACTGCTGAAATTCTGGGTTGGTTGCCATTTCTACTCTACGACCTTCGTGCTCTGCCAGATCTGCTTCAGTTTGATAAACTCCTTCTTGAATATAAGCCGTAACAATATCAGTTCCCACTCGTTGTCCTTCCTGTAAACCACCTATATATCGGGTACCATCGGTTTCAGGGTCATAAACCTCAATCCCTCCTTGACGGTTGTTTTCTACCCCGTTATCAGGTAAAGATTCCACATATCTTTTTTGTGTAAAATAAGTACCACCAATATTCCAGTTCCAATTGTCGTTATTGACAATTGTTGCATCCAATTCTAATTCAAAACCTTTATTTCTTAAGGTCCCGTTATTCACAAGGATAGAACTAAATCCAGTCCATTGAGGTAAAGTTAAACCTGCAAGTTTATCATCCACATCTCGAATAAAATAATCTACTAAAAGATTCACACGATTTTTAAACAGGCCTAAATCCAATCCAAAATTGAGTGTAGTGGCACGTTCCCATTTTAGACCAAGTGTTGGTAAATTGGTATTAGCGTAACCGGTTTGACCACCATACACAGCGGTTTCCGCATATAAACCATAAACACCATAATTACTCAATACATCTATATTCCCATTCACCCCATAACTTACACGTGGCTTAATACGCGATACTAAGCTTTCAACATTTGAACTTTCATAAAAGTTTTCATTATGAAGATTCCAACCAAATGATACCCCTGGGAAGAAATCATATTTTTCAGTCCCTAATCTCGAAGTTCCGTCTTGTCTAAAAGTAAGACCTAGTAAATATCTATTATCATAATCATAATTTACCTGCCCAAAAACTGAAGCAATAGCATAATTAGTTTTTGAGGAAGAAGGCACTCCATTAGCTTCTGCTCCCGCATTCAGAGTAGTAATTAAATCGGTAGGAGATAACCTTGTTGCTCCACTCAATACAAAATAGTCTTCTCGAAAAAATTCTCCACCCAACATTGCATTAACATTGTGTTTTTCATTAAAAACATTATCATAAGTAACCGTGGCCGTGGCCTGATTCCTCAATGTTTTTTGATGGCTGGCAGAAGCATTTCTAGTGGTTACTAATGATCCCGCATTTAAGTACGCTTTATTAAAACTCTCATTAGTGTTATTAATAGTAAAATGGGAACCCCTAAGCATTAAGTTGAAATTTTCTATAAACTGCCAGTCCAATTGTACTGATGCAGTAAGACGCTGCTCCAAATTCTCACTTAAAAATTTATCCTTATAGTATAATGGATTACCAAAACTAGTATTTGTACCAGGGTTTGGATCATCACTTAAACTCCCATCGGGATTATTATTATAAATCCTGGACGTAGGTGGTTGCCCCGCCGCACGTTCGAATATTTGATTATCATTACCCAAATAAGTACCATTAACTTCGGAATGCGCATAAAGTAAATTTGAAGAAACTTTAAAATTATCTTTTACGTTATAGGATCCGTTAAACGTTCCTGAAAACCGTTCAAAACCAGAACCAATAACAATACCTTGATCATCAAGATATCCCAAACCGGCATAATAAGTACCTTTCTCATTACCGCCATCAAAAGAAAGAGAATGATCTTTTGAATGACTATTTTGAAAAAACAACTCACTCATATCATTTTCTTGAAAAATTAACTGCTGCGACGGATTTATAGGATCTTGAATGGAACTCCAACCTGGCTGATCTAGCAAATATCTATTATCCTCTCCTAAAATCATTGTAGTAAAAGGAGAGTTTGTAGTGTTATTGCCAGTTCCCATCCCCTGGGGTCCTACTAGAAAATTATTAAATGCGCCTTCACCAAGTACTCTTTGTGTATTTCTAATGGCCCTACGATTATAAATAATAAAATCTTCGGCCCCAAGATATTCTGGGGTGTCCCGTCTTTCATTGATAGTATACCTATGCCTATAGGTAATGTTAGAACGTCCAGCTTTTCCTTTTTTGGTAGTTACCAGAATAACTCCGTTTGCAGCTCGCGCACCATATACGGCAGTAGAAGCAGCATCCTTTAAGACTTCCATAGATTCAATATCGTCGGAATTTAAAGCATAAAAGGATCCAGGAACTCCGTCAATTAAAATTAATGGACTACCGCCACCACCAAAATCACTCCCCCCACGTAGGGAGATACTTGGTGTAGCTCCGGGTTGTCCAGTGTTTTGAGTTACACGTAAACCTGCAATAGTACCCTGAAGCGCTGTAGCCGCATTAGATCTAGGCGCGCTTTCCAGTACCTTAGTATCTAATTTGGAAACTGCTGTAGCCATATTACTCCTCAACTGGGTGGAATACCCGGTAACAACCACTTCATCCAGGCTGGATAGATCTTCTTCAAGAATAACATTAATTTCAGAATCCCCGTCTTCTACAACGATTTCGGTAGTTTTGAAACCTATATAACTAAAGGATAAAGTTTCTCCCTGGGATACTTCTATATTATATGCTCCATCAAAATCGGTTTGAACACCACGATTAGTATTTTTCACTAATACATTAACTCCTGGTATAGGGATTCCTGCTTCATCTGAAACAACTCCTGAAACTTCGAAATCCTGAGATTGCATCGTAAAGCCAAAACACAAAAATACAAGCCCACCCAATAGTACTTTATTAGTGAAATCTGGCCGGGATAATTGTAATACCTTATTCAAAAGGTATCTCCAATCATCCATAATTAATCTTTTTTTCATAAAATTAGGATTTAATTTGTTTGTTTTTAACACTGCTAATATAAATAAAAGCATTATGTTATACATAATAATTTAATAAAAAATTTTTCGTTATGATGAAAAATATTCGGATAAGCCAATGTTTTCAAAAGTTTCGAAAGCATTTTTTATTTCAGAATCTTTTAAAGTAGGATGCGGATAACGAGAGGGGCCACAATCTATGCCAAGTTTCTTCATAAAACTTTTCCCAGATCCGTTGAAGCTTCCATAGCTACTCAATGTTTCTACAAATTTTGCTACAAAACTCTGTAATTGTGCAGCTTTCTGAAGATTACCTTTATCAAATTCTTCCTTTATTTTATAAAAAAGTGGTGATAAATGATTGTAAGTACTTCCAACCCAACCACCAGCCTGTAAGCCTAGTGAAGAATAAAAAGCTTCATCTACTCCAAAGAAAATATCCAAATCAGGATGACCAAGACTCGTTTTTTGAAATTCTACGAGATTATTCTCAGTAAATTTAATACCAGCAAAATTGGGAATTTGCCCCTTAGCTTTTTCAGCAAAACTCAGCATTGGAAAATTTACACCGGTTAAAACAGGTAAGTGATAGTAGTAGAAAGGAAGGTCTTTTGCCTTTAATGCAATTGATTTACAATAGTCAATTAATTGCTGGATATTTGAAGGTGTAAAATAAAAAGGAGCTATTGCTGCCACTGCATCTGCCCTTCCTACTGAGGAAGCTGCAAGAATTTCTGCCTCTTTCAGGCTATTGCTTCCCACGTGATTTATTAAGTATAAGCCATTTGATTTATGATCTGCCCAGGCTTCCAGTAGCTCTGTACGCTCATTAGTGGTTAATGAAACAAAGTCACCAGTTGAACCATTAATAAAAACTCCAGATAGTTTATTCCTTTTAAGGAAATCGGCATACGAACCAACCATCCCAGGATTAATGCTCCAATCATCTTTCATAGGCGCATAAGTCGCCGCAAACAAGTTTTTCATTTGATATGTATTATGTATTACATATCAAATATATAAAATATTATCTTTTATTCACCTTTTCCTGCAATTAAAACTTCCACGTTATTCTTTTGTAACATCTTAAGGTCGTTCTCATCAATTCCATCGTCGGTAATAACCTTATCTATATGTTCAAAATTCTGAATAAAAGCCAGGCCGGTTTTTTTGAACTTAGTAGAATCTGCCACCACAATTACTTCTTCAGCAATCTCAATCATTATTTGATTTAGATATGCCTCTTCCATATGGTGGGTGAAAAAACCGACATTACTTCTAATACTATCTACTCCAAGAAACAATTTATTACAAAAAAGCTGTTTTAAATTTCGCTCCGCCATTGGCCCCACTAAGGACATGGAAAATTCCTTTAAATATCCGCCAGGCATATAAACTTTTAAATTATCAAACTGAGCAAGATTGTTAACAATGTCCAGTGCATTAGAAATAACCGTAATTTCCTTAAACTTCCCCAGATTACTCGCAATTTCAAAAGTAGTTGTTCCTGAGTCCAGAATAATAGAATCATTTTCCTGGATAAGACCAACAGCGGTCTTCCCAATTAGCCGTTTAAGATCGCGATTAATACTTTTCTTTTCTGATACCGCTAAGGCCAGGTTATTTGTCTTAAAAGCACCTCCATGAGCCCTAACAAGGAGTTTATTTTTTTCTAATTTATCTAAATCGTTACGAATAGTAACTTCACTCACACTAAAGTGCTCACTTAATTCGGTTACATTCACTTTATTTGTTTCATCTAAAATTTCCAAAATTTTAGATCGGCGTGCTGCGGCTTTTCTCATAGATTAGCTTTGATTTATTTAGTTAACTATTTTCCCTATTAGAGGTATAGTTACTTTTTTATTATTTATTCCAAAATTAGACAAAAAATAAAAAATTCCTGTTAGTTATAGACAACAAAACAGGAATTTAAAAAATATTATATTTCGTTTGAAAGTTTTATTCCAAAATATACAAGTTTTTTCGTAATAATGAATAAATAATTTCTAAGCTTTTAATATTACATTGGTTGTTCCACCTCCTTTTAAAGTTACATCTACAGGCTTATTATTCTTCCATGCTCCTCTTGTAAAATCAGGCACGTCCATAGACTGAGCTCTATTGGTAACAGAATCTACTGAAAGAGGGGTGATTGCGCTCCATAAAGCTGCATCGTATACATCCTGGTCTAAAGGAAGGCCATTTCTAAGACAATCAATCAATCTCCAGTCCATGATAAAATCCATTCCTCCATGGCCACCGACTTTCTTCGCCATATCACCTACTTTTTTCACTATTTCAGGAGTATATTTACTTTCAAGTTCAGACATTTCGTTCTCATTTAACCAACTATGTCCCTTAGCTACTCTCTCAGGGCTTGGCCATTTTCTCGCAAAAGCTTTAGTCCCGCTTACTAAGTGTATTCTAGAATAAGGGCGTGGAGAAGTAACATCATGCTGCACCATTATACTTTTTCCATTTTTGGTCTTAATCATGGTGGTATTCATATTTCCAGCATAATCTTTACCAACAAATTGGTCATAAAAAGAATCATCTTTAGCTAATTCTTTAGCTTTCCCAGCCATATGAAAATCATTACTGGATAGGGACGTTAAATAATCCATTTGGTCACCCCTGTTTACATTCATTATCTGGCAAATTGGGCCTAAACCATGAGTTGGATAAAGGTTTCCATCTCTTTCATAGTTCTCTCTTAGACGCCACATATCTTCATAAGCATTTTTCTGAAAATTTAGATCTAATAGATCATGGATATACGCTCCTTCTCCGTGAATAATTTCTCCAAAATAACCTTGGCGTGCCATATTCAAAGTTAAAAGTTCAAAGAAATCATAACAGCAATTTTCAAGCATCATACAATGCTTCTTAGTTCTTTCAGATGTTTCCACAAGCTCCCAACATTCATCTATAGTCTTTGCCGCTGGAACTTCTACTGCAGCATGTTTTCCGGCTTCCATAGCGTATACTGCCATTGGCGTATGCCAGTCCCACGGGGTTGCAATGTAAATTAAATCCAGGTCTTCCCTGTCTACCATTTCTTTCCACGCATCATCACTCCCCGAATATAAATCGGGATTATGGGAAGTTCCCTTTAAAAGTTCTTTTGCTTTTTCAGCCTGTTTAGGTCTTAAATCACACAGTGCTTTAATCTCCACTCCTTCAATCTGACTCATACGGTTTACCGCACCCGGACCTCTCATTCCCAGACCAATAAAACCAATACGAACGGTATCTAATTTGGGAGCGGCATAACCGCTCATATTAAACTGTTGGGGACCGGTAGGAGCATTTGCTAAAAATGCTTCAGGCCCTTTGCAGTTTAAAAAGCTACTGCTTACCAGTCCAAGCCCGCCAAGACCGGTTATTCTTAAAAAATCTCTTCGGTTATTTTTCATAATAAAAGTTTTAATTCTAGAAAATCTGTATAGTTATTAAGTACTTAAGAAGTAGCAGATCATAAAAGATATGTTTTCATACTATTTAAAGCGAACCCGGAAAAACAAACATTAGCAATTTAAAAATCGGAAAAACCATAAGTTTCTTTCGCATTAGTATAGAATATCTTTTCCACAACATCTTTGGGGAGATCGAGACCTTTGAAATCTCCTTGAAATTCCGGAGCGCTCAATGTTTTTGCTGTGGCGAAAAAATCGTAATGAAATTGCCACAAATTTTCAAACCTTCCGGCGATTTCGTCTGCTGGCGTATTACCGTCGTCAATCACATCGGTGCCGTATATAATTCTATCTTGATATTTTATGCAGAAGTTGCGTACAGCTTCCCAATTATCTTTAGCCTGCAATTGTAAATGGCAAACACGCTCAGCTACATCGGTTAAAGTATTTGGATATGCCTCCAAACGAGCAGCAACTTCTTTGATGCTCCACTCCATGCTAAACAAATGAAGCCCCACATAGGTTATTTCGGGGAATTTTTCTAGCATATTATCCCTGGCCTGCATTTGATCTTCATAAGAGGGATATTGCTTTTGAAGAAACATATGATATTCGGGATGGTCTTTAAAATAGTTTCTATCTGAATCTACGGTCATTTCATCCAGAGGTAACCAACAATTTCGAGGCTCTCCCTGATGACCTATAAGCATAATTTTATTCTTTTGAATAAAATCAAAAATTGGATCAAAGACAGGATCATCTATCATTACAAAACTGCCGTCTTCGTGATGATAATCAAAACCTACATCTTTCCATATCTTCACCCCTACTGCCCCATTATCTATCCCTCGCTTTATCTGATTGATAGCATCATCTACAAACTCTGAAGTTCCCCATTTTTTAAAATTGAACGTGGTAAAATATTTTATTCTTCCCGGATATTTTTTCTGAAGCTTAAGAATGATCTTTTCCTGTTCTTCAATTTCATCAAAAAATGGGATATTGGTGTTTATAGAAAGAAAACCCGAATTATATTCCATCATTTTCTCCATTTTTTCTGCAGAAAGCGTGTTTAAATGCACGTGCGCATCTATAAATTTTGATATCATATTGTTTTCTTTTTTTAATTCTATTTGCACTTAATTTTTTTCCTCTTCATAGGAAATAGATTTTGGCTGCACTTTATTCTAACAGCTTTTACCTATTATTCTTTACAATTTCTAATTTACCTTTAACCAGTTTTGTAATTTCTTCAGTTGCTACGGGAAATACCTTTCTTAAGTCTATCTCTTCATTATTACGCAATTCACTTTGCAAGGTTTTCATAAAGATATTCTTGATTTCTGTAGCAAGGTTTACTTTACAAATCCCTCTGGAAATGGCTGCCTGCATCTGGGAACCTGGCACTCCAGAACCACCGTGCAATACCAATCCTACAGGAGTAGCTTTTGCAATTTTCTCCAGTAAATCTAATTGTAGCTCAGGTTCTTTTTGGTAAAATCCATGTGCAGTACCAATAGCAACTGCCAGGGCATCAATTCCCGTTTCTTCTACAAATTGTTTGGCTTCTTCGGGTTGAGTAAAAACTTCTTCATCGTGAGATTGTCCTAACTTAGCAACGTACCCCAATTCAGCTTCTACATGTGCTCCATATTTTTTAGCCCGTTCTACAACTTCCCGGGTAATTTGAATATTCTCTTCAAAAGCTAATTCACTACCATCTATCATTACTGAATCAAAACCTGCATCCAGGCAACGCTGCGCTAAATCTACCGAACCACCGTGATCTAAATGAATCCAACCTTCTACTCCAAACTGTTTTAATCCAGTTCTTCCTAAATTTACCGCTGTTTCCAATCCCATATAATCTATAGAGCTCTGGGTAAGTTGTAAAATTAAAGGTTCATTCATTTCTGAAGCGGCACCTAATACCCCATGCAAGGTTTCTAGGTTATAAAAATTAGTAGCCAGAATTCCACGGCCTTCACTTCTCAACTGTTGTAATTTTTCTTTTAATTTCATTATAATTTCTTATTCACGATTTGTTGAATTTTGCTTTTAATTTCTTTCTCATTACTAAAAGCACCAGTACCTCCGGCCGCCGTTGTACTTACTGAGCCTGTGAGATTAGCATAATCAAGGCACTCCCGTAAAGATGCTCCGCTTAGGAATTTCTTTAAGAAACCTGCATTAAAGGAATCACCGGCACCAATGGCATCTTTATATGTGTTGTTTAAATAAGGTTTTATTGTAATATCTTCAGATCCGGATACCACCCTACCACCTTTATCTCCTAATTTTAAAGCCAGAATATTAGTATGGTTTTTTATCGCTTCAATAGCACCTTTTAGATTTTTCTTTCCCGTAAGTTTCAAAAGCTCATTCTCGTTAGGAAGAAAAACATCTACAAATGGTAAACAATTTTTATAATCAAAATCCCATTTATCCTGTGGGTCTACCTGTAAATCTAGAGAAGTACTAAGTCCAGCTTCCTTTGCTTTCTTAAATAGTTCAGTAATATAAGGCTGCATACCAGGCTGCAGAAAATAATTTGAAAAATGAAGATGTGAAAATGTTGAAATATTTTCCCAGGGTATATGTTCTATACTTAGCACACTCATTGCTCCGCAATAAGTTACATTGGCCCTATCCTGATCATAATTCATCACTACGGTAATACCGGTTTTGTGGTGTTCAGAACGACTAATAAACCGAGTATCCACATTTTTTCCTCGTAATTCTTTCAAAATAAAATCACCAAAATTATCCTCTCCAAGCAATCCACAAAAGGAAGTAGGAACACCCAGAGCAGCAATATTCGAAGCTAAAATTGCTGAAGAACTACCCAGGGTAAAATCCATGTTTTCAGCAATTTTTTCAGCACCTATTTCCGGAAAACCCTGAATTTGATTCAAAATAAGATCAATATTCAACTCTCCAACCACCAATAGTTTTTTATTGCTCATATATTATCTCTTTTACTTCTACCTGAGGTAATAACCGGTTTACATCTTCTAAATGTAACATTCCCAAATCTTCGTTTAAACAGTTTGCTGCCCCACAAGCCACTCCATAGGTGGCAATTTTAGATGGTGAGAAGTTATTTGCCACACCATAGGCAATACCTGCAGTAAGACAGTCACCACTCCCTACTGGGCTTATTACCTCATCTATTTTTACATTTGCTGTGATAAGTTTTCCCCTATAAAAAAGTTCCAATCCTTTACTACCGCGGGTTAAAGCCACTAGCTCTACCCTGCCGTTCAAAGTCTTCAACAAATCCTCCATATTAGCACTACCACAAAGACTCATGGCTTCGTGCTCATTAAGGTGCAAACCAAAAAAACCTATTTCAAGTGCATTTTGAAGCTGTTTACCGGTACAATCAAGTATACTTCGCTTTCCAAAATTATTTCCTATCTGGATTAATTCGGCATAAGTATCTGCAGAAATTCCCCTGGGCCAGGATCCAGCCAGACAAATAATGCTGGTATGTTCAATTAAACGTACATATCCCTGTTTAAAATCTTCCCAGTTCTTTTTATTAAGGCTGGGGCCCGGTTCTAAAATCTCGGTATTATTAAATGCTTTATTTTCCGATAAAAATGTATAACACTTCCTGTTATTGTCTTTTAAACCAATTCCATTTATATAAACACCCTTCTTTAGGCATTCCTTTTTTATCCATTCTCCAGAGGATCCACCCCAAAAGGCGTATAACATAGATTCTGTTCCTAGTTCTGCAAGGGCCAGGGCTATATGGGTGGCTTTACCGCCTGGATATTCTTTTATATTTGATATTCTATTTGATTGGCCGGCAACAAGATTATTCATCCAGGCGTAACTATCTATAGAAGGATTAGGACAAAGATTAAGAATCATGCTCTATTTTTTCAGGATATTCATAAATTTTCACGCCTTGCACTACCCGGCTTATTGCTCCAGAAATCGAGGGGTTATCTGGATTTAGACCTAACTGTAAAGATTTATAATAACCCATAATCTGGCCCACCAGAGTCGCAGGTACAATATTTAACTGCTGATTTGAATTTAAATTTAAATCTATATTTAGACAGGAATGGAGGACTTTATCTTCTGAACGACCAATACTTACACATTCTATCGTTCTGGGATCTTTTGCAATAGATTTTGCAAGATCTAATTCATATTTATAAACATGGTCACTAGGCGAGAAAAGATAAACCAATAAGGTTTGTTCATTAGTCACTGCACGCGGACCGTGTCTAAAACCTAAAAAGGAATCATGTTTACAAATAATCTGACCATCTGTTAATTCCTGAAGTTTTAAATGACATTCCCGGGCAATTGCTAGCATAGGTCCAGAACCCAAAAATACCACGCGTTCAAAATATTTCGCCGAAATTTCTTTAAAAGCCTTTGCACTATCCAGAAGAAGATTCCCCTGGTTCATTATTCGTTGCAATTCCAGTTTATGACTTTCCAAATTCTTTAGATCACTAACCAATAATATACTTAGTAACATTGAAGTAAAACTCCCAGTCATTGCAAGGCTTTTGTCATTCGCTTTTTCCGGGAGTAAAATGGCTAAAGCGGTTTTTGTATTAGCTCTGGTATATTTAAATAACTCCCCTTCTTTATTGCAGGTAATCACTAAATGAAAAATTTCAGAGCAAAAACTGTCGGCTAAATTTACAGTTTCAACACTTTCCGGACTGTTACCGGAACGAGCAAAAGATACTAAAAGCACTGGATGATCTTTAGGAAAAAAAAGCTCAGGATGGGTGACTAAATCGGTTGTAGCAATGGCACGTGTAGTACGTTTGCTGTTTTTTTGAACCAGCCCTTGAGCTGCTTCTCCTACGAAAGCTGAAGACCCAGCCCCGGTTAAAATTATTTCTAAACCATTCTTATTCAAGATTGGGTCTAAAAAAGCTTTGATTTCTTTTTGTTGTGCTTGAATTAGATCAAAAACCGATTGCCATAATTCTGGTTGACCTTCTATTTCTTGTTTGGTATGTGAGACACTTTGTTCTCCTGATTTATTCTCCTTCATATATATTATAAGTTACCTCCAACTTTCTTTTTTCAAATAAAACAAAAAAAATTGAAAACGAAAAATTTTTTTTCGTTTTACAGATTTTTTTAAACTTTTAATTAACGAAACGAAAGTTTTGATTTAGATATTAATGGTATTTTTTCTAAAAATTAAAGTTCTTGTTCGGTGTTCTTACAGAATTCATTAATTGCGATAGTTCAAGAGTTTTTTGAGGATATTCTTCTGCGAGATTCGTTTGTTCCCCTGGATCTGATTCAATATTAAATAGCGCTACCGGAGCATTTGGATTTTCATTTACATTAAGACGAATAACTTTCCAGTCTTCTTGTAATAAAGCTTGTTTCCCACCAAACTCGTGAAACTCCCAGTATAAATATTCGTGTTGTTCTTGATTTCCTTTTCCCGTAAGTGTCGGTAAAAAAGAAAGGCCGTCAATTGAATTTCCTTTAATTTTGGCCTCAGTAATTTCTGCAAGAGTAGGATAAACATCCCAAAATGCTCCTTTAAAATTGCTGGTACTACCGGCTTCTACTACTCCCGGCCACTGAACAATAAATGGCTCCTTAATTCCTCCTTCATATAAATCTCTTTTCACTCCACGATAATCACCGCTACTTCTAAAAAAGTCAACATCTGCCTGGCGTCGTCCGCCTTCCAGGTGGGTACCGTTATCACTAGTGAAAATGACTATAGTGTTCTCTTCAAGCCCCTGTTTTTTTAATTGGGTTATCACCTTCCCTACGTAAGCATCTATACTTTCCACCAACGCCGCATAGGCCGCTTTAGGATATTCTTGTGAACCGTAATGTCGTCCTTCAGGCCAGGCTTTCTCCGGCTCATATTTGCTTGAGCCATCTTTGTTTAAATGCGGCTCTATATATGTGTTAGGGACAACAAGTTCTGCGTGAGGAATGGTAAACGATAAATACAGAAAAAATGGAACATTTTTTTTCCGTTCTTCAATAAAGTTAACTGCAGCATCGGTAAACAGTTCATTGGCGTAACTATTAGGAGGGGTTTTCTCTTTAGTTAATAGTCCGTTTTCTATCACATCCAGGGAATCGGGTTGTTGATAATGGGCGTCTACATGGTGCAAATGGCCAAGAAATTCATCCCAGTCCCTTTTTTCGGGTGAACCAGTGCTACCGGCAAGCCCTAGCCCCCACTTCCCATACATTGCAGTGGTATATCCCTGCTCCTTTAAAATTTCGGGGATAATTTTCTTGTCGGGATTTAGCGGAAATTCCCCATTCCCTCTTACTTCAGTATTTCCAGTATGTTGCCCGGTTAACAATGCCGCTCTAGACGGCGCACAAACGGTACTACCTGCGTAAAAGTTTTCAAATTTCATCCCATTTGTCGCCAGTTGGTCAATATTGGGAGTCTTAATAATATTCTGACCATAGACCCCGATATCTCCAATACCTAAATCATCAGCCATAATAAAAACTATATTTGGCATTGATTTTTGTGATTTCTCCTCTTGGTGCTTAGCGTTATCTCCACAAGCCAGAATAAGAAAACTTAACCCAAGTAGATGAATTATTTTTTTCATTTTAAATTTTTAAGCCTGTTAATAATCCTTGTTATTCCAAGGGAGAAATTATATAGCTATATTCATAATCCTGAAAAGGTATGCGGTACTTTTCTAAAGCAAGGCTACCCCAGCTATTAATGCCGGCCACACCCATTTGTTTGAGATCTACATCGAGATGAATTACATCATCTTCTTCCAATAGTCGCGAATGCTCCTGGCTCTTTTTTGCCGATGGATAAAGTTGTTCTAATGAATAAGGCAATGCGGAAACATTTAATAGCTTATCAATATAATCTATTTTTATTCCTTTTTTCTTTCCTTGAGAAACTGTTGCCCAACGTACATCTGTTTTATTCCCCGATTCCTGCGGACGGATATATGGATGATATTGATCTTTTACCAGGCCTTTATAAATTCCTACCATAGCGCTAAACTTTCTATCGGCATAGCTTTCCCAGGGGCCACGTCCATACCAGCTGAAGTCTTCCAGGTCCTTAGGTAATTGCATAGAATTTCCTACCTTCAACAATAATTTATGGTCTCCCCCAAGGGCTTTAAAACTATTCGTTACTTTTATTTTTGCGTTATCATATAACTCGAAAGTTTGAATAAATTCAGCATCATCATTGAGTAAAGAATAGTGTACTTCTACTAGATACCCTCCACTTTTAAGGTTTTCATGTCTAAAATTCTTAATCTTTAAACCTGGGTTTTTTAGATAATCCAAACTTTTATTTAAGCCCGCACCAAAATCATTATCGACTAAGGGTCGAAAAAGAGAAAGTTTAGGTCCTTTTTCAATTAGGATATCTCTCTTATATTCATAATCAAAAAACCGACCTGTTTTTTTATCAAATTTCACAGAAAACCTTCTTTTTGAGATTTTCAAAATTTCTTCAGTTTCTTCTACATTAAAGGTCGTCGGGTTTAATTTAGGCGCGGTAGATACCGGTTTAGTAATAGCAAATTCATCTTCTGCTAAAAGCGTACCCGCCTCCATTAAATTTTCATCACTGGCAAGTTTAGCTTTAATATGTACTCTGAATTCGGCAGTAGTATCCGTTGGAATTTCAAAATCTAATGGAATTTCAGTTATATTTTGCGAAGCAAGAGATATGGGCGCAACATTAGTTGAGTTTACTATTTCTCCATTTTTAAGCAAATCTATTTCATATTTAAAATTAGCTAGATCACGAAAAAAATACTTATTAGTAATTTCTATCCTTCGATTTGCATTATTAAATTCGAAGCCAATTTCCTGATGTACTTTTCTAACCTCATACGCATGAGGATTCCAGGTACGATCTGGCATAATCACTCCATTAACCAAAAAGTTATTATCGCTGGGGGTTTCTTCTGGACCCCAATCCCCGCCATAACTAAAAATTTTCTTTCCATCTACTTCCTTGTAAATCCCCTGGTCTACCCAATCCCAGATATAACCGCCCTGTAAGCCATCATATTCTTCGATAACCTCCCAGTATTCTTTAAAGTTACCCATACTATTGCCCATGGCATGTGCATACTCACTCATAATATACGGACGTTCCAAACCATTTTCAGCATAATATTTCATGGTATTGGGGTGAGGATATTGGGGTACAATTATATCTGTATTCCATTCGGTAGTGGAACGTTCGTATTGAACCGGCCGTGTAGGATCAAAAGCTTTAATCCAATTGTAAGCTTTATAAAAATTATAACCATTCCCGGCTTCGTTCCCCATACTCCAGGCCACAATAGAAGGAAAGTTTTTATCCCTCTCTACCATCCGTTTAATTCTAAGCATATGCGCGTGCTCCCATTCAGGATCATTTCCAAGGGTACGTTCAGGGTCATAATACATCCCGTGAGATTCTATATTTGCTTCATCAATGACGTAAAAACCGTATTGATCACATAACTCGTACCACCGAGGGTCATTGGGATAATGAGAAAGTCTAACCGCGTTCATATTAAGCTCTTTCATTATTCTTATATCTGTAAGCATTTGTTCCTCGGTAACCACATGGTGAGTTTCAGGATGAGATTCATGTCTATTTACTCCTTTAAACAAAACGGGTTTACCATTCACCAAAAATTGGTTGCCTTTCACTTCATAAGTTTTAAAACCGACTTTTTGTTTAATACTTTCTATAGTCTTTCCTTTTGGTGATTTTAAATTAATAATGAGATCGTATAAATAAGGCGTTTCAGCAGACCAGGCATTCACATTCTTTATTTTCTCTTCAAAACGCAGCAAGGTTATTCCATTTTTACGCTTTAAGCCAATAGTGGGTTTTTCTTCTTTATAGAGAAGAACACCATTCTTATCCTTTAAAAGAACCTCAACAATATTCTCACCCTGATCGGTATTAGTTCGATTCCAGAGTTCAATATCAAAGCTTAATTCTCCATCTCGATAATTATTAATTAACCCACTTTTTACAAAAAGATCGTAAAAATGTACCTGGGGACGCGAATACAAATAAACATTCCTCTGAATTCCACTAATTCGCCAAAAATCCTGCGCTTCCAGATAACTACCATCACTCCAACGTCTTACTTCCAGCGTAATTAAATTTTCACCTGATTGAAGATAATTTGTCAATTCAAACTCTGACTCCAGCTTACTATCTTCCCCCATACCAACATACTCACCATTCACATACAGCTTAAACGCAGATTTTACTGCTCCTAGATGGAGAAAAACTTGTTGATCTTTCCAGGCTTCCGGCAGTGTAAAATTACGGCGGTAAATACCTGTTGGTTGTTTTTTGTTTTCTATAAATGGAGGATTTGGATTATCTACCGCAAACTCAAAAGGATGGTTCACATATATGGGAGTGCCATACCCATTAAACTCCCAATTAGCTGGAACTTTAAAATCATCCCAGTCTGAATCATCGAAACTTTCCCTTTGAAAGTTTTCAGGAAGATATTTATAATGTTCTTTCCAAAGAAACTTCCAGGTGCCGTTAAGATCTAGAAATCTATTTGATTTTGATTTATCTCTGAGATGGGCAAGTTCTTCATTTTCAAAAGGAAAATAGGAAGCCCGCATAGGTAAGCGGTTCTCTTCCTGATAATTTGGATTTTGGAAGACATCTACATCGTTTTGGTGTTGGGCAAATATCGAGGTGAAACAAAACAGGAAGAAAAAAGAAACAGAAAAAATTATCTTTATCATTACAAAATATTTTAAAAAACAATGTTACGAAATTTTTTATTTTTCATTATATCAATTTTTTAAATTTTATAAATACTTTTCTTATACATACTATTATTATTCTTCCGAAACTATGACTAACAGACCCCAACCATCTTTATTTTCTATTTTTTTGTTAATTTTTTTGTTAATAAATTATTATCAATATATTAGCGAAAGTTTTCGAAGGTTTTTATTTGCTTTTATAGATAATTACCGCTAATTTACTAACAAAAACAAAATTATATCATGAAAAACTGCTATTCATTAATACTTTTTTTCTGCATAATGTTTTCTTCTTCGGCTTACAGTCAGGAGAAAATAGAGGTAGAAGGAACAGTTCTGGATGCTGAAACGGGTATTCCCGTACCTAGTGCCAATGTTATTGAAAAAGGTACAACAAACGGGGTTTTAACAGATTTTGACGGTAACTTTAAAATTGACGTTCCCAGAGATGCAACGCTGGAAATTTCTTTTTTAGGTTATGCTACGCAAGAGGTAAAAGTGAATAGCCAAACCGAAATCCAGGTTTCGTTAGAACAGGACGCCGCGGCACTGGATGAAGTTGTTGTAGTTGGATATGGCTCACAGAAAAGAGAAAGTTTAACAGGATCCCTACAAACCGTGGAAGGAGATGAACTTAGAGATATCACAACACCTTCGGTTGAAAATATGCTAAACGGAAAAGCGGCAGGAGTATACGTAGCGCCAGGATCTGGCCAACCTGGGTCCAGAGGAAGTGTGGTAATTCGGGGACAGGCAACCTTAAGCGGAACTACCAGCCCACTATGGGTTATTGATGGGGTTATAGTTGGATCTGGGCCTGGAGAATTAAATCCGGATGATATTGAAACTATGACCGTACTAAAAGATGCAGCCTCAACTGCTATTTACGGTTCTCAAGGTGCTAACGGAGTTGTTGTGGTAACCACGAAGAGGGCGAAACTAGGAAAAACAACAATAAGCGCCTCTTCTAATATAGGTTTTAATGAATTGAATAACGGGAATTTGGAAATGATGAATGGAGCGGAGTTATATGATTATTACGCTTCATTTGAAAACGCTGATCAGATTTCATTTCCCCGCTGGAACGAAGAATTACGCAACAGTAATTTCGATTGGTGGGATCTAGCCACTACTACCGGGTTTACACAAAATTACAATGTTTCTGTTCAGGGTGGTTCTGAAACACTTAGGTCTTATATGTCTGTAGGTTTGTATGATGAGCAGGGCGCTGTTAAGGGCTATGATTATACCCGCTACAATTTCAGATTCAGAACTGAATATAAACCTACTGATTGGTTGACTATAAAACCATCAATAAATGGTTCACTTCGAGATGTGGAAGATCGGCAGTATTCTACAACGGCTATGTATTCCAACTTTCCGTGGGACAGTCCTTATGATGAAGACGGGAATTTAGAACCTCATCGTTCTAGCAACTGGGTAAATAGTGCCAGCACGAATTACCTGTATGATCTTCAATGGAATCATTCCTCAAACAAAAACTATGAGTTTATGGGGAATATGGATTTTGATATTGAACTGACCGATTGGTTAACGTTTTCTTCTGTTAACAACTATCGCTACAACAGCTATAAATCTAAAGGCTATACCGACCCGCGTTCTAATGGAGGCCAGAGTGTTAATGGACGAATAACCGATTATCGATCGGAATCCACACGCAGATACACCAACCAAATTTTACGATTTGACCAAAGTTGGGGCAAGCATGAACTTAACGGAATTCTTGCTTATGAATTCAATGACTACCGCGGTGAAACCCTTGATGCTTATGGAACCGGATTTATACCTGGTTTTGAGGTATTAGATGTTGTATCTGTACCGGAACGAACCAGAGGAGGTATTAGTGAATGGGCTGTACAGTCTGGTCTTTTTAACGCAAATTATTCCTATGACACCAAATACCTTGCTCAGGTTTCTTTTCGTAGGGATGGTGCATCCAATTTTGGAGATAATGCTAAATATGGAAATTTCTACTCGATTAGTGGAGGATGGAATATTCACAAAGAAAATTGGTTTAATGCAGATTGGGTAGACGCACTAAAACTACGTCTTGCCTATGGTTCTGTAGGAAACCGTCCAGGTTCCCTTTACCCGCAATACGATCTATATTCAATCTCGACTAATGCAAGTTACAATGAAAACCCAGGAGCATTAATTAGTCAGATAGGAAACGATGACCTAACCTGGGAAAAAACGTTTACGAGCGGCGTAGGATTTGATGCAAGATTTCTTAATGACCGAGCAAGACTAACCTTTGATTATTATGAAAAGAATACTGAAAATATCCTGTATCGGGTTCCTATTACGGGATTAACAGGTGTGACCAGTATTTGGCAGAACATTGGGGAAATGGAAAATAAAGGAATTGAAATTGCCATTGGCGGTGATATAATCCGAAACGAAGATCTAACCTGGAGTGTAGACTTAAATTTAGGGCATAATGTAAATAAACTCACAAAACTCTACGAAACAAAAGATGCCAGCGGAAATTATACTGTAAGACCAATTATTATAAGTGATGGGTTGGGAATTGCCGGTTCTGCACAACGCATGTTAGAACCTGGAAGGCCTATAGACACCTATTACTTAAAAGAGTGGGCCGGGGTGGATCCTGAGAATGGAGCTCCACTGTGGTACAATGTGGAAAGGGATGATCAGGGAAATGAAATTTCAAGAACTACCACTTCCAACTACTCAGAAGCAACATTTGAAAAAACTGGAAGAGTATCTCCTGATGTTTTTGGTGGATTTTCTACTGGACTATCATACAAACAATTCGACCTTGATGCTATGTTCGGTTATGCTTTAGGTGGTAAAATATATAACTATTCTCGTCAGGAATATGATTCAGACGGAACATATACAGATCGTAACCAAATGAAACTTAGACCTGGATGGAGCCGATGGCAACAACCAGGGGATATAGCCACCCATCCAATCGCTAAGTATAATAATCCTGATCAAGGTAATGCTACTTCTACTCGCTATCTGGAAAACGGTGATTTCTTAAAACTACGCTCACTAAGCCTGGGTTATAATATTGACCTTAGCCAGTTTGCTATAAGTAATGCACGTATTTCCTTAACTGGTGAAAACCTGTTCGTTATAACAGATTATTCAGGAGTAGATCCTGAAATTCCCGCGAGTAATGGAGCAGTGATGGGCTCTACCGGACCTGGAGTTTACCCATCCACACGTAAATTTATGCTGGGACTTAACTTAACATTTTAATAAAAAATATCATGAAAAAAATACTTATAGCCTTTTTGGCCACGACAGTACTTTTAGCCTGCGATATTGACCGTCTACCTCAAGGAAGCCTGGATTCCGAGACCATAGTCAATGATCCCGATGCTTCTCTTGAATCCCTGCTGAATGGGATGTATGCCCAGTTAAAAAGCTGGTCAGATCCTATGCACCGTATGGGTGAATATGCAGGCGACAATATGATGATTCGCGGCTCATCTACTGATGCGTTTTATGAATTTATATCATATTCTCGCACGCCAAACAATTATCGCCTGACACAATTTTGGGACTCAGGCTATAAAGCCATCGCACAAGCTTCAAATATTATTGATATGATTGAAGAGGGACAAAGTGAAGAGATAGATAACAACCTTGGCGAAGCTTACTACGTTCGGGGAATGATGTACTTTTACTTAACCCGTGCTTTTGGCCGTCCTTACTATCAAAATCCTCAAACAAACCTTGGGGTTCCTATAGTTAATGGTACACCTGATGATGTAATAA
Source organism: Salegentibacter sp. UBA1130 (assembly GCF_002311535.1). Taxonomy (NCBI): domain Bacteria; kingdom Pseudomonadati; phylum Bacteroidota; class Flavobacteriia; order Flavobacteriales; family Flavobacteriaceae; genus Salegentibacter; species Salegentibacter sp. UBA1130. Next base: position 249,588 of record NZ_DCAP01000031.1, on the reverse strand, counting down.
ATTTAGAGCTTGAAGATCGTGCTACAGTAGAGGAAAGTTACCAACAAGCTATTACTGATCTAAAAAGGGCTGAAGAATTACTTACAATAGAAAAAGAATCAATTTATGCCACAAAAGAAGCAGCACAAGCTATGTTATCCCGTGTTTATCTTTTTATGAGTGGCACTTATGAATCTCCTAATACTGAATATACTCAACTGGCTGTAGATTATGCAACCGAAGTGATCGGTTCCGGCAAGTATTCGTTATTGCCAAGAGAGGAATTTATGGAGTATAACACCTTTATTCCCGAAAATAATGCAGAAACCATATTCGCAATAAAAAGAGTTGCATCAGAATTTTCAGGTTACGATCACTATTATGGTGTTGGAGGCATGTACGCCAATATAGGCGGTATGGGCTGGGGAGAAATGTATGCCAGTGCAAAATATATTGATTTGTTAGACGAAACAGGTCGTAATGACTGGCGCCCGGAAAGCTACAGTTTAGTAGATGCTCGTGCAGCCTTTATCCAGCCAACCTATGATAATAGTGCTCCTGAAGTTTTCCGCTTTATCAAGGAAGATGGTGACGATTTAAATTATGTACAGGCAGAGATTACTCGTAGTGGGAACACGATAATTGCGGAGGACGACACAGATTCTTATACACTCACTCCTGTTGACACTAATCAGGAGATTTATTCTATTCAATATAGAGATGGAAAGACTTATACAGGTGTGATAGACAACTATATTTCATTAAACCGGGTTTACCCACAATTTTACATTACTAAAGCTTCTCTAGAAGGAGAAGAATCTCACTTACACTCTCCAGTCATTAGTCGTTTAGGTGAAATTTACCTGAACCGTGCTGAGGCTTATGCAAAACTTGGTAATTACAGCGCCGCACTGGAAGATCTTAACACGATCAGGGAGCGTTCTATTGTAGACGGAGGTTACAGCTCGCTAGATGCTTCAAATGCCAGTGAAAGAATTGATAAAGAACGTCAGCTTGAATTAGCTTACCAGGCTGAACGAAGCTATGATGTTTTCCGAAATGGAAAGGCACTAACACGGGAATATCCAGGACCACACAACCAAAATGAGGTGATTCCCGCTACCGATTTCCGTGTGCTGTTTTATATTCCGCAGGATGCCATCAATTCATACCCGGGTACCCTTACGCAAAATCCAACCCAATAGTAAGCGTAAATATTTAATTGCAACCTGTTAAGACTTGTTGCTCTAAAAGAAGGTAACGTTTTACTTTCAAATATAGAATTAGCCAAATTCTATTCTTTTTAAAAAGCGTCTCGTTTAAAATTTTAACGAGACGCTTTTATTTAATACATATTTTATAATTATTCATATAAAACAATCAAAACCTTGTTTAGAGTTTCATTTAATTCTTCTCGCCAAAAGAATACTTCTGTCAACTTAAAATTGAACTTATAAAATTTAAACTTTCTCTTATCCAAATTTCCCCTTCTTCTCTTAACGAATATAATTTTAAAAACCTTTAATATATACACCTACTCTTAAGATAATTCCAACACCTTGTTTTTAAATAGTTTAAAAATTAATTAAACAAAAATCTTACATAAAATATTTCAATAAAAAAGAATTAAAAAAATTAAACTTACAAAAAACAATTTTTTAATAATTTATTTTGGATAAGTAAAGAAAACGTTTGAAATTGCAAACTATACGAAAGTTAAAACTTTCATTTTATTAATTTACCTTTAAATAATAACTAATAAATTTTATGAAAAAATTACTACTAACCTTCATTGTCGTGTTTTTGCCTTACATAATGTTAGGGCAGGAAACCATTGAAATTACAGGGACTGTTACAGACAACAGTATGAGCCTTCCTGGTGTTAACATCGTAGAAAAAGGTACCAACAACGGCACAATGACAGATTTTGATGGAAACTACACTATTCAAACGCCCAGTAATGCAGTTTTAGTTATCAGCTATATGGGCTATGCTACAAAAGAAATAGAGGTTAATGGCAAAACTAATATCGACATTGTTCTGGAGCAAGATGCTGCAGCTTTAGACGAAGTGGTTGTGGTAGGATTTGGCACCCAAAAGAAAGTAAACTTAACAGGTTCCGTAGCATCTGTAGATGGGGATATGCTTGAGGATAGACCTATGACCAGTGTATCTGCCGGACTTTCTGGATTGTTGCCGGGTGTTTCGGTAAACCAATCATCAGGTATGCCGGGTAACGATGGTGGTACTATAAGAATTCGTGGTACTGGTACTTTAAACCAGGCGTCTCCTATGGTAGTAATAGATGGAGTTGAAGGTTCCTTGAATGATGTTCAGCCAAACGATATTGCAAATATTTCAGTACTAAAAGATGCTGCTTCAGCTGCTATTTATGGTTCAAAAGCTGCTAACGGTGTCATTTTAATTACAACTAAAACCGGAAAAACAGGAGAACCTTCAGTACGACTAACAAGTAATTTTGGATGGCAATCTGCTACTAGATTACCAGATTATCTGGGATCGTACGACTATGCTGTGCTTTATAATGAAGCCTTAACAAATAGTGGTAAAGCCCCAAAATTTGATGAAAATGACCTTGAACTTTTTCAAAATGGAAGTGCCCCTTACAGCCATCCAAATACAGATTGGCAGGATTTACTGTACCAGGGATCGGGATTTGTCACCACAAATAATTTAGGCATATCAGGTGGTACAGAATACACTAAATATCGAGCATCCCTAAATTATCAAAAACAGGATGGGATAATAAAGCACACAGGGAAAGATGAGTATAATGCTCGAGTAAATCTTACAATCACCCCTAAAAAATGGTTAACCACCAATTTAAACCTGTCCTACACACAAATGGATCGTGAACAGCCTAACAATACATATGTTGGCGGCGGTTTAGATCAAATTATTAGGCAAACAAACAGAATTGCACCCTGGATTCCTTATAAAAATGAAGATGGCAGTTATGGGACCATTTCAGACGGCAACCCTATTTCCTGGATAGATATGGGGCCTCAAATTAATTATAACCGGAAAACCTTTGTGGGAATTGGTTCTATACAAGCCGACCTTTTCGAAGGATTTAATGTTAAAGCCCTTATGTCCCATAGAAATGTAGAAGAGGATAATTCAGAGATGAATAAAGAAATCCAATATAACGAGAACAAATACCACGGTCCAACAAAACTCACCGAAGACCTTAGAACAACTACTCGAAATACGCTTGATTTAACGGCTAATTACAATAAAACTTTTGAAAATGTACATAATGTAGGTGCTTTGGTTGGATACCATGCTGAATCTTATAATTTTAAAAGAACAACAGCTTACCGTGAAAACTTTCCAAGTAATGAACTTCCTAATTTAGATGCCGGCTCCACAAACGGCATGAAAAATACAGGCTATACAAGAGAACTAAATATGACCTCCTGGTTTGGTAGATTAAATTACGATTACCAAGGCCGCTATTTATTTGAAGCAAACTTAAGAGCAGATGCATCATCTCGTTTTGCAGAAGATAATAGAGTTGGAGTCTTTCCTTCTTTCTCTGCAGGTTGGAGAATATCTGATGAAAATTTCTTTGAAGGAATAAAAAGTACTGTGAACAATTTAAAACTTAGAGGTTCCTGGGGTCAACTTGGTAACCAGGATGCCCTAAATGACTATTATCCTACTGTACCAACTTTAGGTCTTGGAATAGACTATCCGTTTAATAGTGAAATTAATTCTGGAGCAGCCATTGCGAATGCGAAAAATGCAGCATTAATTTGGGAAAAAACTACAAGCTATGGATTAGGTATAGATGCCAGGTTACTTTATAAATTAAATGTCACCATAGATATATATAAAAAACTTACCGAAGGTATTATTATGCAAGTGCCCGCTCCCAACGAATTTGCATTAAATAACTTTTATGATAACGTAGGTAAGTTAGATAATAAAGGAATTGAAGTTAGTCTTGACTATACAGAGACCTTTGGCGAAATAGATTTTGGTTTTGGCGGTAATGTAGCCTACAATAAAAATGAATTAGTAGAACTTGCAGGTACAAATGAAGTTATTAGTGGACGTCAAATCCGGAAGTTAGGTGAATCACTTGATTCCTGGTATGGCTATAAAACCGATGGTTTACATCAAAACCAGGAAGATATTGATGCATATCCTACCAATACCTTGTATCCAGGACAGATTCAACCAGGAGACTTACGTTATGTTGATATCACAAACGATGGCAAGGTAGATGCCAACGATCGTGTGTTACTAGGCAACTCTACTCCTACTCTAAATTTTGGAGCTAATTTAAGTTTAGCTTACAAAAATTTTGATTTACTGGCAATCTTTCAGGGAGCCACAGGTGGCTATGGCTATATGGATTTTGATGCTATTGGCGCCGTTAATGGAGACGGACAAAAACCATCTGCAATGTGGTTAAACCGATGGACTCCAGAAAACACAAACACTAACGTGCCAAGACTCATTGATGCAATTAATGGACCAAGCATGCCTCAAAATTCTACCACAAGCTATTGGTTAAGAAGTACAGATTATTTAAGAATGAAAAATCTTCAACTTGGATATAACATTCCAACCAACGTTTTAGACGGCTGGAATATTTCAAAACTAAGAGTTTATTATACTGCTCAGAATTTATTTACTATTACGAATTATCTCAAAGGATGGGACCCTGAAGCGCCTTCCGGGCGTGGTAGTGGATACCCGGTTGTAATGACCAATTCTATCGGTTTTAATCTAACTTTTTAATTATTACAAGATGAAAAAATTAATTTACTTTATAGGAATCGTTTTTATATTCACCTCTTGCGAAGATTCTTTTTTAGACACAGCACCTAATGATGCACTTTCCCCTTCCACTTTTTGGAAAAGCAAAAAAGATTTAGATCTGGCGCTAACAGGCTGTTATAACGGCTTTGAAAGTGGTAACTCAATATTATATCGCGATGCTGGTTCTGATAATGCTTTCAATAATTTCCCCTGGGAAGGATGGACGAATATTGGGAATGGAAAATTATCACCAGCAGATCCCGGAGCATCGTATTACAACTTTGCCACAATAAACCGATGTAATGAATTTCTGGAAAATGCAGATAATGCAGTTGAAGTTCCGGAAGAAGATAGAATAATTTATAAGGCTCAAGCCCGCTTTATTCGCGCATATGAATATTATGTGCTTACCACAAATTATGGTGATATCCCTTTAATTACTGAAAATTTTGCTACACCCGAAGAAGCTAAAGTGCCACGAAATCCACAAGCAGAAATTCGCACATTTATTGAAAATGAATTAACTGCAGTAATCGATATTCTACCCGAATCATATTCAGGTTCAGAATTTGGAAAAGCTACAAAAGGGGCCGCTCAAGCTCTCCTTATGCGCTACTATCTATATTTTAAAAATTATGAACAAGCCTTAACAACAGCAAAAAGCATCACTGGCTATTCATTACACCCAAGTTTTAAAGGCCTTTTTGATCCAGCTAATGAACAGAATAACGAAATCATTCTATCTGTACAGCATACGCCTGATATTTATGCAATGAGTTTTACTCCATTCTTACCCAATAGTATTGGTGGCTGGTCATCTGTAGTTCCTACTCAGTCTTTGGTTGATGCGTTTGAGATGGCAGACGGAAGAACTATTCAGGAAGCTCAAAGCCAGGGAGACTATGATCCTGAAAATCCATTTATAAATCGTGATCCCAGGTTAAGAGCCACAGTCGTTTATCCCGGGCAGGTATTTGCCGGCAGGGTTTACCGCTCAATTGAAGAAGATGACCCAGATTACTATAATACAGCTGATAACGCTTCAAAAACGGGATATAATTTTAAAAAATATACCACTTTTATAGATATAGATCCCAGTGCTCCTTTCTGGAATATGGGAAATGATATCTTTCTTTTTCGATATGCAGAAGTTCTCCTGACTATTGCAGAGGCAAAAGTAGAATTAGGGCAAATAGACAGTGAACTTTATGAAGCAATAGATGCGGTGAGATTAAGAGCAGGGATGCCTGCAGTGGATAAGCAAAAATATGCTGATCAGGAAAGCGTGAGAAAACTTATTAGAAATGAACGAAGAGTTGAGTTTGCAATGGAAGGACTTCGTAGAGATGATATTATACGCTGGGATATAGCGTCTATAGTTATGAATGGTGAATTATTGGGCGCAAAAAGAGGAAGGGTTCTTGAGACTACTCAACCAAATGGAGATCATCATGTTTCGATGACGTTACCACGAAATTTAATCGAGACCAGGGAATTTCAAGCTCCTAAAAATAATCTTTTGCCTATTCCACAAAGTGCGATCGATAAGAATCCCAAACTGACACCTAATAATACAGGATATTAATTTATTTGAGTATGAGAAAGAATAATTAGAATTAATCTCTAAACAAGCTGCTTTCCCCCCAAACTAATATGAAACCCCAATAATATTAATTGGGGTTTCCTTAAAATAAAAATTGATGAAATTCAACATATACAAAGTTGCTATATTAATAACCTATCTGGGTATATTTTTAACTTCTTGTACACAGGATAAAGAGGAACCAGAATATACCTATCAAATTCCTTTAGGTGAAAATTCGTGGATTTCCAACAATCAGGAAGAAGATAGAAAAATTATTAAAAAAGAAGGTGTACATAATTGGGATGGCAAAAAACCTATTCAAAGTTATTTTAGAACCAACAAATCAGGATTGGTAAAACTTGGACTTAACCTGAAATCAACTTCAGGAAATACCAAACTAAAAGTATCACTGGCTGGAGAAAGCCACGAAATTCAGGTTAAAAACAAAGACTTCCAGAAGGTTTATTTAGGTGAATTTGAACTTGAAGATTCAGGTTACCAGCAAGTATCTATTAAAGTTATAGAACCGGAATCAAATGAAAAAATAACAATCAAAGAACTCCTTTTGGCTGGATCTGTTACCGAGGGGGAAGTGAATTTCGTAGAAGACAATTTCCATTTTGGTCGTCGTGGCCCTTCAGTTCATTTGCGTTACCCCATCCCGGAAGAAAGTAAAAAACCCACTTATTTTTACAATGAAATAGTGGTACCACAGGGAGAAGATGTGATAGGTTCTTACTATATGGCAAATGGATTTTCTCACGGTTATTTTGGCATGCAGGTAAATTCAGAAAATGAACGTCGAATCCTATTTTCGGTTTGGAGTCCTTACGAGACGCAAAACCCTGATGAAATTCCGGAAGATCAAAAAATTATTATGCTTAAAAAAGGAGATGATGTCTATACCGGCGAGTTTGGCAATGAAGGCTCTGGAGGACAGAGTTTTAAAAAATTTATGTGGAAAACCAATACCACTTACAAATTCCTACTGAAAGGTGAGCCTGCAGGTCCAAATCATACAGATTATTCCGCATATTTCTATACGCCAGAAAATAACGAATGGGAACTTATTGCAAGCTTTAGAAGGCCAAAATCCAGTAATTATTTAGGCCGTTTATATTCTTTCCTGGAAAATTTTGTCCCTGCTACCGGAGATATTTCCCGTAAGGCTCACTATAAAAACCAATGGCTTTATGATGAGGAACAGGGCTGGATAGAATTCACTGAGACCATTTTCACAGCTGATGCCACCGCCAATCAAAAACATAGGCTTGATTATGCCGGAGGAGAGACCACAGGAGGATATTATTTGAAAAATTGTGGCTTTTTTAATGAAACAACCGAAGTCAATACTAATTTTGAAAGGGAAGCAACCGGGAATGCACCACAAATAAATTTTGAAAATTTACCTTAACAACTCTAAATCAATCTTAAAAATACTTTCACTACTTTTTTAATGGAAAAAATATTAATTACGGGCGCAGCGGGACAATTAGGAGTTGAACTCACCACTGCTTTAGCTTCAAAATATGGAGCCAGTAATATTCTGGCCAGTGATATTAACTCAGAATCAGCTAAAAAATTTAATTCAGTAAAATTTCTAACCTTAGATGCTACCGATTCTAAGCACATTGAAAATATTATTGTAACTGAAAATATTACCCAGATATATCATTTAGCTGCTATCCTTTCAGCCAAAGGGGAAGATAATCCTCTTTTTACCTGGGATTTAAATATGCGGAGTCTCTTAGGAATTTTAGAGGCTGCCAGAAAATACCAGCTTAAAATATTCTGGCCGTCATCTATTGCTGTTTTTGGAAATGACACTCCGCGTAAAAATACCCCCCAAAACCCTAGAATGATTCCAGGTACAGTATATGGAATCTCTAAGCAGGCCGGCGAGCAGTGGTGTAATTACTATGCTAAAAAATTTAAAGTTGATGTGAGAAGCCTGCGTTACCCTGGCTTAATATCTTATTCAGCCCAACCTGGTGGTGGTACTACCGATTATGCTGTAGATATATTTTATAAATCTAAAGAAGATAAAAAATACACCTGTTTTCTTAGTAAAGATACCCGTCTACCCATGATGTATATGCCCGATGCCATAAGAGCCACATTGGAATTGATGGAAGCACCTGCTTCAGAAATTAAAACACGTACATCCTATAACGTTTCCGGAGTAAGTTTTACACCGGCTGAACTTGCTGAAGAAATCAATAAACATATCGCAGATTTCAAAATTTTATATGAACCTGATTTTCGACAACATATTGCAGACAGCTGGCCACAGAGCATTAATGATGAGGTGGCCGAACAGGAATGGGGTTGGAAACCTAAATACGATCTTAAGAAAATAACTATAGATATGCTTAAAAATATAAAATGTGAAGCCTATTAACCTGGTGAATGGTGGTTCAATCAATACCAAATTGAGCATCTAAATCAATATTGATTTTAATCCACTAAAAGCAGTATTTAGCGCTACAAGAAGCTAAATTGATTATAATATTCAATTTCATCATATGACTTTCAAAAAATTCAGAATAATAAAAACCTGGAGCGCTATTATTCTCCTGGGTTGGTTCAATTTTTCTCAGGCACAAAGTCCGGAAGGAGTCACTCACTCCGGGCAACACACAAACCAGATGCCTTTTCCAGTTGATTCGTATCACGAATTAGCAAACCCAACTCCCACTCCTGTTAAACTTTGGAATGATTCTCAAAGAACTATAGTGGGATGGGGTAAAACCAGTAAGAGGTACGAGAAAGAAAAACCGGTATCGAAAGATTCACTTTTAACTGATTTAAACCTGCAAGGCTGGAGGGGAGAAAAACTTTCTGCCCAATGGGTAGTTTCAGCAGGAAAAAAAGATTTAAGCCTAAGTGTAGAAATATCAGATTTAAAAAACAGAAATAATAACCAGGTTATTTCAAAGGAGCAAATAGAAAGTGCATTTGTTCGCTATGTATTAACCGATGAACTTAATAAAGATCAAAAAGGAGCCTGTGGCCATCGCGTCCCGGCAAACTTTGATTCAACTTTAGTGGCCGATGTTATAGATCATAAAATAAAAGATTTCAAGGTATTAAAACAAACTACAAGACCCGGCTGGTTATCCATTCAGGTTCCCCGGAATACCAAACCAGGGCTTTATTCGGGAACTTTAAAAATAAAGGATGGTAGTAAAATTTTAAAAAAGTTATTTATAACTATTACGGTAGAAGAACGCCGTTTGTCAGCTCCAAAAGAATGGAACTTCCATCTGGATCTATGGCAAAATCCATATGCTGCAGCCCGATATTATAAAACCGATTTATGGAGTGATGAACACTTTAAAGCTATGGAAGAGGATATTCATCATTATGTAAATGCTGGAGGAAAATCTATTACAGCAAGTATTATTGACCGTCCCTGGGATGGCCAAACACAGGATGCTTTTCATTCTATGGTTCGGTGGACTAAGAAGCTTGATGGCAAATGGGATTTTAGTTTTGATGTTTTTGATAAGTGGGTAGAATTTATGATGGATTCAGGCGTGACCAAACAAATTAATGCCTACAGTATGATTCCCTGGAAACTAAGCTTTGCTTATTTTGATGAAGCTGCCAATACTACAAAACACCTTAAAACCAAACCCGGAGAGGAAGAATACAAAAATTCCTGGACAGCTATGCTTAAAGCCTTCGCTGCCCATTTAAAAGAAAAAGGATGGTTTGATAAAACTTATATCGCTATGGATGAACGCCCTATGGAATCTATGGAAGCGGCTATGAAAGTTATAAAAAATGCTGATAAGAATTTTAAAATATCTTTTGCAGGTAATAGTCATCCTGAATTGTTTGATGCTATAGATGATTATTCAATTACATTAAGTGAAAATTATCCCGATAAAATTATTGAATCCCGTAAAAAACAGGGGAAAACAAGTACTTTCTATACCAGTTGCTCCCATCCCTATCCCAATAGCTTCACTTTTAGTGAGCCTTCAGAAACCGAATGGTATGGCTGGTATGCCGCCAATAAAAAGTTAGATGGTTTTTTACGTTGGGCTTACAACAGTTGGGTTCTGGAGCCACTTTTAGACAGCAGGTTTACCACCTGGGCAGCTGGAGACACCTATTTTATTTATCCGGGCGGAAGAACATCTATACGCTTTGAAAAGCTATTAGCTGGAATACAAGCCTATGAAAAAATTCAAATCTTAAAGTCTGAATTTAAAAGGAATAATAATACTGAAGCGCTTTTACAAATTGATAAAATACTGTCCTCTTTCACAATAGATGAGCTTAACAATAAATCAGCTTCTGTAATGATAGATAAAGCTCAAAAGGCTTTACAGAACTTATAAAAATATTGCTATGAAAATTTTAAGTGTATTCTTTATAAATCCAGTAACCGGGGTTACTGGTAAATTTTTCGCTTAAAATTCTAATATGTACCGATTATCATAAAATAACCCAAAGGCAAATTGAGCAATGAGCTAAGCCTTTATCACAATACTGTTTTAAGTAAATAGAATATTAAAAATAAATCCATGACTAAAGAAACAAACAAATCCATCATCATAATTGGAGTATTATTTTTCATTTTCGGCTTCGTTACCTGGTTGAACTCTGTCTTAATTCCATATCTCAAAACAGCGAGTCAGCTCAATAATTTTGAATCCTACCTTGTAGCTTTCGCCTCATACATCTCCTATCTGGTTATGGCAATACCTTCGGCATGGGTTCTAAAAAAAATAGGATTTAAAAAGGGTATGTCTACGGGATTAGTTGTTATGGCTGTTGGTGCCCTAATTTTTATTCCAGCGGCTATATCAAGAACTTACGTTTTATTCTTATTCGGATTATTTGTTCAAGGCACTGGTTTAGCCCTGCTGCAATCTGCTGCTAACCCTTATATTACCATTCTAGGTCCTATTGAAAGTGCGGCAAAACGGATGAGTATAATGGGAATCTGTAACAAACTTGCAGGAGCACTGGCCCCAATCATCTTTGGTGCTATTTTGCTTAAAAATATGGACAAAGTGGAAGCGAGCCTTACTGGGATGAATGCGGTAGAAAAAGCCGCTGAACTGGATGCGCTTTCAGCACGGGTAATAACACCATATATTGTAATGGCAATAATCCTTATAGGCCTTTCTGTTTTAATTTACTATTCATCATTACCTGAAATTAAAACTGATGAAGAAGATGAAACTCTCGCAGCCGCCAATAAAAATAAAACCAATGTTTTACAATTCCCTAATTTATTATTGGGTACCCTTGCAATGTTTCTTTACGTTGGTGTGGAAGTAATTGCCGGGGATACAGTGATTAGCTATGCCCGAGATGCCCACGATATCCCTACCAATGTAGCTAAATTTTTCACCACTTATACATTAATTGCAATGATTGTTGGTTATCTAATTGGTACCGTAACGATTCCAAAATATATTAGTCAGCAGAATGCCTTACAGCTCTCTGGAATATTAGGAATAATATTGGGCCTGGTCGCCATTTTTACAAATGGATACATATCGGTCTTAAGTATTTCTTTGTTAGGTCTTGCTAATGCCCTGGTATTCCCGGCCATATGGCCACTTGCACTACACGGATTGGGTAGGTTTACTAAAATTGGATCTTCATTTTTAATTATGGCCCTGGCGGGAGGTGCAATCTTACCACTTATTTATGGCTATCTTGCTGATACCTTTGATCCGCAATCAGCTTACTGGATTGTTATCCCAAGTTATTTATATATATGGTTTTTTGCAGTTAAAGGACATAAAATTAAATAATAGCTTTCTATAAATCTTTGTGGTTATGTAATAGCATCTTTCTTAAAAGATGTTATTACATAGGTGACCGTTTTTGTTTAAATTCAACTAAAATATTCGTAGATTTTAAGCTATAATTCAGTAAAGAATTTTGGAGCAAATTCACGCATTATTATTGAAAAATTTAATTTGATTTCGAGGCAGTCCTCGGAGCATTTAGTGCCGATTATCCAGTAAAAATCACTTTCTCTACTTCAGCTTCAGCAATTTACTCCCGCACAAACTTTAATTCTATTTTTTTACAAATTTGTCAACTTTCAAATGTTGATAAATTCATATTTAACTGATAATAAGCTTATTAACAATTTTTGTTTGATAACTTTTTTTAACAAGATTTTATATTCTTGTACTTCTTTGTCTATATTTACATTCCGCTTGAAACTATTACTAATCCAAAATCTAAAATTAATATGGGTGTGAACACTACTACCGCCGCTCCTAAGACTTATAGCCAGGATGAGGCTTTTAAAGCTTCGTTAGACTATTTTAAAGGAGATGATTTAGCCGCACGGGTGTGGGTAAATAAGTATGCGCTTAAAGATTCCCAGGGGAATATTTATGAGCTTACGCCAAACGATATGCATCGTAGAATTGCAAAAGAAATTTCCCGTGTAGAGCAACGCTACCCAAACCCAATGAGTGAAGATGAGGTTTTTGACCTTATTAAAGACTTTAAATATATTGTCCCTCAAGGTAGCCCAATGGCCGGTATAGGTAACCCTTATCAAATTGCTTCCCTTTCTAACTGTTTCGTAATTGGTAACGATGGCGATTCAGATTCTTATGGAGGGATTATGAAAATAGACCAAGAACAGGTTCAGCTTATGAAACGCCGTGGTGGTGTTGGTCATGACCTTTCCCACATTCGCCCAAAAGGCTCGGCGGTAAAAAACTCTGCCCTTACTTCTACCGGTATCGTTCCTTTTATGGAACGATATTCTAACTCCACTCGTGAAGTTGCGCAGGATGGGCGTCGTGGAGCGCTTATGCTTTCTGTTTCTATTAATCACCCAGATTCTGAAGACTTTATAGATGCAAAAATGGAGCAGGGAAAAGTAACCGGCGCCAATGTATCGGTAAGAATTGATGACGAATTTATGCGCTCGGTTAAAGAAGATCGCAATTATGTTCAGAAATATCCAATTTTTAGCGAAAATCCGAAGAAATCTAAAGAGATCGAAGCTAATAAGCTTTGGAAAAAAATAGTACATAACGCCTGGAAATCGGCTGAGCCTGGAATTCTTTTCTGGGATACCGTAATTAACGAATCGGTCCCAGATTGTTATGCCGATCTTGGTTACAAAACGGTTTCTACCAACCCATGTGGGGAGATTCCGCTTTGTCCTTATGATTCATGTAGGCTGTTAGCTATAAACTTATTTTCTTATGTAGAAAATCCGTTTACTAAAGAGGCTTCTTTCAATTTTGAACTTTTCAAAAAACATATTGCCGCTGCACAGCGCATTATGGACGATATCATTGATCTTGAATTAGAAAAAATTGATGCAATTCTTGCTAAAATTGAAGCAGATCCTGAAGGTTCAGAAATTAAAGGTGTAGAATATAATCTTTGGAAAAACATTCAAACCAAAGCTAAAGAAGGTAGAAGAACCGGAATTGGCATCACTGCTGAAGGTGATATGCTTGCCGCTTTAGGTATTAAATACGGAAGTGATGAAGGTGTAGATTTTTCAGTAAAAATCCATAAGCACATCGCTATTGAAGCTTACAGAGCTTCAGTTTATGCAGCAAAAGAAAGAGGTGCTTTCGGAATTTTTGATTCAGAAAGAGAAAAAGAAAATCCTTTTATTCTTCGACTTAAAGAGGCAGATGAGAAATTGTATTATGATATGCTGGAATACGGCCGCCGTAATATTGCTTTACTTACTATTGCTCCTACAGGTACTACGAGTTTAATGACGCAAACCAGTTCTGGAATTGAGCCGGTATTTATGCCTGTTTACAAACGAAGAAGAAAAGTAAATCCTAACGATAAAGATTCCCGTGTAGATTTTGTAGATGAAGTTGGCGATTCCTGGGAAGAATACGTGGTTTTCCACCATCGATTTAAAGAATGGATGAAGGTTAATGGCCACGAAATAACCGATGATTATACACAAGCCGAGCTGGACAAACTTGTAAAAGCTTCTCCTTACTACAAAGCCACTTCTAACGATGTTGATTGGCTGAGTAAAGTAAGAATGCAGGGAGCTGTACAAAAATGGGTAGATCACTCTATTAGTGTGACCATTAATTTACCAAACGATGCTACCGAAGAATTGGTTGGTCAGCTATATTTAGAAGCCTGGCAAGCCGGTTGCAAAGGAGTTACCGTGTATCGTGATGGTTCTCGCTCTGGAGTTCTAATTTCTAACGAAGAGAAAAAAGAAGAGGCTGAAGAAGAAAACAATACGCCATTCCCAACTACTCGTCCGCAAAGCTTAACTGCAGATGTGGTTCGTTTTCAGAATAACAAAGACAAATGGATTGCTTTCATTGGCTTAATTGACGATAGACCTTACGAGATCTTCACCGGTTTTGCCGATGATGAAGAAGGAATTCTGCTTCCACGCTGGGTAACTGAAGGGACAATTATAAAAGCTAGAAATGAAGATGGAACTTCTCGTTACGATTTCCAATATGAAAACAAACGAGGTTACAAGACAACTATAGAAGGCTTATCGCATAAATTCAACCCGGAATACTGGAATTATGCTAAATTGATCTCTACCACGCTTAGACACGGGATGCCAATTGAAAAGGTTGTAGATTTAATAAGCAGCCTGCAGCTAGACAGTGAATCTATAAACACCTGGAAAAACGGAGTTGCCAGGGCGCTAAAACGCTTTATCGCCGATGGTACCGTTGCCAAGAAACAAAAATGTACCAATTGTAATTCATCTAATCTTATCTATCAGGAAGGCTGCCTTACCTGTCAGGATTGCGGCTCTTCCAAATGCGGATAGTCTCTGGTTTAGATTAGATAAAAAATGCCTTTTGAAAATTTTCAAAAGGCATTTTTGTTTGTAGGAAGGAAAATATTTTTAACTCGTCATTCTGAATTCATTTCAGAATCTAAGATGCTAGCAATTAGAACAAGTTAGAAGCTGAAACAAGTTCAGCTTGACGAATGAAGTTTATTCAAACCGCCTTTTTCATTTTATTATTCCAAACTCACCGAAATAATCCCAACTCCCTGCGGCTTTTCCAGCTTAATATCTTCAATTCCCGGGCCGATTGAAAATTGCAGCGCTTCTGTATTTTCTAATTCAAAATCGCCTTCATAAGAATGTTCGAAATAAAACGGTAAAAATGAAGGATAAGGTCTTGGCAGACTCACTGTTTTAACCGGTTTTAAAGCGGAAAGATCAATTTTATAAGTTTTGGTCTCCTGGTCAAGATCTAATGTAGTTCCAAAAGCCGCTCCGTTTTTCATTACCAAGGCAATTTGAAGTTTATCTGTTCTTTCGGTTAATGCTCTGGCTTTGATCACAAGGCTATTTTTGGAATTTAACTCGCTTTTACGACCCGTAATTTTTCTATTGAAATTATATCGAAAAGAGTAATCGTAAACCGGTTCTGCCTCAGGGTTTTCAACATCTTTTTCAAAAAGTTTCTCCACTTTTACCTGATATTCTGCTTCGCCCGGAATATCAGTTGGCACGAGCTTATTTTCAGGGCTCCACTCGCCTACTACATAATCTTCGTCTTCTGAAGCATTAAAAATATAAAGCGGTTTAGTCTCTTTTACAATTTGTGTGGTATATACCTCTTCAAAATAAAAATCCCAATCTTCAGGACTTCCAGAAACTTCACCGGGGAAAGTTTCTTTTCCTTTATTAGTAGTAACGATAATTCGATACTCCAAAAAGCCATTTTTCAACACATTTTCCGGAATTTCCGCCGAATAATTATAAGCGTTATTATTCTTAAGCTCAATAGCTTCATAAGTATTCCCGTTTTGCAGCCAGGCTTCTACTTTTTCTATTTCTTTGTCTGAAACGATCTCTGCATTAATTTCTGCTGAAGAATTCTCGGTAAGTTCTTTTATCGGATGGTGCATAACATAAGTTTGCGCTACGGTACTTTCGGGAGCGGTAAACTCTTCCAGCTCGAACCTTAAATTTATATCTGAATTTTCATCAATTTCGGCTCCTTTATTTTTCAAAAGATAAGTTCCGGGACGAATTTTAAAAGTTTTCCCCTTAACTTCAGGTGTAAACTCATTGTCTTTGTTTAAAACTTTCAGGCTAAAGTCTTCATTTAAACCGGCAAAATCTAAAGTCATTTCCCATTCATTCCATTTGATCACCGCAACGGTTTTTTCAAGGCTGTTGCTTCCAAAAGGATTATCGACCAAAATAGCATCAGGCATTACTTCCAATCGCCAAACACCGTCGTCTAATTTATCGAGAAAATAGGCGCCTTTACCTTCATATTTAACCACTTCAGAATTACCAAAACCGGCAACTTGCTTGAGGTTTTTTAAGGATTTTGGCTGATTATCATTCGTATTGGTATAAATAAATTTTTCTTCAGAATTTAATACCGCGAGATCCTTTTCATAATCAATCGTAAAATCCTGAAATTCCAGGTTTTCTGGATAAATACCAAAATCACTATTTACAGGAACCTGATGAAAAATCTCTCCCACAATCATTAAGGAAAGGGCTTTTTGTGGCGTGTAGGCCAGGTTCATATAGTGCGTATTGTATTCGGTATTTCCAAACGCCAAATAAGTAGGATCGTAAGCGAAGTGAGTTCCTATCTGGATTCCGGCTTCCCGGAAACTCCTTGCCATTGCAGGATAGATATAAGATTTCATCACATCGGCGGCATCAAATTCGTACACGAGTTTCGCCGCGTTATTTTCTTCAATTACATCATTAAACGGAATATGATAATCGTTTACATTTGGTAACAAATTCCCTTCCAATTCCTTCTGAAACCCCAATCCTGTTGGGTACCATTGAAAAGTTCCGCCATCTATTCCAGCATCAAAATAAGATTCGGCGAGATGAATACTATGACTTACATTATAGAAAATTGGTTTCTTAGAGCCGGTGCTTTTCATTGATTTCACCATTTTCTCAATGAATTCCTGCACTTCTTCAGGCTCTCCTTTATGGTGCGGTTCGTTGCTAATTTCAAAAGCAATAAGGTTTGGCTCATTTTTATAAGCTACGCCCGTATGCGGATTCACGTGATTCAGGAATTGCTTCAAATAATTTTCCTGAGCTTTAATAGCACCGGGCTCAGTTAAGCTTCCGGCTTTTTCGTATTTGTTAGAAAATCCGGGAGTATCTTCATCGGGTTCCGGCCAGCCATTTCCCCAATAGGCAATGGGTGTAACCACGAAATTTATATCACGTTCCTTGAGCTTTTTCAATAAATAATCAAATAACTCGAGATGTTCGTTTACTATTAAATTGCCTTCTTCATCACTAATTTCAGTATCCCAAACGTGAATTCTATAAAGATCAAAACCGAGTCGGGAAAAATGATAAACATCCTTATCTATCGCTTTTTTTAGATCTATACCTAATTTCTCACCACTTCGATAGCCGTGCGCAAAAGGTACCGAATAATTGACTCCAAAACCTTTGACTTCTGCATCGTTATGCCCCCAACGCATCAGGCCTTCATTATCTACGTAAACATCTTCTTTTTCCTGGGCAAAACTTATAAAACTGATTACAAAAAATATAAAACTCAGCAAAAATCTCTTCTTCATATATAAATTTTAAACATCACAAATTTCAATAGCTTTCTTTAATGAAGAAATTTCATCGGAATTGGTAGGAATAAATTCCTGGGCAACAAAACCTTCAAAACCGGTTTCTACAATGGCTTTCATAATTGCAGGATAAAAAAGTTCCTGGGTATCACCAATTTCGTTACGACCGGGAACTCCGGCAGTGTGATAATGATTTATGTGTTTATGGTGCTTTTTAATTGTAGCAATAATATCTCCTTCCATTACCTGCATATGGTAAATGTCGTAGAGCAATTTAAAGTTATCTGCTCCCATTTCTTCAGCCAGGGCAACACCCCATTCGGTATGATCTGCCATATAATCTGGATGATTAACCTTACTGTTAAGCAACTCCATTACCAGGTTTACATTTTTCTTTTTAGCGTATTTAAGCAGCGGCTTTAAACCTTTTGAGCAATTTTTAATTCCGGTTTTCTCATCCATTCCGCGTCTATTTCCCGAGAAAACAATTACGTTTTTAATGTTATGTTTTGAAGCTTTATCAATTAAACCCTTATATTTTTCCTGAAGATCTTTATGGTTTTTTGGCTCATTAAATCCATTTTCAATACTGGCAAAATCGTCTGTTGCCATAGAACAAACCAGGCCATATTTTTCCACTGTATCCCATTCTGAAGGTTTTAAAAGATCTATTGCCTGAATTCCCATACTCGCACAGGTTTTTGCAAATTCATCTAAAGGAATATTCTGAAAACACCATCGGCAAACCGAATGCTTAACATTGTTCTTTTTTCTATTAGGTAAGCTGTTGTTATCTATATATTTCATAGCAGCAAAAGAAGATGCTACTCCACCCAGGCTCAAAACCCCTGAACCAATGGCTATACTTTTTAACGCATTACGTCTTGTGAATTTCTTGTCCATTATTTATATATTAAGTTGGTATAATAAAATAGAAAATAGAAAAGTCAAAATTCAGGTGAAACTCACCGGGAATAAGACTTTAATTATAAAAACAAGGCTGAAGGAAAAACGATTGACTCAAATATGTATTCCACAACTATCTTTTCTTCGCAAATTATTATAAACGTAAAATTTACAATTAATTTTCAGAAAACAAATTTTTCGGAATAGATTTTTTTTAAAATTTTCTTAACACATTTTAGAAGAAAAAACTTCAATTAGGCGATTTCAAAATTGAAGCCGGACTCTTGAAGTTTCAGGTATTTTTTGCGGTCAAATTTGTATAAAAATGCACCGCGCCGCGAAGTAGACATATCTTTTTCGTCTAATTTAACCAACACATTTAAGGAAAGTACTTTTTTTCTAAAGTTTCGGGAATCGATTTCTTTATGATAAACGGCCTCATAAAGCTTTTGTAATTGTGGAATGGTAAATTTCTCTGGAAGTAATTCGAATCCTATGGGTTTATACCTGGCTTTTCTGCGTATTCTAAGCAGGGCATCTTTTACCATTTGATTATGTTCCAGCACCAAATCTGGCACATCTTCTATATCATACCAATGCGCTCCATGTCTCTCTACCAGTTCCTTATCATACTCGCCAATTCTTATTAAAGCATACTGGGCAATAGAAATAGTTCTATATCCAGGATCACGAAACGTGGTGCCATAGGTTTTTAGTTCTTCCATAAACACGTTTTCCAGGCCGGTTATTTCCTTTAAAACACGTTTTGCGGCTTCTTTCACATCTTCATCCAATTTCACAAAACTTCCTATAAGAGACCAGGTTCCCATAAGTGGTTTAACCCTTCTTTTAAAAATGAGAAGCTTCAGGTTTCCTTCATCAAATCCAAAAATTACGCAGTCTGTAGCCACGTACATTTTATCTTCTTGAATGTAGAAATCCTTTTGAAACGGTTTCATTAAAAATTGAAGTTTAAACTAAGATATAAAAATTCTTTAAGCTCGGATTTTGCACTTAATTATTGAGCAAAATATACATAGATAAATACCACGAGTACCACAATTCCAAGCCCAACCGGTTTTACCAGTTTCCAGGGTTGAATATCTACCTGCCTGGTATAATCTAAAATAAAAGGTTCAATTCTTGGTTTCCATTTACCGATTATAAACATAATAAGTACGTTCAGAACAAATAATATCGCCATTACGTGAAGGTAATGCGGTAGTGCATCTTCTCCTACCACAAAATACTTTAGTCCTAAATAGATTAAATAGAACCCAACCCCACTAAAAATAGCCACTTTAGCCGCAATCGCTGGAATTCGTTTAGTAAGATAACCTACAATAACAATAGTTAAAATTGGAATACTGTAACTTCCGTTTACTTCCTGCAAATACCCAAAAAGCCCCTGGGGCGCATTGGCTATAAAAGGCGCAATAAGCATAGCTCCAATGGCCAGGAATATTCCAAAGCGTTTTCCTTGTTTTACTACTTTCGCTTCACTGGCTTCCTGGTTAAAATATTGTTTGTAAATATCTATTCCAAAAAGGGTAACCGAACTGTTTAATGCTGAATTGAAAGAACTCAAAATTGCACCGAAAAGTACAGCCGCAAAAAATCCTGTAAGCACCGGTGGTAGTACCGCATTTACCAAAGCAGGATATGCCTGGTCGGCATTCTCTAAATCGCCCTGAAACATATGCCAGGCAATAATACCCGGAAGAACTACGATAATTGGCCCGAGAATCTTTATAAAAGCAGCTAGCATTAGACCTTTTTGGCCTTCCCTAAGGTTTTTAGCCGCCAGAGCTCGCTGAATAATTGCCTGGTTGGTTCCCCAGTAAAATAATTGCACAAGCATCATTCCGGTAAATATTGTTGAAAAAGGAACCGAAGCTTCAGGCCCTCCAATAGAATTAAACTTCTCGGGATTAGAATCTACTAAAACTTCCAGCCCATTAATAATTCCGCCGTCTCCAATAGCCATAAGTCCAAAAATGGGAATTAACAAACCTCCTACGAGTAAACCTACAGCATTAATAGTATCTGAAACTGCTACAGCTTTTAACCCTCCAAAAATTGCGTAAATAGATCCTACGATCCCTATCCCCCATACCGTAAGCCATAAGGCGGTATTTGCACTAACTCCCAACATTTCAGGAATTCCGAACATCGTACTAATTGCTAATGCACCGGAATACAAAACAATAGGTAAGAAAATAATCATATACCCCGATAGGAATAGCGCCGAAACCAGGGTTTTGGTTCCTCTATCAAAACGTTTTTCTAAAAATTGTGGTACTGTGGTTAGCCCTCCTTTTAAATAACGTGGTAGTAAGAATAATGCGGTTATTACTATGGCTATGGCTGCAAGGGTTTCCCAGGCCATTACTAAAATTCCTTCACTAAAAGCCTGGCCATTTAAACCTACAATTTGTTCTGTAGATAAATTTGTGAGTAAAACCGAACCTGCAATAACTCCTGCAGTAAGGCTCCTTCCACCAAGAAAATATCCATCACTTGTACTTTCATCGGTTTTTCTGGTGGCTAAATAGGCAATTACAGCCACTAATAGGGTAAAACCAATGAATGATAAAATTCCAACCATAGCTTATTTAAAAATTTTGTTAAATATAAAATTATATATGAGTTTTGATCCTACTTAAGGCATAAACTTATTATTGACCGCTAACCGAGAAGTTATATGAGATCCAATTGTAGTACTGATCTCCCGGTTTTAAAACCGCTTCAGGAAAGTTTCTAAAATTAGGAGCATCAGGGAAATTTTGTGCCTCTAAACATAACGAAGGATATTCTTCAGCGATTTCGGTATGGTAATTCAAATCTTCCGGAAGGTTTTCTGGAGCATAAGCCACCAGTGCTTTTTGATTGGTTTTTACTTCCATCTTTATTCCGGTTAAAGGAGCAAAAAGCCTTGCCGCAACTTCATCTTTATCAGATTTTAAAACATAGGTATCATCCAGGCTCCTGTTTCCAATTAATTTACCTTCAATAAAGTTTTTAGGATGCTTTTTAAGTTTGGTTAAATTACCGGTAGGCAATAAGTTTTTATCTACTTCAAGGATTTTTTCAGCTTCAATCTTTAAAAAATGATCGCTTATACTGCCACCTCCATTAAGGTTAAAATAAGTATGATTGGTAAGATTAATCACAGTTTTTTTATCGGTTTTAGCCGAATATTCTATAAGCAATTCATCATTTTCAGTAAGCGTATATTTAACCTCAACCTGTAAATTCCCAGGATAATATTCTTCCCCGTCCTTGCTGAAATAAGTTAGTTTTACTGAAGGATTGGGCGCCACTTCCTCTTCTTCAATTTTCCATATTTTATACTGAAATCCATTCTCGCCGCCGTGAAGATGAACATTATTGGTTTCATTTAATTTATAGGTAGTATTATCCAACTGAAACTCCCCATTGGAAATTCTACCGGCATAACGCCCCACCGAAGCACCAAAACATTTATTATGCTCTTTATAGGCCGAAGTTATAAATTCTTCTGCCCGCGGGCTAACCACCACATTCACTTTATTCCCGGCCTTATCTTTTATTTTAAGGCTTATAACAGCAGCACCATAGTTAAGAACCTGGAGTTCACTCCCGTTATTATTAACAATAGCTACCGTTTTTAAATCTTCTTTTTGAGTTTTCAAATTATTTTTTTTAGTTGGTTTTACCGGAAATCCAGTTATCTACTTTTTCTTCCAGAATATTCAAAGGTAAAGCTCCATCTAATAGAATTACATCATGGAATTCCCTAATATCAAAATCATCACCTAGTTTTTGTTCTGCTTCTTCCCTTAACTCCAGTATTTTATTCATTCCTATTTTATAGGCTGTAGCCTGCCCCGGCATAACAATGTGTCGTTCTACCATTTTCACGCAGTCACTTTCTGCATTGGGCGTATTCGCTTTATAATATTCTATTCCTTCCTGCCTGGTCCATTTTTTAGCGTGAATTCCCGTATCTACCACTAGCCTGCAAGAACGCCAGAGTTCCATTGCCAATCTACCAAAATTAGAATAAGTGTCTTTGTAAAACCCTATTTCCTTTGGTAATAATTCGCTGTAGAGGCCCCAACCTTCCACATAAGCGGTGTAAAAACTAAACTTTCTAAACTGCGGAATATCCTCCAACTCCTGGGCTATGGCAATTTGCATATGGTGGCCTGGGATACCTTCGTGGTATGCCAAAGCTTCCATTTGGTAAGTAGGCATAGCAGCCATATCGTATAAATTAGCATAATAAGTTCCCGGCCTTGAACCATCTTTTGCAGGTTGTTGGTAAAATGCTTTCCCGGCACTTTTTTCTCTAAAAGGTTCTACCGCTTTTACTACCAGTTCTGCTTCAGGTTCTGTGAGAAAAAGTTCGACTAAATTCGCCTTCATTGTGTTTATAATTTCGGTAGCTTCAGCAAGATATTTTTGTTTACCAAGAGAATCGTTGGCGTAATAAAATTGCTCATTAGTACGCATAAACTCAAAGAAGTCCTGTAGTGTGCCTTCAAAGCCTACCTCTTCTTTTATTTTTTCCATTTCGCCGTGAATACGTGCTACTTCATCCAACCCTATTTGATGAATTTCCTGGGCCGAAAGATTAGTAGTTGTAGTTCTTTTAAGAGCATTGGCATAAAACTCGTCTCCTTTTGGAAATTTCCACGCGCCAGCATCATTATTTGCACGTTTTTGTTGAGTTTCCAGAAAAGAAATTAAATTTTCGTAAGCGGGTTTTACTTCTTTAACCAGAGCATTTTCAGCTTTTGAAATGAGTTCTTTTTCCTGCGCTTTTGTAATTTCCAGCTTAGATAGCTTAGATTTAAAGTCGTTGAGTAAGGCACTGTTTTCTACAGATTTGCCGAAGGGTTTGCCTTTAATTACATTTCTACTGGATTCCAAAACCCTGTCAAAAACAAAAACCGGCGGAACAATCCCATTTTGTTCCCTAATTTTTAGATTTCCAATAACCTCTTCCATAACCTTGGGAATCCCCTTTAGCCTGGATATATAAGCTTCGGCATCGCTTATAGAATCTATACGGTGCATATTAATTAAAAAAGCTGGCAGCTCGGCATGGCGCCCAAACATCTGGTTTACCGGATAATTATAAAACCGAAAATCATAATCGGCGACTTCATTTTCTAATTTCTGAAGGTATAAATCGTAACTCAAACGCGTTTGCTCGTTTAGGGCTGAAGCATCTACTTTCTTTAAATATTCTAAACGCTTTTTAGCTTTTTTTCGATCTTCGGCATATTTAAGGTGTGAAAAATCGTCCCACTTCCCATAATTGGTTTTTTGTCCCAATTGGGTTTGCATCATAGGCGATTCTTCCACGTCTTTTTGAAATTCTTTTTCAAAATATTCATTTAATTCTGCCGAATGTTCTGCTATTTCTTCTTCGGAATAATTTCCTTCTTTTTGACTACATGAAATACCTAAAAACAGGAAACTGATTAGAAGGATTTTATGAATAAATCTAATACTCATAGGCTATTCTTTTAATATTGAAAATTCTATTGCAGAATCTCCATAAATGGTGTGGGTTTGTTTCTGAAAATCTTCTTCTTCGGCTTCAAAAATATTTGGCACAAAAGTTTGAGGATTTCTGTCTATAAGCGGAAACCAGGTACTTTGCACCTGAATTTGTAATTTATGTCCTTTTTTAAAGGTATGGTTAATATCCTGCAGCGTAATATTTACCGGGGTCTTCTTGTTAGGCTCAAATGGCTCGGGATTTTCAAAACTGTTTCTAAATCTGCCTCGCATCACTTCACTACGCACCATCATATGGTAGTTGTCCATATCAAGATGGTCCATGGTTTCTTCGTAATCTTCTGAGTCGGCCGGGTAAACATCTATTACTTTTACCACCCAATCTGCCGCAGTTCCTGTGGTTGCCACGTTTAAACGTGCCAAAATCTCACCGGTAAGTTTCATATCTTCTTCCAGTACTTCGGTTTCAAAAACCAAAACATCTGGTCTCCTGGCGGCAAAACGCTGGTCGCCTGTCATATATTCTCTTGGAGTGAACACCGCTTTAATTTCATTATTATATGATACAGGTTTTGCAGGGTCACTTACAAAGCTTTCTTCATTATTGGTAGCTTCGTTGGTTAATTCCTGGTTATCTCCCAGGTAAAAAACTTTAGATTCTGCTTCTTTTGGAGGCCAGGCTTCATAAGAATTCCATTTTCGGGCTCCGGTATCGTAAACATAAGCTTCAGCTAGATCTACATCACCATCGCCGTCTTCTTTTAAAAAGTGGTTAAAGAATTTTGTTTCAATATTTCTTTGATAATTTTCAGAAATATTATCGCCAAAATAAACATTTCCTACAGCCTGCCTTTCGGTTTGTCTCGCCCAATCGCCGTGGCTCCACGGGCCAAAAACCATGATATTATAATTATCACTGGTTTCTTCAATTTTCTTGTAAGTATTAAAAGGACCGTAAAGATCTTCAGCATCAAACAATCCGCCCACAACCATTACGGCGGGTTCAATATCTTCTAAATGCTGAATAATCCCGCGACTCTGCCAAAATTCATCATAATTTGGATGCTCTTTTAGTTGTTGCCAAAATATATTGTCTTCTCCATAATATTCGTCCAGATTACTAAGTGGTCCCACATCTAAAAAAAACTGGTACTGATCCTGGGTACCAAGACCCGGCAATTCGTACCAGGCTTCGGTAGTAGGGCTGGTTTTGTCATATCCAAAAAGTGCGGTTGCTCTCCAGTAACTCAATAAATAAGCCCCATTGTGATGAAAATCGTCAAAAAAGAAATCACCTATTCCGGCTTGTGGAGATGAGGCTTTTAGAGCTGGGTGAGCATCTACTAAAGAAGCAACAGCGTAGTGACCGGGATACGAAATTCCCCAGGTTCCTACCCTACCATTATTATTATCTACATTCTCAATAAGCCATTCAATAGTATCATAAGTATCGCTGGATTCGTCAAATTCATTTCCAGATTTTTTCGGAATAATTGCCCGCATATTATCATACCTCCCTTCACTCATCCAGCGGCCCCGTACATCCTGGTAAACCACTATATTCCCTTCTTTCATCAGATATTCATTCGGGCTAATAAGCGAACGAAATTGATCTTTTCCATAAGGCCGGGAGCTATATGGAGTTCGTTGCATTAAAATAGGATATTCTTTAGTAGTATCTTTTGGGGAATAGATGGTAGTGTGTAACAAAGTTCCGTCCCGCATTGGGATATCTACTTCTGTTTTGTTATAATGTTCTTTTACATCATATTCTTCTTGTGAAATAAGATGAACGGGTAAAAAACTCAAAAACAGAAGAATAAAACTTAAACGGAGTAATTTCATAGTTAAGGGATATTTTAAGCCCCTAAGATAGAAATTACCCCGACAAACCTAAAGGAATTTTAGTCGATAATCGAGTTTTAAATGCGTCAAGGCCTGCTTCTAAATTAAAAACATTTTCCCTTTTATGCCTTCCTGGCTTAACCCGCTTTAGATTATTTTACCGCTGTCTCCTGGAATTTAGTAAGACCTTCTTGAAGCCAGGTAAGATATTCTGACTCGTTTGGCGTGTAACCAACAGGTTCGTTAAGAAGATTTACATCATTATCCAGCAACACATAAAATGGTTGGGAATTATTTTTAAAATTAAGGGTTTGAAAAGTTGCCCATTTATCACCAATAGTTTCAATAGGTTTTATTCCTCCTTTTGGTTTTAGATAATTAAACTGCGCTGCCTCGGGGAGTTCCTTTCTATCGTCTACATACAGGGAAATAAGAATATATTCTTCATTTAAAACGTCAAAAACTTCTGGATTACTCCAAACCTGCTCCTCCATTTTCCGGCAGTTTACACAGGCCCAACCGGTAAAATCCAGGATTATAGGTTTGTTTTGCTCCCGGGCGGCTTCAAGGCCTTTATCCCAGTCTTTGTATGCTTCCAGGCCTAAAGGTGCTTCGGTACCTTTGTCGTAAATGCTATAAAATAATGGTGGAGGAAAACCACTTAATAATTTAAGGTTGGCTGCAGAAGTATTGGTTAAACCGGGAATTAAATAAAGTACAAATAAGAAAGTAAGCACGCCCACACCAAATCTAACTTTACTGATTTTCTTTTTAGGCCCATCGTGAGGAAAACGAATAAATCCGAATAAATAAGCCATAAGTCCTAAACCTACAAGAATCCATATTCCAAGGAAAATTTCACGCTTTAGAAGTCCCCAATGTTCCACAAGATCGGCGTTAGAAAGGAATTTAAAGGCCAGTCCTAATTCTATAAAACCTAAGGTTACTTTTACCGTATTTAGCCAACCGCCACTTTTTGGCAAAGAATTAAGCCAGTTAGGAAATAGAGCGAAAAGTGCAAAAGGAAGCGCCAGCGCAAGACCAAAACCACCCATTCCCATAGAAAGCTGCATCGCACCACCATCACTGGTAAGCGATCCACCAAGGAGTGAACCTAAAATAGGGCCGGTACAGGAAAAAGAAACTAAAGCTAATGTAAGTGCCATAAAAAAGATGCCTACAAAACCTCCCACGCTAGAAGCTTTATCGTCCATCTTATTACTCCAGGAACTCGGTAAGGTGATCTCATAATAACCGAAAAAAGAGAACGCGAAAATGATGAAAATGATAAAGAAAATAATATTCAGCGTAACATTTGTGGAGATATTATTGAGAATTTCAGGATTTACACTGTCCAGTAAATGAAAAGGTAAGCTGAGCAAAACATAGATAATGAATATGAAAAAACCGTATAAAATCGCGTTAACCAATCCTTTTTGTCGGTTTTTAGCGCCCTTGGTAAAAAATGAAACCGTAAGCGGAATCATAGGAAAAACACAAGGTGTAAGCAAAGCGATTAAACCACCAATAAAACCAAGCAGAAAAATATTTAGAAAATTATTGCCCTCTTCC
Source organism: Salegentibacter sp. UBA1130 (assembly GCF_002311535.1). Classification (NCBI taxonomy): domain Bacteria; kingdom Pseudomonadati; phylum Bacteroidota; class Flavobacteriia; order Flavobacteriales; family Flavobacteriaceae; genus Salegentibacter; species Salegentibacter sp. UBA1130. Next base: position 221,834 of record NZ_DCAP01000031.1, on the reverse strand, counting down.
TCTTCAGGGGCAAATTTTTCCATTCCTGAAACATTAATGTTTAATGCTTCGGTAAGTTCTTTGTCTTTTTCAGAAATTTCCAGGTCGGTAAAACCTGCGGTTATTTCATTGTCTTCAAGAGAAATATTGAAACGTTCGGTTTCCGGAGGCAAACATTTTTCATCATCACAAACAGAGAAATAAATTTCGGCAATAATTTCAGGATCACTTTCAGGCTGTACTTTTATTTGTTGCCTAAAAACCGCTTCATCTTCAAAATAGGTGATATCGGCTTCAAAAACCTTGTCGTAAATAGGTTCTATATCTGGCTCTGTAGTTTCACCAATAAGTTCAAAATTTTCTTCAGTATTATTATAAGAGAAAGTCGTGGCGATAGGCGCAATATCAATATCGGCTTCCTTTTGCGAATATAAATGCCAGCCATCTTCAAGATTTGCAGTAAAAATAAGCGTGAAGATACTATCGTTTTCCTTTTCTACGGAAGCTTCCCAGCTTATGGGATCTGCCATTTGGGAATCTCCGCTCCCCTCGTCAAAATATTGTGCCTGTAATTGGATAAATGGAATAAAAAATAAGAGCAGACTCGCCAGATATTTCATAAACTGAAAGTGATTTTTATAATTTTTTGATCGGGTGAAGTAATTGAAAAACGCCTGTCGGCACGCTGATTAATCACCCAAACAATTTTTTCGCCAGAGCACAGCAACCAGCTGTTTTCTTTCTCGGGCAAAGATAATTTTTTGTCTTTAAAGAAGTCGCTTAACTTCTTCTTTCCTTTCATCCCAAAAGGATAAAATATATCGCCCTCCTGCCATTTTCTTACCATGAGCGGATAATCCAATTTTTCAGGATCTACATAAATACAATTTGAAGTTTTTTCTGTTATTTCTTTAACTTCTGAAAATGAAAAAGTTCCCATTGGCAACATTGCAAAATCTTCATTTTTCGCAATTTTATAAGTTTTATTTTCCGTTTTATCAATTTCGGTAAGCAGCAAATAATCCCGATCTTTTATTAACCTGTGTGATGCTGAAAAAACCATTTTTCCCGGTTGTGCATCTAATAAATTGTAAACATCGTTCCATTCGGTAAAGCCGAAAGATTTAAGCAATTGGTATAAAATGGCTGAAGTATTCGGTACTTTTTTAAGATAATTTATATCCAGGCTGTAACCGTATTTTGTTTTACCTATAATTTTTGGGTAGAGCAAACTCATATAATCCTCTACCAATTCCTCATTTTCTTTTAAATGAGATTGAGTTATTAAAAAAGTTTCTAAAAACTGCGGATTTATTTCTTCTAAAACAGGTACAAGCTCGTGCCTAATTTTATTCCGAAGGTATTTTGTAGAAGCATTCGTGCTATCTTCTCGCCAGGCAATATTATTATCTCTCGCGTAAGCTTCTATTTCTTTTCGGGAGAAATTAAGCAAAGGTCTTATTATCTTATTACTGTCAGCATTTATACCGCTTAAACCTTCCAGACCGGCACCTCGTAATAAATTAATAAAAAAAGTTTCTAAACTATCGTTCGCGTGATGAGCCGTGAGGGTATAATCAAATTGATGTTTTATTCTTAATTCTTCAAACCATTCATACCTAAGATCTCGTGCCGCCATTTGAATGGATAGGCCATTATCTTTAGCGTATTGCTCGGTATCAAAATTCTCTACAAAAAGCTTCACTTTTAACCTTTTTGCAAGGTCGGTTACAAAATCTTCATCGGCATCACTTTCTTCATCTCTAAGGTTAAAATTGCAATGTGCTAAAGCAAAATCAAGTTTAGCCGAATTACATAAATGGACCAGTACCACGCTATCTACCCCGCCGCTTACTGCAAGCAAAAGCCTGGTGTTACACAAGTACGGGAATTGAGATTTGATCTCATTTTTGAAAGCTTTTTCCATAGAAAATCAAAGATACGAAAAGCCCCTCCTAAATCCTCCCCGAAAGGGAGGACTTTAAAATACCTTTTTGGCCAAGATTATTTGAAATTCTTGAAAAATTTATTCTAAAGCATGCCGCATTGCGGCTGCCTTTAACAGGCATTCCTCATACTCTTTCTCCGGTTTAGAACCGGCAGTAATTGCGCCTCCAACCGAAAAAGACACATATTTTTTCGCCGAGTTATATAAAATACTGCGTATAACCACGTTAAAATCGAAATCGCCGTTTGGAGTAAAATAACCCACGGCACCACTGTAGAGTCCGCGTTTTGTTTCTTCCAGCTCTTCAATAATTTTCATTGCTGAAATCTTTGGCGCCCCCGTCATACTTCCCATAGGAAATGTTGCTCGTAAAGCTTCTACCGGCGGAATGCCGTCATCAAGTTCCGCAGAAACTGTAGAAATCATTTGATGCACTTGTTTAAAGGAATAAACCTTGCAAAGTTCATCTACATTTACACTGGCTATTTTCGCAATTTTAGAGAGGTCATTTCGCACCAGGTCTACGATCATCACATTTTCAGATTGCTCCTTCGGGTCTTTGGAAAGCTCCTCGGCAATTTTGATATCTTCTTCTGAATTCTGCGAGCGCCTGGCTGTGCCCTTTATAGGTTGGGAAATTAATTTTGATCCTGATTTCTTTAAATAGCGCTCTGGCGAAGCCGAAAGCAAATAATGTTCTTCCAGTTTGAGAAAAGTCGCAAATGGCGGGCCCGAGAGATCATTAAGGTCCTGAAAAACTTTAAAAGGCTCAATCTCTCTATTTTCAGCAAAAAATTCCTGGCAAAAATTTGCTTCATAAATATCGCCGCGCTGGATATAAGCGAGCATTTTTTCGACTTTTTGAAGATATTCTTCTTTAGAGATTCTAGCCTGTATTTTTGATTCCGGGTTTTCGGTTTCCGGTTTTCCGGTTTCAATCTGGTTTATTGATAGATTTGAAATCTCGGTAAAATCTTCTTCAATTTCATCGTCCAGCATATTTAAATAATGCATTTCCAACTGGTCTCCTTTCAGCAAGAATAGTTTTTGAGGCTGAAAAAAATAGAGATCCGGGAAATCCAATCCGTCGTGGTTTTTAGAAGAAAGTCTTTCCACGTCATTTTTAAGATCGTAAGACAGGTAACCGAAAATCCAATCTTTAGTGGTTTGCTGGTATTCCTGAAGTGTGGCAAAAGCCTGGTGGTAATCGGTTTTTATTGCGGTAAATGCGCCCACAGCCAGCAAAGCATCAAATTCGCCATGCTCCTGATGGTAATTATTGCTGTCCAGCCAGGCAATTTCTTCAAACTGCTTACTCCATTGCAAGAGTTGCTGTTTGAATTTTAACGGCTTTTCTAAAGTATAAGTTAGTTTAGTACGCACCTGGCTTCAATTTTGGGCGCAAAGGTAAGAACAATTTAACGTAGCACATATTTAAAATCTTTTGTGATTTTGCCAAAAATTTAATTGAAAACAAAGCCTTATTAAAGCAGAAAAAAAATTAACTAAAAATACTTTTGAAATCGCAGGAAAAAAGTTTAATATTAAGACAAGTCCTCCCAAGCGCAAAATTCAATATAAAGATCCAATATTTTCAATGTTTACAGATTCAGAAAAACTTACTTTAGCCGATATAGAAAACCTTGATTTCACTACTGTTATTTGGGTTGTGGCCCCACTTATGTTCTTTTTTGTTTTACTTGAATTCCTTATTGGTAGAAAAAAGTACAAAAATCTTTATTCGGGGAAAGATTTCCTGGCTTCTACAGCCATTGGGATTGGTAATTTAATCCTGAACGGGTTTATGAAAATAGGAGTCTTTATGGTGTTCCTTTTCTTTTTTAATCTGGCGCCGTTTAAAATTCCACATACCTGGTGGTCTTATGTATTATGTTTAATATTATTGGATTTTAGCAGGTATTGGGCACATAGATTTGCTCACGAACAACGTTTTTGGTGGTCTACACACGTGGTTCATCATTCTTCTGAACATTATAATTTATCAACTTCTTTTAGATTATCCTGGACGCAGAATTTAAAGATCATTTTCTTTTTACCGGTAGTATTGTTAGGCTTTCATCCCTTGGTGTTCTTTATTGTGCATCAACTGGAAGTACTTTATCAATTCTGGATTCATACCGAATTAATAAAAAAATTACCCCGGCCAATCGAGTATATCTTTACTACGCCCTCGCACCACCGGGTACACCATTCGGTAAATGAAAGATATCTGGATAAAAATTATGGTTCTACTTTTATATTCTGGGATCGTATTTTCGGAACTTTCCAGGAAGAAGATGAAAAACCCCGTTATGGTATTACCAAACCGGTAAACTCCTACAATCCTTTTTTCCTCGTTTTCCACGAATGGATTGAGGTTGGCAAGGATATCTGGAAGGCTAAATCACTAAAAGAAGCCTGGCTTATATTATTCGGAAGCCCGGTAGACAAACACAAGGAAGATATGGGACTTACAGGGAAATCTGAAACTGAATTGTCCAGTATTGGCAAGGCCAACGAAGAATTCAATATAAAAAAAGCGAGATAATTTTATTCTTCCAGTTGATGAGAAAAAGTGGTTAACACATCTTCTATTCCCATATCCAGTACTTCATTTAGCACCTTCCCGTCTTTAAAATTATCATTAAAGGAAGGTAAACTGAAGCTTTCTATCACCTCGCCGCCAAATCTTGGTAAAATCCCCTTAGTATATTCTAAAGCTGATGCGGCTCCACGTTTGCCGGGAGAAGTACTGATCAATAAAATCTTTTTTCCCTCAAGGAAATTACGGTCTAATCGGGAAAGCCAATCGATTATATTTTTAAAGTAAGCTGAAACATTGCCATTATGCTCATTCACCGCAATTACCAATGCGTCGTGGTCCTTAATAATATTATTAATTATGGTGGCGCCTATAGGCATACCCTTCTCCATTTCCCTATCGACGCTATAAATTGGTAATTCATACTGGGTAAAATCCTGAACTTTCACCTCGTGCCCCTGTATGCGATTAGCTACATGTGTTAATAACTGAAAATTAATGGAAGTACTACTATTGGAACCGGTAAAGGCAAGAATCTTTTTCATCTAAATGATTTTTATCAAAAATACCGAAATAAATGAAATGATTCCTTATTGATAGAATTGAAAAACTTGTGAGCTTTCATTTTATTCTAAGTTTGTAATTCCTCGTCACTCTGAACTAGGTTCAGAGCCTGCTCCGATTTCTATCGGAGGTCTTAGTTGAGTTTTACATTTATTCATCTTAGATGCTGAAACAAGTTCAGCAAGACGGTTTTTGAAAATAAAATAATTCAGAACTTTTATAGATTATTTCCCGTCCTGCCACGGGATTAGTTCAACTAACTAATTTAAAATTGCCAGGAGCAATTTTAAATTAGAGTTTCACTAACTTTGCCGGTTCATAAAAACTTCATTTAGTGACTTTTCAGGATTTAAATATTACCACTCCCCTGCGCAATGCGCTGGAAGATATTGGCATTAACACGCCTACACCTATTCAAGAGGAATCTTTTTCTACAATTATGTCTGGGAAAGATATGGTGGGCATCGCGCAAACCGGTACCGGGAAAACCTTTGCCTATATGCTTCCAATATTACGAATGCTTAAATATTCGGAACAAAAAAATCCGCGGGTACTGGTTTTGGTGCCTACGCGCGAACTTGTGGTGCAGGTAGTTGAAGAAATTGAAAAACTAACCGCTTATATGAATGTTCGTATCACCGGTATTTATGGTGGTGTAAATATGAACACGCAGCATCAATCGCTTTTACAGGGCCAGGATATTGTGGTAGCCACACCGGGAAGATTGTACGATCTTGTACTTAGACGCGCGCTTCAGTTAAAATCTATTCAAAAATTAGTGATAGATGAAGTAGATGTGATGTTAGACCTGGGTTTTAAATTTCAGATCAATAATATCTTTGAATTGCTTCCGCAGAACCGACAAAACATTATGTTTTCAGCAACAATTACTGAAAATGTTGAAAATCTAATCGAGGCTAATTTTAAAAGTCCGCAAACTATTTCTGTCGCTGCCAGTGGAACGCCCCTTGATAATATTAAACAAACCGGTTATAAAATCCCGAACTTCTATACTAAAGTAAATTTACTAAAACATCTTTTAGCCGATAAAGAAACCTACTCCAAGGTCTTGATCTTTGTGGCTTATAAAAGAATGGCCGACCGACTTTACCCGGAATTAGAACAGTATTTCCATGATGAATGCACGGTTATTCATTCCAATAAAACCCAAAATTATCGTTTGCGTAGTATCAAACAATTTGGCAGCGGATTTTGCCGAATTTTAGTTGCAACCGATGTTATGGCTCGTGGACTTGATATTGAATCGGTAAGCCACGTGATCAATTTTGATACGCCAAAATATCCTGAAAATTATATGCACCGAATTGGCCGTACCGGAAGGGCCGAAAAGGAAGGGAATTCGATATTAATGACTACGGAAGCTGAATTGGAATCACTTGAAAAAATTGAAGCTCTGATGAAAATGGAAGTTCCGCAGGAAGAATTACCTGCGGAAATTGAAATTTCTTCAGAATTAATTCCGGAAGAGCAACCTAAGGTTTTTGAAATTAATAACCCGGGGAAAAATAAGGACGAAAACGCTCCCGGCCCTGCTTTTCACGAGAAGAAAGAAAAAAACAGGAAAGAGAATCTTGGCGGATCTTACCGAAGAGAAATTGCCAAAAAGTATAAAAAGCCAAAAACTCGCGGGGATAAAAATGCGAACAGGAGAAAGAAAAAATAATTGTTGAAATGCACGAGTTACAGAACGAGTTCTTAAGTATTAACGTAAATTCCATTGGCGCAGAAATATCCAGCCTTAAAAACCTGGAAACCGGAATAGAACATTTATGGCAGGGAAATCCTGAATTTTGGGCAAGCCAGGCGCCTAATTTGTTTCCAGTAATTGGTGTCTTAAAAAACGGGGAATATATTTTTGACGGAAAAACTTATAAAATGCCTAAACACGGGTTTATTAGGTATAATGAAGAAATTAAATTCAAGGAAAAAACTTCAAATTCTTTAGCATTTCAACTGGAATATTCAGAAAAAACTTTAGAAATTTATCCATTTAAATTTAGGTTTGAAATCTCATTTATTCTGGATGAAAAAAGCCTGAAAATTAAACATCAAGTTTTCAATTTAGACGAAAAACCCCTTTATTTTTCACTGGGCGGGCATCCTGCGTTTAATACTCCTATTAGTAAAAATGAAGTTTACGAAGATTATTACCTGGAATTTGATCAAAAAATGGACTTACGAACCCATGTTTTAAGCAAAAATGGACTGGTAAGTTATAACACCGAGGGAATATTAGACAACGAAGATAAAATTAGACTACATAAAGAGCTTTTTGCCAAAGACGCACTGATTTTCAAAAATATTAGGTCTAAAAAAGTTGCATTAAAAAGTAAAAATTCTGGTGCAATTTTATCAGTAGAATATTCAGATTTTAAAAACCTGGGAATTTGGGCTAAACCGGGCGCACCCTATGTTTGCATTGAACCCTGGCTAGGAATTGCCGATATTGAGGGCACCGATCAAAACCTAAAAACCAAAGAAGGGATTGAAATTCTAGAAGCCAATAAAACTTTTGAAGCGTCCTATACGGTTAATATTCCTTAGCTTTTTTTTGCTGATGCATTTTTAAAAATTTTTTAACTTAACATACTGATTTTTAATCTCATTTTAGCATAAACTTCTGGGCATGAGTAAAAATGAGAAAAGAAAAAAGTACACTAAGAAAAGGTATGTCTTACCAGTTCTTATCGTCGTGCTATTGATTATTGGTAGGATTGCACTTCCCTATATTTTAGAAAATTATGTTACTAAAACCCTCAATAATATTCCGGGCTATGAAGGTAGTGTTTCAGATGTTGATCTTTCCCTTTGGCGTGGCGCTTACCAAATTGAAGGTTTAATCTTAATGGAAGAAAACTCCCAGGGAGAAAAACCGCTGTTAGACTTTCCTTATAGTGATATTTCAATAGATTGGCGCTCTTTGTTTAAAGGCAAAATTGTGAGTGAAATTGAGATGCAAGATCCTAATTTCAACTACATTTTTGAAAACCAGGAAAAGAAAGATGAAGCAGATGTTGAAGACTGGACTAAAGCTCTCACCAATTTAGTACCTATAGATATAAACCATTTTGTAGTACATAACGGAACTGCGAATTTTGTAGAAGTATCTACAGAGCCTCAAATTAGTTTGTTTTTAGAAAAAATTAGTTTAAAAGCACATAATCTCAGCAATGTTGTAGACAGGGAAAAAGAACTTCCTTCCCATTTATGGGCCAATGCTGTTTCTATGGGCGGTGGCGATGTAGGAATTCATGGAAATCTAAATTTACTAAAACAAATTCCCGATATGGATATGGAATTTAGTCTAAAAAAAGCTGAGGCTACATCGTTAAACGAAATTACCCGCCGCTACGCGGGAGTGGATTTTGAAAGTGGAACCTTTGAATTATACAGTGAACTTGCTATAGCCAATGGATTTCTGAAAGGTTATATAAAACCCATGTTGATTAACACTAAGCTTATTGAAAAAGATGATGATGGCGGAATTTTCAAGAAGTTATGGGAAGGTTTTGTCGGTTTTTTAAAGTTCGCTCTCAAAAACCAGGGCACTGATACTTTGGCCACCCGTGTTCCTTTAGAAGGAGACCTAAATAATGTTGAATCTGGCGTTTGGACAACAGTCTTAAATATCTTTAAGAATGCCTGGATTGAAGCTTTCAAAGGATCTATAGACGCCGATATTGAGTTTGAAGATGCAAAACAGGAAAGTGCAAAAGAATAACTCTTAATCGTTTTCCTGAAAAAATGAAATGCAAGACCTGCTCCATTGAATAATCTGGGCAGGTCTTATAAAATTTTGAACTAAATATAAAGTATTCTAAGGCCTCTACAATTTATCTTTATTTGCCGTTTTCTCTTTCTGGGTTTGATCCATAAACTCGCGCTCTTCACGGGCATTAGCTTTCCCGGTTTTTGTAGAATCTTCTTTATTCGGTTGCTTCTTGGATTTGCTTTTATCCCTATCGCGTTCTTTTTGCTTAAGATCACGGAATTCTTCCTGCTCCCGGTTTTTATCCTCCTTTTTTAAAGACTCCCAGTTCTCCTCCATTTTTTTAATATCTTCCTTCTTAGCCATTACAGTTTAATTTATTGGTTTTTGTAGATAAAAGATACAAATGGAATTTCATCAAACTCAGCTTACTGGCAGTTTTAACAAGAATTTATTTTTTAGGATAAATCCTTCAATTTTGTGGCATCAATATCCTGGTGAGAAGCATGGTGCACTACTTCTTCATTTTGCAGAATAATTAACTGCGGACTTTCGTGTCTCACACTCAACTCATCGGCCACCGCGTTAGAAACGTCACGATGCTTTCTTAGATCCAGAAAATAAAGTTTCGTATTTTCATTTTCTTCATATTCCCTTTCAAAATTCCTCAACACCATTTTACTAATTCCACAACTGGTGGAATGCTTAAAAATTCCTATCGTTCTTTCTTTAGATTCTTCCTTCGCAATGGTAATTTGGTCTTTATCGGTTAAATCTGTCCAGGGAAATTCAGCTTTTTCTTTCGCTTCATCCCCATCACTTTTAAAAATTTTATCTAGTAATCCCATAGTTATTTCTTTCGTATAAAATTAATTCTTAATAAATTTAATCTCCTTCTCAAATCAAAATTATTTTCAAAACTTTAACCCAAGTGTCAATTTGACGTTAATTTCTGAATAATAACAGCCATTTTGTCTTAATTTTTTAATGGTATATCAATTGCTTTATTCATTCAAAAAATAAACGACTATGAATTTTAATAATTTTACCATAAAATCCCAGGAGGCCATCCAGCAGGCACAACAACTTGCTCGGGAGTTAGGTCATCAGCAAATTGAAAATGAACACATTTTTAAAGCAATAAGTATTGTAGACGAAAATGTAGCGCCTTTTCTATTGAAAAAATTAAACATAAACGTCAACCTCTTCAACGAAATTTTAGATAAAACCTTACAGAGTTTTCCCAAAGTAAGCGGAGGCGATATTATTCTCTCACGCGAAGCAGGAAAAGCAGTTAACGAAGCTTCTACAATCGCTAAGAAGATGAATGACGAATATGTTTCTATTGAGCATCTTATTCTCGCAATTTTTAAATCTTCCAGTAAAGTAGCCCAGATCTTAAAAGACCAGGGCGCGACTGAGAAATCTTTAAAAGCAGCAATAGAAGAATTACGAAAAGGTGATCGTGTAACTTCACAAAGCGCAGAAGAAACCTATAATTCTTTAGATAAATACGCCAATAATTTAAACCGAATGGCCGAAGAAGGAAAACTGGATCCTGTAATTGGCCGTGACGAAGAAATTCGTAGAATTTTGCAAATCCTTTCCCGAAGAACTAAAAACAACCCAATGCTGGTTGGAGAGCCGGGAACCGGTAAAACGGCAATTGCCGAAGGTTTGGCACATAGAATTATTGCCGGCGATGTTCCAGATAACCTCAAAAATAAGGTGATTTATAACCTGGATATGGGAGCGCTTATAGCCGGGGCAAAATATAAAGGAGAGTTTGAAGAACGCCTTAAAGCAGTTATTAAAGAAGTAACTTCCAGTGATGGGAATATCGTGCTTTTTATAGATGAAATTCATACGCTTGTGGGTGCCGGTGGCGGCCAGGGCGCTATGGATGCCGCGAATATTTTAAAACCTGCTTTGGCTCGTGGAGAATTGCGTGCTATTGGTGCCACTACTTTAGATGAGTATCAAAAATATTTTGAAAAAGACAAAGCCCTGGAAAGAAGGTTTCAGAAAGTTATTGTAAATGAACCAGATACTGAAAGTGCAATTTCTATTTTACGCGGAATTAAAGAAAAATATGAAACTCACCACAAGGTTAGAATAAAAGACGAAGCAATTATTGCCGCGGTAGAATTATCTCAGCGTTATATTACCAACCGCTTCTTGCCCGATAAAGCCATTGATTTAATGGATGAAGCGGCATCAAAACTACGGATGGAGATTAATTCTAAACCCGAAGAACTCGATGTTCTGGATAGAAGAATTATGCAGCTGGAGATTGAAATTGAAGCAATAAAACGCGAAAAAGATGAAAATAAGCTAAAAATACTACGGGCTGAACTGGCAAACCTAAAAGAAGAGCGAAACGAGTTGCACGCGCGCTGGCAGAATGAAAAGGGCGTGGTAGATAATATTCAGAATTTAAAATCTGATATTGAAAACTTTAAAGTTGAAGCAGAACGTGCAGAGCGTGAAGGCGATTACGGGAAAGTAGCCGAAATTCGCTACGGAAAGATCAAAGAAGCCCAGGAGAAGCTGGAAGAATTGCAAAAAACCGTAACCGAGAATCAGAATGAAAAATCACTTATCCAGGAAGAAGTAACCAACGAAGATATTGCTGAAGTTGTGGCAAAATGGACCGGAATCCCGGTGACTAAAATGTTGCAAAGCGATCGTGAAAAGTTATTAAAACTTGAAGACGAATTACATAAACGTGTGGTTGGACAGGAAGAAGCCATAATTGCTGTAAGTGATGCGGTACGAAGAAGCCGGGCTGGTTTACAGGATCAAAAACGGCCAATTGGTTCTTTCTTGTTTCTTGGAACCACGGGAGTTGGAAAAACCGAGCTGGCTAAAGCGCTTGCAGAATACTTATTCGATGATGAATCTGCAATGACACGTATTGATATGAGTGAATACCAGGAAAGGCATTCTGTGAGTCGTTTGGTAGGAGCGCCTCCAGGGTATGTAGGTTATGACGAAGGTGGCCAGCTTACCGAGGCAGTGCGAAGAAAACCTTATTCCGTGGTGCTTTTAGATGAAATTGAAAAAGCCCACCCAGATACTTTCAATATCTTATTGCAAGTGCTGGATGAAGGAAGGCTAACCGATAATAAAGGACGCCTGGCCGATTTTAAAAACACCATTATTATTATGACTTCCAATATGGGAAGCCATATTATTCAGGATAAATATGAAAATATGAAAGACCTGGATACCGCAATGGAATCTGCAAAAACTGAAGTTCTGGCGTTATTGAAGCAAAACGTAAGACCAGAATTTATAAATAGGATAGACGATATTATAATGTTTAGTCCTTTAACGCAAAAAGATATCAGGAAAATTGTTTCACTTCAGCTTAAAGAGGTGAAGAAAATGCTTGAAAAACAGCACATTGTTCTTGATGCTACAGATGAAGCAATTAGTTTCCTTGCCAGTCGCGGTTTTGATCCACAGTTTGGCGCAAGGCCGGTAAAAAGAGTAGTTCAGCGGGAAGTTTTAAATAAGCTATCTAAAGAAATTCTCGCGGGAAATATTAAAACCGACAGTATTATTCTAATAGATGAGTTTAACGAGGAGTTGGTATTTAGAAATGAAACCAACCCGGTAGAAACCGAATAATTTTAGATGAAAATCAAAAAAAAAGGCTGGATAAAAATTTATCCAGCCTTTTCTCTTTTTCATAGTTGCAAATTACATACTATCAATTTCTCTTTTTAATTCTTCCTTAGTCTTACCAGTTTTTTCCTGTAAACGACCAAGCATTTCATCAAATTTTCCTTCAGAATAAGTGGTATCATCATCGGTCACATCACCATACTTTTGCTTAAACTGACCTCTAACTTGTTTCCACTTTCCTTCTAACTGATCATTATTCATAATATATGGTTTTAGGTGTTAATAATAATTTCAATTTACAATATGAAGCCAGCTTAAACTCTCAATAAACTCCCATATTTCTCTTAAGGATTTGTTATTTTTGAAGCTAAAATACCTTGATGAAAAGACTCCTTTTACTCCTGGTGGCTGTAAGCTTTTTTGGCTGCGCTACAACAAAAAATATTGACAATTCAAATATTAAATTGCGCTATTTAGACGATGTGGTACTCCCGCAAAATCTTGAAGTTGAAGGCACCATAGTGGGCGGACTTTCAGGTATAGATTTTCACAATGGCAGTTATTACCTTGTTTGCGACCAGGCTTCCAATCCGCGAGTTTATAAAGCTGAAATTCCCTTGTTGAACCGATCTATAGACACAGTTTTAATTACTGAAGTTATTAAATTGAATAGAAACCATGAGTTTTACAAACAACACACGCCCGATCTAGAAGGATTTAGATTTGATGCTGAAAAAAATGAATTAGTATTATCAGCCGAAGGTTCTATTCAAAATGGGAAAGATCCCTCCGTTTTTCATATTTCTACCAAGGGAGAATTTTTATCAGCTTACGAAATTCCGGAATATTTTAAAGCTTCGGGAGAACAAAAACCCAGAAATAATGGAGTTTTTGAAGGTTTAGCCCAAAGTTTTGATAAAAAAGCTTATTGGGTAGCAATGGAACTTCCACTGGAAAAAGATGGTCCTAAACCTAAAATCTATGCTACAAACTCGCCGGTAAGAATTACCAAATACAATAAAAATACGCAAAAGCCAGAACGACAATTCGCATATAAATTAGACGGAATTTCAAAGTTTCCAATTAACTGGTTTGCTGTAAATGGGGTTACCGAAATTTTGGAATATGCTGAAGATAAATTTCTTGTTCTGGAACGCGCTTATTCTGCCGGGTATGGCTCTAACGGGAATACGGTCAAGATTTTTGATGTAGATGCTTCAGAAGCTACCAATACTTTAGCACTGGAAAATCTTCGTAAATCTAATTACCAGTATGCTGAAAAAAGACTGGTTTTCGATTTTAAATCGGTTAAAAATTTCCTCACCGAGGAAACTATAGATAATATTGAAGGAATGACCTTTGGCCCCGATTTACTAAACGGAAAAAAATCTTTGTTGCTGGTTTCAGACGATAATTTTAGTAGCTTTAGTGATCAAATTACGCAGTTTATTCTTTTAGAACTGGAAATAAAATAAATATGAAACCATATCTTTTAGTTTTGAGTCTTATTTTTTTAACCTCCTGCAATTTTGAAGATAAAGAACCAGAGGAAATTATGGAAGCTGCCAAAGATCCTTCAGAAGCAATTACCACCTATTATTTTATTCGGCATGCTGAAAAGGATACCACAGATGCTCAAAACGAAGACCCCGAATTAACCGAAACAGGTGAAAAAAGAACCCAGGATTGGGTAAAAACCTTTAAGGATATAGATTTTGATCTTATATATAGTTCAGAATACAAAAGAACCTTAAATACCGCCCGGCCTATAGCTGAAGCTAAAAACAAAGAGGTTAAGTTCTACAATACAGAAAAATTAAACGATAAAGATTTTCAGAAAAACACAAAAAATAAAACAGTTTTGGTAGTTGGGCATAGCAACCTAAACCCCGAATGGGTAAATTACATCTTAGGAAGAAAAAAATACCAGGATATTGATGAAAAAGTTTACGGTAGTTTATTTATAGTAACCGTACATCCAGACGATTCAAGAACTTCACAAGTTTTATATGTGAATTAAAAAATGTAGTTTAAAAACTAAAAGCTTTCAAACTACATTTTTATATAATTATTACGAAAAATTATCCGTTTAGAATATTAATCGCTTTGGCGTTTACAAATTCTTTAAGTCCGAAGCCACCGTGTTCACGGCCGTAACCTGAATTTTTCACTCCGCCAAAAGGCATATTTGGTTGTGCAAGCCCGAATGAATTAATAAATACCATCCCGGTATCAAAGTGCTTACTGGCCAATTCTACGGCCTTATCTACATCTTCAGAGAAAATTCCCCCTCCAAGTCCAAAACGGCTATCATTAGCAATTCGCATTGCATCTTCATCATCTTTAGCTTTTATCAACGAAGCCACGGGTCCAAAAAGTTCATCGTCGTAAGCAGGTTGGCCCGGCTTTACGTTTGCCAAAACGGTAGCAGGATAATAAAAGCCATCACCATCGGGAATTTTACCGCCGCACAGTACTGCCGCTCCTTTCTTCACACTGTCTTCAACCTGTTCGTGCAATTCTTCGCGAAGATCTTCTCGTGCCATTGGCCCAAGGTCGCTCTCATCACTGGTTGGATCTCCAGCTTTTAAATTCTTCATCTTTTCTACAAAAGCTTCTTTAAATTCATCGTAGACTTTCTCGGTAACCACAAATCTTTTGGCAGCCACACAGGTTTCGCCATTATTATAAACTCTACCTTTTACGCACCATTCCACAGCTTTCTTAATATCGGCATCTTCAAGTACTAAATAAGCATCATTAGAACCGAGTTCCAAAACAGTTTTCTTAAGGTTAGCGCCTGCTTTTTCACCAATTATTTTCCCGGCTCCCGGGCTTCCGGTTAAGGTTACACCCCTCACAAGATCGTGTTCAATTATAGAATCTGACTGGTCGTGGTCTATTAAAAGCACTTTAAAAAGGTCTTTGGGCAAACCGGCTTCTTTAAATATTTTTTCGAGAAGTAATCCTGAACCGGTCACACTTTCAGCGTGTTTCAGTAAAACTCCATTTCCAGCCATAAGGTTGGCAATTGTATATCTAATTACCTGGTAAGCGGGGAAATTCCAGGGTTGGATTCCGTAGATTACTCCAATAGGTGAGTAAGTGATTATTCCGCGACCGCCATCTGGCAACTCACGTTCTTCATCTTTTAAATTTTCGGGACCATTGGCTGCTGTCCATTCACAAATTCCTGCACAAAGATCAATTTCCTGTTCTCCTTGCTTGAGTAATTTACCCATTTCGGCAGTCATTAATTTTACCAATTCGGCTTTGTATTCGGTTAGCTTCTCCCCTATTGCTTTAATTACCTCAGCTCTTTGTTTTGGAGATTTTTCACGCCATTTTAAAAATGCCTGGTGACATTCTTCCACGGCATCTTTTGCTTCCTGGTCTGTAAAATATTCGTAAGTGTCTAATTCTTTACCCGTGGCCGGGTTAATGGTTTTCAATGTTTTCTCTTTCATAACTATTTTTTTGGAAATTTAAAGTTATGAACTGAGGCAAAGAATGTGAACTAAGGCGTTGTTAAAGCTTTTAAAACAACACGTTAATTAGGAAGAATTAACAGGTGTGCGTAAGAATATTCTTCAGAATTTAATTCAAAAGATTGACTTCTATATTTCTGTTTTCAATTTTGGAGAGTAATTCCAGTTGCCGGGCTTCGTAAAGATCATCTAGTTCATTTAGAGGAGTATCCAAATCATCGGTTTTGTAATTCTCATAATCTACAAACCGAATGCCCTCTATAGTTCTGGGGTTGTAAGCCTTTCTAAATCGCAACCCGCCCTCATTAACTTCAAAACTATATGCAAGATAATCTACGTGGTAATTTTGGGTATTAATCCAATACATATAAACATCTTCGTGATCTGTACCACCACCTTCTGCATTAAAAGTAACCTTTATTTCATAATATTCTTTATCGTTAATGGTGTCTTTTCCTATTAATTCTTTATTTACTGCGGCATCATTTAAACCAAAAGGCAGCTGCACAAAATAATGAACCGAATTCACTGAATTTGCATAAACGTTTTTCATAGAATCTGAAAGTTGTACTGCGGTATCTTTGTAATAACGGGTAAAACCTTCATTCTTTACTACGTCCCGGTATTGGGTGCCGGTAGAATCGGCCAGGATGCGCTCTAATTCAAATTTCCCACCTTTTCTACTACTGCTATAGGAACCTTTTCTAAAATCGAAACTTATTTCGGCCTTTTTATAATTTTCTCCGCCTGCATTTTCAATGGCTTTATCTATAATTTGCTGCGCAGTTTCTTCATTAGAATTACATGCAAAAGTGAGTGCTATAATAAGTGCTCCTAAAAAGTATTTTTTCATCTTAAAAATTATAAAGATTACAGGCTGTTGAGATAACAAAATGGTTTGCAAAGGTAAATAAAATGATGAATTGACGGGTAACATTAGTCACACATAGCAGTTGTGATTTTCCTTATTTCATTTTCATTTTACTATTTTGCGGCTTCAAACTAAATACACCTATGAAAAAACAAATTTTACTTTTAGCATTTTTAATCTTTGGATTATTCACAGCCTGTGACACAGATGATGATTCACCAAATGAAACACCGCAAATTAATGAAGAATTACTGGGCATCTGGTATATAGACGCTCTAATTGTTGAAGGTGAAGAAACACCTTATAACGACCACGAAGATTGCGGTAAGGATTATGTTGAATTCAACGAAGACGGAACTTACAGACAGATTGATATATGGGGTTGTGAAGAAGACGTTGATGAGGAAGGAACATACACCGCGACTGGTAACACCATTAGTCTTACCGTTTCTGGAAATGATGTGGTTGTTATGGATATTGTTACCCTAAATTCTGAAACGCTCCTCGTAGAAGGAATGGATGATGTTGATGATGACGGGGAAGAAGAAGTGGTACAACAGAGGTTTACAAGGGAATAACGGCTAATCCAACGGAAATTCGATATAAAGTGTTACGAATTCTGTAAATACAGGTAATGTTTCTGTAAAGCTTCCTATTTTTGTTTCTTATGAAGAAGACCAGCAATACCATAAATATAAAAAATCGAAAGGCTCGGTTTGAATATGAAATCCTCGATAAATATGTGGCCGGGATAAAACTGGCCGGTACCGAGATAAAAGCCATTAGGCAGGGAAAAGCTTCTATAGCCGAAAGTTTTTGTGAATTTCAGAATCACGAATTATTCGTGATTAATATGCACGTTGAAGAATATTCTCACGCCACTCATTTTAACCATAATCCAAAAAGTGAGCGGAAACTCCTTTTGCAGCGCCGCGAATTACGAAAACTAGAAAAAGAAGTAAAGAATTCCGGACTTACCATTATTCCGCTGCGAGTTTTTATTAACGACCGCGGACTCGCGAAAATGCAAATAGCGCTTGCAAAAGGTAAAAAACTCTACGATAAAAGAGAGACTATTAAAGACCGCGAAAGCAAACGAAAATTAGACAGGATTAAGAAAGAATACAAATAAATCCTGGATGCAGCCGGCAAAACAGATTCTACCGCTAATCGTTTTTTCCCAGTTTTGCTGCACCTCGCTTTGGTTTGCCGGTAATGCGGTGATGCCTGAGCTTTACCTCAATTTTAATTTACAAGACGAAGCTTTAGGACATTTAACCTCTGCGGTACAATTCGGTTTTATTCTGGGCACGCTCTTCTTTGCTTTTCTTAGCCTTGCCGACCGGTTTCCACCTTCAAAACTCTTCTTTATCTCTGCGGTTTTTGGAGCAATTTTTAACCTAGGAATTGTTCTCGAAAACAACAATTTAAACTCCTTACTTTTACTGCGTTTTCTCACAGGATTTTCCCTGGCTGGAATTTATCCTGTAGGAATGAAGATCGCTGCAGATTATTATGACAAGAGCCTCGGGAAATCGCTCGGTTATTTGGTTGGAGCCCTGGTTTTAGGTACTGCTTTTCCGCATTTTTTAAAGACTTTCACCGGTACCGAAAACCTACCCTGGCGTTATGTTATTATTGCCACTTCCGGTTTCGCATTTCTGGGCGGATTTTTAATTTTTCTATTTGTTCCCAACGGTCCATTTAGAAAAGCAAAGGGCAAGTTTAAAGTTGATGCTGTTTTTAGCGTTTTTAAGAATAAAAATCTGCTTAGCGCTGCTTTTGGTTATTTCGGGCATATGTGGGAGCTCTACACTTTTTGGGCTTTTGTTCCAATTATTTTAGCGACTTATAAAATTTCGTTTCCCGAAAGTAATTTTGATATTCCGTTTTGGTCATTTATAATTATTGGAATTGGCGGACTTTCCTGTGTTTTGGGTGGTTATATTTCAGAAATTGCCGGGATAAAACGAACCGCTGCGACCGCTTTACTCCTATCGGGTTTATGTTGTATAATTTTTCCTTTCATTTTTCTACAGCCTTCAGCAACAATACTCATCTCATTTTTATGCTTTTGGGGAATTATGGTAGTCGCCGATTCACCTCTATTCTCAACATTGGTAGCTAGAAACGCCCCACCGGAAATTAAAGGCACAGCCCTTACCATTGTAAATTCCATAGGTTTTGCCATTACTATTGTGAGTATCCAGTTAATTACTTATTTGAATCAATTGGAACCGGTGTATAGTTTAAGTTTGCTTGCTATAGGACCTGCCCTGGGTTTGTGGGGATTATTTCAGAAAAAAGTACAGCTTTAGCAAACAGATAAATAGACTAAGCATAATTATTTTGCCTAATTTGGCCACTTCTTAAATTCATCATCATGCATCAAAAAATCATCATCATTTTTCTTATTCTTTCATATATTAACTTAACTGCCCAAATTACCGGCAAGGTTACCGATACGGAAAACGAAACGCTCCCCTATGTCAATATTTATACTGAAGATGGGAGATTTGGAACTACGACTAATGAAAATGGCGTTTATGAACTAAAAATAAATAGGCCGGGAGATTACAATTTAGTCTTTCAGTTTTTGGGTTATCAAACTCAGAAAAAAACTATTTCAATTGAAGAATTTCCCCACGAATTAGATATAAGCTTAATACCCGAAACTACCAGTCTGGATGAAGTAAATATTTCTTCAGGTGAAAATCCCGCAAACGCGATAATCAGAAAAGCGATAGATTTCAGAAAACGAAACGCCGAAAAACTTGAAGCTTATACCGCCGATTATTATTCCCGCGGATTATGGCGAATTAAAAATGCCCCGGAAAAAATACTGGGACAGGAAGTTGGCGATCTTGGCGGCGGACTCGACTCTACCCGAAGCGGTATCGTTTATTTAAGTGAAACAATTTCTGAAATTTCATACAAACGTCCCGATGATTTTAAGGAAAAGATTATTGCTTCTAAAGTGAGTGGCGACGATAATGGTTTCAGTTTAAACTCGGCGCAGGAATCTTATTTTTCATTTTATGAAAATACCATTGAGATTAATAGTGAAATGGTTTCTCCAATCGCAGAATATGCTTTTAACTATTACGATTATAAGTTAGATGGAATTTTTTATGATGAAAATGGGAACCTCATCAACAAGATAAAAGTAAGTCCGAAGCGTGAAAAAGACCGTGTTTTTTCAGGCCATATTTATATTGTTGAAGAGCTTTGGCAAATTTTTGGTGTAGAATTGCAAACCACCGGTCAGGCCATACAGGTGCCTCCCATTGAGACTTTAGATTTTAAACAGAACTACCGCTTTTCTAAAGAAAACGGGTTTTATGTTCAAATTTCACAAACGGTAGATTTTGAATTTGCCATGTTTGGAATTTCAGGAGATGGAAGATTTACAGCGGTTTACAGCGATTATAATTTTGACCCAGAATTCAATAAAAATGATTTTGGCAGCGAGATAATGTCTTTTGCCGAAGCTGCCAATAAAAAAGATTCGGCTTACTGGGAAAAATTGCGACCGGTGCCTTTAACAGATGAAGAAATTAACGATTATGTAAAGAAAGACAGCATTCAAACACTTAGAAATTCTAAGCCCTATTTAGATTCTATAGATAACGTGCGAAATAAATTCAATTTAACCGATCCTGTTTTCGGTTATTCCTGGCAAAATTCCCACAAAGACAGGTATTTTAATATAAGTTCCCCGCTTATGGGTACACACTTTAATACCGTGCAGGGCTGGAATACTTCTACCACCATTTCTTACCGCCAAAATGATAATGAAAATGAGAATTCCGGGGAATTCTGGCGTTTGTACTCTACACTTAATTATGGATTCAGTGATGACCGCTTTAGGATAAAAGGTGGGTTTCAGAAACAATTTAATAATTCCAGCAGGCCAGTTTTAAGTATTTCCGGCGGAATTGAAACCGCACAAATTAATGACAGAACTCCAATTTCTGAACGATTAAACGATATTACCACTATCTTTTTTGAAAGAAATTACCTGAAGCTTTACGAACGTTCCTTTGCTGAAATTGCTTATCAGCAGGAAATAATGAACGGGCTCTATTTTTTTGGAGACTTTAGTTATGAAAGCAGGAACCCATTAATCAACACTACCGATCAGGTAATCATTTATAATGACG
Organism: Salegentibacter sp. UBA1130; assembly: GCF_002311535.1. Classification (NCBI taxonomy): domain Bacteria; kingdom Pseudomonadati; phylum Bacteroidota; class Flavobacteriia; order Flavobacteriales; family Flavobacteriaceae; genus Salegentibacter; species Salegentibacter sp. UBA1130. The sequence continues at coordinate 200,916 of NZ_DCAP01000031.1, read as the reverse complement.
ATGTGCAATACACTTCAAACAATCCTCTGCAACCCGATAATTTGGGTTCGGTGCCATTTAGAGAACACGATATTTTTAAACTAAACCTTAATACCCGAATTAGGTTTGGACAAAAATATATGAGTTATCCAAGTGGGAAATTTAATATTAACAACGAGAAATATCCTACACTGTATTTAGGCTATGAAAAAGGTTTTGGTGCAAGTATAGAAGAATATAATTTCGATCAATTTAAAGCTTCGGTTACACAAACATTTAAACTGGGCAATAAAGGTGAATTTGGTTATAACTTAAATGGGGGAACGTTTTTAAATGCTGAAGATATGGCGTTTGTAGATTACCGCCATTTTATTGGCAATCAAACGCGGGTAAACAATGGATTCATCAATTTATCAAGGTTTAATCTTTTACCCTATTATGCGATGAGTACTAATAATACCTATGCTGAAGCTCACGCCGAACACGATTTTAAAGGCTGGATTTTAGGGAAAATTCCCTTTTTAAATCAGTTGAATTATAATTTAGTTGTTGGGGCGCACGCACTTTATACAGAAGACCAAAAACCTTATTCTGAATATTCTGTAGGTATAGATAATCTCGGTTTTGGAAAATACAGACTGCTAAGATTAGATTACGTGATCTCCAATATGGATGGCCAACGGGAAGGCGCTTTTATTTTTGGACTGAAGTTTTTGGGGGTATTGGACTAATTTTCTTAAAATTAAAGCCTTAATTTTTTGTTAAAAAAAGATGTATAGATATCTTCGCTATCACTAATCATCTTCAAAAAAAATGAAAAAATTATTATTAAGCTTTACACTTTTATGCTTTAGCCTATCATCTTATTCACAAAATTTTCAACCGGGATATTTTATCGATAATGAGGGAGAAAAAATAGAATGTTTAATTGATAATCCTGAAGCAATAAAAAATCCAGAAGGTTTTCAATATAAATTATCCCAAAATGATGAAATTAAAGACAAATCAATTGAGGAAGTAAAAGTCTTTGAAATATTAAATACACCCTATAAATTTGAAAGAGCCATCGTAAATTTAGATCTTTCTAAAGATGACCATAAAAATTTGGATGATAAGAGAGATCCTAACTACACTCTGGATACACTATTCCTGCAGGTTGCTATAGAAGGTAAAGCAAGTTTATATTCTTACAAATCTAAAAATCTCCCTGCAAGATTTTTCTATAGTATGGATAAGGGAAAAATCGAACCGCTAATTTTTAAAAAGTATTTAGTTGATGATACAAAAATAAGAACCAACAATAGATACAAACAGCAATTAATAAATAATCTGGAATGCCATTCTATAGATCCGGTACAATTCTCTAATTTAAAATATAAAGACAATTCATTAATTGAAATATTCACTAAATACAACAATTGTCAAGAAGAAAAATTCGTGAATTTTACCGATAAAAGAAGAAAAGGAGAATGGAACCTGGCCGTAAAAGCGGGAGTATATTATTCGGCTATAAAATTTGTACAAATGGGATCTTTTTCAAATGAACAAGATTCAGATTCATTCTTATCGCCACGATTAGGTGTAGAAATAGAATACATATTCCCCTTCCTTAATAATAAATTTTCTATTTTATCTTCTCCGTCTTTTCAATACAGCAAAACCTCAAATGAAACATTAATTTACAAAAAAGGATTTACACCCTCTAATCCAGACGCCTGGGCAGGAGAAAAGGAAGACTTATTTATAGATTATTCTCGTATAATAATTCCTTTGGGAATTAGGTATTATTATCATCTGGAAAAGGATATAAACCTATATCTTCAGGGTGCTGCTGTTGCCAATATCCTAACAGACCCTTCTGGAGCCTATAATTTGGAGAACTTTCAATCGAATTTTACATTTGAGAAAACTATTGCAGATCCTAATATAGATCTAGGGACTGGGATTAGGTACAAGAAAATGAGTTTAGAAATTATTTATTCAATAAATAATGTAATGAGAAATGAGGGCTTTAACGGTAAACTAAAAAATCCAATCACCTTAAATTTTGGTTATAATATTTTATAAAATAAAAACCTCACAGATTTTGAACCTCTGAGGTTTTTTTGAATGTCATAGAAATGAAAAATCTTTAAGAAGGTTGCTTCGTTCCTCGCAATGACGAGTGGAACATAGGTCGCCTATTCTTCTTCCCCGGAATTATCTTTATCGGCTGAATTTTCTTCTTCAGTGGTAGCAAAATCGGTAATGCCGTTTTTAATTAGAAGGTTATACCATTGAAAGATCTTTTTCATATCACTGGCATAAACCCGGTCTACATCATAATCCGGAAGAATTTCAGCGAAATAATTCTCCAATTCAGTTTTATTAGATTTATGGCTAATTGCTTCTCCTCCATCTTCCTTTTCTTTGATCTTTTCAAAGATTTCTGCAAGCGGAACTTCTTCCGTGTACGTATAAATAGCAATTTCGCTCAATAAACTTACGTTATGGCGAATGTTCACGGCCATTTTTTTTCCGTCAGGAATTGATTTTACAATAAATCCGCCACGACTTTGAGCGGTTAATTCATATAAACCGGGTTTTCCCGAAATCGCTAATATTTTATCTAATCCCATAAAGTGTGTGTTAAATTTTGGCTGGCAAATATCAGCTGCCAGAACTAATTATCAAAGTGATTACCGGCCTTTTTTCATTTCCGGAAAACGCATTTTATACTCTATTTTTATTTTCCCTTTTGAAATGCCGGCGAGTTTTCCTTTTAGCAAACGCTTTTTTAAGCTGGAAAGTTTATCGGTAAATAAAATTCCTTCAATATGGTCGTATTCGTGCTGAATTACCCGCGCTGCCAAACCGGTAAAAGTATCTCGATGTGAATTAAAATTCTCATCCTGGTACTCTATAGTAATCTTTGGCTTTCTAAATACGTCTTCTCTAATTTCAGGAATACTTAAACAACCTTCGTTAAAAGCCCATTCTTCCCCTTCTTCTTCCACGATCTTAGGATTAATAAAAACCTTTTTAAGTTTTTTGAGTTCTTCCCGTTCCTGCAGTTCCAGTTCTTCATCTTCTGCAAACGGACTTGAATCTACAAGGAATAACCGAATAGGGCGACCAATTTGTGGTGCTGCCAAACCTACTCCAAAAGCATTATACATGGTTTCCCACATATTATCTATTAACTCATCCAGTTTTGGATAATCTTCCGGAATTTCTTTACATTTTTTTCGTAAAACCGGATCTCCGTAAGCTACAATTGGTAAAATCATTTTTTTGATTTTATTTTTTTATAATAACCTTTTTAAAAAAGTCTTTTTAATGTTAAGCTGTCCCGAAACTTCAGGATGTTTCAGCTTCTAATTTATTATTTATCCTTATTTAATTATTCGTATAAATAAGTTTGCAGAATAATCGTCGCGCTTATTTCATCTATAAGTGCCTTATCTCTACGCTTTTTCTTTTTGAGTCCGCTGTCTATCATAGACTGAAATGCCATTTTTGAGGTGAACCGTTCATCTATTCTTTTTACCGGCATTTTCGGAAATTTTTTAGTAAAAACTTTTAAAAATTCCTGTATATACACCTCACTTTCAGAAGCTGAATCATCTTTTTGCTTGGGTTCTCCCACCAACACCAATTCAACATTTTCTGCAGTAAAATATTTCTCAAGAAATTCAAGCAATTCAGGAGTCTTTACTGTAGTAAGTCCCGAAGCAATCATTTTTAGTTCATCACTTACGGCAATACCGGTGCGTTTTGTCCCAAAATCAAGTGCCATAATTCGTGCCATCTGCAAAATTTGCGCAAAGGTAATGTTTATATTGCTTTACCACCAAAATTTAGCCTTAAGCTCTTATATTTGCTAAAAATCAAGAAAAATGGATCATTTAGAAGCTAAGATCAATGAAGCCTGGGAAAACCGGGATTTACTAAAAGAGACAGAAACCATAAAGGCCATTCGCGAAGTTGTATCTCTATTAGATGCAGGTAAATTAAGAACCGCCGAACCTACCAAAAACGGTTGGCAGGTAAACGAATGGGTGAAAAAGGGAGTGGTGCTTTATTTCCCTATCCAAAAAATGGAAACCTTAGAGGCCGGGATTTTTGAATACCATGATAAAATTCCATTAAAGAGAGGTTATAAAGAAAAGGGAATTCGAGTGGTTCCTAATGCTGTAGCACGACATGGAGCCTATATTTCCAGCGGAGTAATCATGATGCCGAGTTATGTAAATATTGGCGCTTATGTAGACGAAGGTACCATGGTAGATACCTGGGCTACCGTTGGTAGTTGCGCTCAAATTGGTAAAAACGTCCACCTTAGTGGTGGCGTTGGAATTGGTGGTGTTTTAGAGCCATTGCAAGCTGCACCGGTAATTATTGAAGATAATGCATTTTTAGGATCAAGAAGTATTGTGGTTGAAGGTGTTAAAGTTGAAAAAGAAGCCGTTTTAGGCGCGAATGTAGTGCTAACTGCTTCAACTAAAATTATTGATGTTACCGGCGATGAACCTAAAGAAATGAAAGGAATTGTACCGGCAAGATCGGTAGTTATTCCGGGTAGTTATACCAAGAAATTCCCTGCAGGAGAATATAATGTACCCTGCGCCCTTATTATTGGAAAACGAAAAGAGTCTACCAATAAAAAGACTTCGCTAAATGATGCTTTGCGCGAATATAATGTCGCGGTGTAATTTTAGCTATAGGAAAGCTACGAGTAGAATTGCCAATGAAAATACTTATAATTCAGCAAAAAATGATTGGGGATGTTCTTACATCCTCAATCTTATTTGAAGCCATTCGGAAGAAGTATCCGGAAGCTGAATTACATTATTTAATTTACCCGCATACTAAACCCGTAATAGAAAATAACCCTTTTATAGACAAGGTTATTTCGTTTCATCCACAGAAATACAAAAATCCATTTAATTTTCTCAAATTTCTTTTTAAGATTAGAAAAGAAAAGTACCAGGTGGTTATAGATGTTTACTCTAAAGCAAACTCAGCTATCATAACGGGTTTCACTAATGCTGAAATGAGGATTTCCTATAAAAAATGGTATACTTCATTTTTATATAACAGGGTATTTAATAGAAATATAAAGCCCGAAATAGAAGCTGGGGTGGCTATAGAAAAACGACTTCAGTTTTTAAAGCCTTTAAATTTAAGCCCAACTTTAGCTATAAAACCTAAAATATATTTAACTGAAGAAGAATCACTAAAGGCGAAAAGTATATTAGATGATAAAGGGCTTTTAGGTGAAACATCACTCTTTATGATTTCAGTACTGGGAAGTTCTTCAGAAAAGACCTATCCGGCTGAGTATTTGGCTGAATTATTAGATGTAATTGTACAGGAAACCTCTGGAAATCTTTTATTTAATTATATTCCTTCTCAAACAGAAAAAGCTTTAAAAGTTTATAATCATTGTTTGCCTGGAACGCAACAACATATTCATCTAAAGATTTTCGGAAAAAGTTTAAGGGAGTTTATGGCATTAACAAGCTATTGCGATGCAATGATAGGTAATGAAGGAGGTGCCATAAATATGGCAAAAGCAATTAATATTCCCACTTTCGCAATTTTTTCTCCTTCAATTAAAAGAATAAACTGGAATATTTATGAAGATGGACTAAAACAGGTGTCTACTCATCTTGAAGACTATTTTCCCGAAGAATTTAAAAACAAATCTAAACAACAGATACGCAAAAAAACTCCGGCACTTTACAAAAAATTTAAACCGCATTTTATTAAGCCTTATTTAATAAAATTTCTGGAAAGACTTAAATAATGAATTATAAATTCTTAATATATATAAGTTATAGCTATGCATTTCCCATTGGAGAGCCTTTAGAAAAGGAAATCCAAAAGCGGGGGTATGAGATAAAATGGTTTGCCGATGTAGAAGAAACCAAAGCAAAGTTTAGTAAAGAAAAAGTGGTTTTACAAAATATCCAGTCGGTTATAGATTACCAACCGCATATTATTTTAAGTATTACCAATAATATTGCCGATTTTCTGCCGGGTTTAAAAGTGCAGGTTTTTCATGGTATAGCTCCGAGTAAACGAAATTTTACCAAAGGGCATTTTAGAATTCGTGGTTTTTTTGATCTTTATACCACGCAAGGACCATTTACTACTAAACCCTTTAAATACCTACAAAAAAAACATCAGCATTTTGAAGTGGTGGAAACAGGTTGGCCAAAACTTGATCCTTTATTTCCGCTGGTAGAAGTGCCTCACGAGAAACCAACAATTTTAGTATCCTCCACTTTTAGCAAAAAGCTTAGCCTGGCTTATAACGACGAAGTGATTAAGGAAATAGAACGTATTTCTAAAAATGGAGAATGGCAATTTAAGGTTGTGCTTCATCCCAAATTACCACAGGAAAGGCTTGATAAATTTAGGGAAATTGAAAACGAAAACCTTAAGTATTATGACACCACAGATCTTATTCCGTTGTTCCAGGAAAGCGATGTGCTTTTAGCAGATTCAACCTCGGTGGTTACTGAATTTCTGCTTCAGGAAAAACCGGTAGTAACTTTTAGAAACAGCCAACCCGGACCCCATTTAATTAATATAACTGAAGTTAATAAAATTGAGAATGCCTTGCAAAATGCACTTGATCCTGATGTGAGTTTATTGGGAGAAATTCGAGAATTCAATGCAAACATGCATCCTTATAAGGATGGCAAATCCAGCGAACGACTTATTGAAGCTGCTATAGATTTCTTACACGCCGATAAAAGCTATTTAAAACCAAAACCATTAAATATTATTCGAAAACTAAAAGTGCGTAAAAACCTGGGCTTCTACCCCATAAAAACTTATCGCAAACCTCCTACCTATTAATTAAGGAGATATTTTTCAATGATTAAAATTCCGTAGATGAAATTTCGGTAGTAATTTAAACAGAAAATAACTTTATCCTGAAAATATTTAAATCCCAACTACTTATTTTTATAAACACCAATAAAGGCTTTAAAATCTTTGAAATATCTTTTACTTGTTAAGCTTAGCCTGTTTTTAAAGCTCAAAATTCTCCAGGAATTAAAGCTCACTAAATTCTCCATAATTTCTGCAGTTCGTTCTTTTGAAATATGGAATTCATAAAGTTTTTTAGGGTCTACATTTCCGTAGCCCGAAAATCTATTTACTTTATTTTTTGAGTGAATAATACTCAACCAGAGTCTTTGGTTTTTAATTCTGGTCATATTTTTTTCATATTTCCAGGAACCATGACGATTTCTAAACCAAACCGTTTTAAAATCTTCCTTTTTTTCTATGAGGCTAATAAAAGGGTTATTCAATTTTGTTAAAGCTCCTAAACGTGTGTTTTTTCCTGTTTCCAGGGTATAGCCATCAATGATATCAAGCGCCTGGTGATCTTGTTTTTTAAAATAGCTTTGCACTACATTGGTATAATTCTCATGAATACAATCATCATTATCTAGCCGGGAGGTAATTATATATTCCTGGGAATCGAGCTTATTAATATTATTTACAATTTCCGGTAAAAAATTATTCATTCCATCAATAAAAAATGGAAGAAAATTATCGTAAGATTTTCTATAATTTTCTACTTTTTCTTTATAAACTTCAGGAGTATTAATATCAAAGAAAACTAACCATTTAAAGTTTTGATTAGTTTGATTTTTAACCGATGTAAAACAAAAATTTTCAAATAAATCAAAGCGCTCTTCTAACCATTCTTCGGTGAGTACTTTTTCATTATTTTTTGTGGTAGTCCAGTCTTCAGCTCTTAAATTAAAGCGTGTAAGAATATAGTGTTGAAACATAATTGTAAATTAAAATTGACTCTCTAAAGTTTGAATTTTTTCTTAAATGCTTTTTTGCGAACAAAACTTTCCTGGAATTTTCTAATATAAAACCACATAGCCTCAAAAACCTCTTCTTCATTTTTATCAATTTGCTTCGCATATTCGTTGGCCATAATTCTCACCACCTCCTTTTCTTGCGTTAGCCTCGAGAAATTTTTCATTCGTTCTGAAAAATTAAGAGCTTTAAAATTCATTCTATTTAAATCTACCAGGAAAAATTTAGGATTCCCCTCATTTAACCTGATCAATGTATTGCCGGGTGAATTATCCAGAAACTCAATTTCTTTCTCGTGAAGTTCAAAAATAAACCGTGTAAATGCTCTTAAAATGGCTTCGTGACCGGATTTATTTAAATCAATCTCTCTGTATGTCAAATCATAACTCAGCTGCTCACTTAAATAAAAACTTCGTAAAAAAGAAAAAGCAGTGGTCTCTTCTACATAAGCAATAGGCTGAGGAGTACCTACTTTCTTACTCAATAAATATTCAGCATATTTAAAAGAACGTTCGGCTTTAGATTTTCTAACAAAGCGATAAGCTATTTTATTTACGGCATTGGGAATTTTAAAAGATTTCACGTTTACCTTAATTCCTTTTAATTCAAATAATTTCAGTTTATTACGCTTCCCGTCTACCAGCATGTCACCGGTTTCATTAAAATTGTGAATTAAATTTTCAATTTCAGCCTGGAGATGCCGGTGATTTTCTGAAGTTATAATTTTCATAGAAACTAATTAAGCTAAAATCGCTATAGCGGCAAATTTAGGATATAATATATCCAAAAGTATAAATAGCGACCAAATATTATGAATACAGCCGCGTTTTTGTTGAATTTGAATTCAAATAATGAATTAGGTTAAGCGAGATATGGTTTAGAATAATTAAACTACAAATTTAATATTATATTCGTCCCTAAAGTTAATATGACGAAATGAGCGCCGCAGTTGTGATTCCTGTTTACAAGCAAGAAATGTCTAAAATGGAAGAAATTTCATTGATGCAATGCTTAAAAATTCTTGGCGATTTTCCAGTATTTATTATTTGCCCAAAAAATTTTAATAAACAATCTTACGAAAAATTTAATCTAACTTTTGAAGAATTTGAAACTCATTATTTTAAAGGTATTTCTGGTTATAATAGCTTAATGTTAGCCTCTCACTTTTACGAACGCTTTCTAAATTATGACTATATTTTAATTCATCAATTAGATGCTTTTATCTTTAAAAATGAATTAGAAAATTGGTGTAGTAAATCTTACGATTATATTGGAGCACCCTGGTTGGCTACCAATAACCTTACTTCCAAAATCTTAAAACCTTTTCAATCTAAAAAGAAGAAAAAAAGGGCTCCTATTTTTTATAAGGTAGGAAATGGAGGGCTTTCCCTGCGTAAAACACAGGTTTTTTATCAAATTTCCAACGAACTTGCCCCTCTAATTAAAGAACAGCTTGAGAAAAAAGATGAAATTTATGCTATTGAAGATGTATTTTGGTCTTTAAAAGTACCTGAATATTTCCCAAATTTCAACATTCCCGACTATAAAATTGCTGCTGCATTTGCGCTGGATAGAAAACCTAAAATTGGTTTAAAAATAAATGCAGGCCAATTACCATTGGGTTGCCATGGATTTAATAAACCAAAAGTTGTTGATTTCTGGATGCCAATAATTAAAGCGCAATTTCAAAAGAAATAAGCTATAACAATTACTCTAACCCGGCCTTTGGCATTAAAATATTTGTAATTTTACCGTAGTTTTGTCCTTAATTTCAGTCCAAATAATCAATTATAAAATATGAATATTCTCCATCTTTCGGCTGTTAGAAACTGGGGCGGTGGGGAAAAACATATTGAGAATTTATGTTTGGAACTGGCTGAATCAAACCCGGAAGTAAACAATTTTGTTCTATGCAAAAAAGGTGATCTATTTGAAAAAAGCCTTCAAAATAATAACCTGCCGTATGCCGCTGCGCCTATTATAACCAATTTTGATTTTCGATATATTATTAAATTAATTAGCCTGGTTAAAACAAAGCAAATTAACCTTATTCATATTCACGATCCTACAGCATTGGCTTTTGCTGTATTCGCAGATAAGTTTACATCACTACCACCTTTTATCTTCAGCAAAAAAACCTCTTTTCCTATTAGAGATAGAAAACGTACTCTTTATAAATACAATTATCCAAAAATTAAAAAGATACTTTGTGTTTCCGAAAAGAGTAAAAAGATAATTGGAGAAAATATTAATGATTCTTCAAAACTTGTGAAAATCTATCACGGTTTTAGACTGGAAAGAGAGCAATTTAAGAGCAAGAGGGAAGACCTCTTAGCCGAATTGAATATTCCGAAAGAGAAAACCATTATAGGAAACATTGCTAACCATATTTGGCCAAAAGACCTGGAAACTTTTCTAAAAGTCGCGCACCATTTAATTTATACCGAAAACCGCACAGATCTTTACTTTGTACAAATTGGATTTTATTTTAGGGAAACCCCGCATTTGTTGAAACGACTGAAAGAACTAAGACTGGAAGACCACGTTAAATGCTACGGATTTAAAAATAATGCATCAAGATTCTTTAAAATTTTTGATTATTTCCTTTTAACCTCCCAGGTAGAAGGTCTCCCCAATGTAATCTACGAAGCTTTTTACCACAAAGTTCCTGTAATTGCTACAAATGTGGGTGGAATTCCCGAAATTGTGAGCCATTTAGAAAACGGATTTTTAGCCGATGCTTTGGATGCTGAAAAACTGGCTGAACATATCCTGTTTCTAGAAAAAAACCGGGAGTTAATTCCGCGTCTTACTGAAAATGCGCATAGAAAATTGGTAGAAAATTTTACTACTAAACAAATGGCAAAACAAACACTACAAGAATACAAAAACGTCCTTTATGGAAGATCTTAAAACCGAAATACAAAACGCCTTAGCCACTTTAAAGCGCGGCGGACTTATACTCTACCCTACCGATACGGTTTGGGGAATTGGTTGCGATGCCACCAATGCTGAAGCGGTAGAAAAAGTTTATAAACTTAAAAATCGACATGAAAGTCAGGCGCTTATTTGCCTGGTTTCAGATTATAAAATGCTCAATCAATTTGTAGAAGATGTGCCGGAAGTAGCTTACGATATCTTAAAATTTGCCAGAAAACCCACAACCATTATTTATGACGATCCAATTCGCGTAGCCGAAAATTTAATTGCCGATGATAATTCTTTGGCAATTAGGGTTTCAAAAGATAAATTCAGTAACGATTTGGCAAAAAGATTTAGAAAACCAATTGTTTCTACATCGGCCAACATAAGTGGTGAAAAAACACCCGGATCTTTCGCTGAAATAAGCCCCGAAATTTTAGAAGGTGTGGACTATATAGTAAATTTGCAGAAAAATAAAAAATCGGCTAAACCCTCGGCCATCATTAAATTAAGCAATGATGGGAAGGTAAAAGTGATTAGGAAATAAGTGCAATTAAATAACTTTTTTCCGTCAAGCTGAACTTGTTTCAGCTTCTAAGATCTTTTAACTATTAACAACTTAGATCCTGAAATAAATTCAGGATGACGTTTCCTAAGAATCCCCGCAAAAGAGTTCAAAATGAAAGGGCTTTAACGATTTAAAAGTTTACAAAGAAATTACAATAGTGAAGAATTATAAAGGAGCCTTAACCCACAATATTTTTAGAGTCATTACCCAGGCCTCAGAAGAACTCAATCTGGAAAGTTATGTTATAGGAGGCTTTGTTCGGGATCATATTTTGCAACGTGGTGAGCCTAAAGATATTGACATAGTTGCGGTGGGCAGTGGGATAGAATTAGCTAGAAAAGTAGCTAAACTCCTTCCGCATAAACCAAAAGTACAGGTTTTTAAAAATTACGGTACTGCGATGCTCCGCGCATATGATATGGAAATTGAATTTGTAGGCGCTCGCAAAGAAAGCTATCAAAAAGACAGTCGCAAACCCATCGTGGAAGACGGTACTTTAGAAGATGACCAAAATCGTAGAGATTTCACTATAAACGCTCTGGCGCTTGGTTTGAATGAAAATAACTTCGGAAATCTTTTAGATCCTTTTAATGGGTTTGAAGATTTGAAGTTTAAAATCATTAAAACTCCGTTAGATCCCGATATCACGTATTCTGATGATCCACTTCGAATGCTTCGTGCTATTCGTTTTGCCACGCAACTTAATTTTAAGATTGAAGAGGAATCTTTAGATGCGATTACCAGAAATAAGAAACGCATCAAGATTATTTCGAAAGAAAGAATTACCGAGGAGCTGCATAAAATAATGCTGGCCGAAAAACCTTCAAATGGTTTTTCGCTATTACATAAAACAGGATTACTTCATATTATAATGCCAGAATTAACCGCTTTGGAAGGCATAGACGAAATTGAAGGCCAAAAACACAAAGATAATTTCTGGCATACCCTGGAAGTAGTGGATAATATTTCAGAAAACACCGATGATCTTTGGCTTCGCTGGGCTGCTTTATTACACGATATTGGAAAAGCGCCGACTAAAAAATTCCATAAGAAAATCGGTTGGACCTTTCACGGGCACGAGTTTGTGGGCGCAAAAATGGTTTTCAAACTATTTAAACGACTTCGTCTTCCGCTTAACGATAAGATGAAATATGTTCAGAAATTGGTTTTAATGAGCTCCCGTCCTATTGCGATTGTGGATAACGACGTAACCGACTCTGCCGTTCGCCGACTTATTTTTGACGCAGGAGAAGATATTGAAGATTTAATGACACTTTGTGAGGCCGATATAACTACTAAGAATCCGAAGCGCTATAAACAGTACCACAATAATTTTAAGGTGGTTCGCACTAAGATGAAAGAGGTAGAAGAACGCGATCACGTTCGTCAATTTCAACCTCCGGTAAGTGGCGAAGAAATTATGAAAACTTTTAATATTAAACCTTCCCGGGAAATAGGTATAATAAAAGAAACCATTAAAGAAGCAATTCTGGAAGGAGAAATTCCCAACGAACACGAAGCGGCCAGGGAATTGATGCTAAAAAAGGGAAAAGAACTGGGCTTATCAGTAAACAGTGGGCAGTCTCAGTAGGCAGTTTGCACTAGAAATAAAGATTGAATAAAATGTATAGAAAATCGGTTAAAATTTCCCTTATCCTGGTTTACCTGGTAATTATTGCCGGTGCAGTGGTAAGAATGACAGGGTCAGGAATGGGTTGTCCAGACTGGCCAAAATGTTTCGGTTATTATATTCCACCTACAGAAGTTTCAGAATTGGAATTTCAGGCCAATCGAGAATATGAAAAAGGACAGGTGATAATTGTGGATGAGACTTTGAAAGTAGCCGCAACCGATTTTACTTCTGAAGAAAAATATTCCGAAGAAAACTGGGAAACTTACACCAAACACGATTACGCTATTTTTAATCCTGCGCATACCTGGGTGGAATATATAAATAGGCTCGCGGGTGCTTTAGCCGGTTTTGCCGTGCTAATTATGGCAGTACTTTCCTTCAAAAAATGGAAAAAAAGAAAACGAATCACTCTCCTCTCCTGGCTTAGCGTTTTTCTTATGGGATTCCAGGCGTGGCTGGGTGCCACCGTAGTGTATTCTGTTTTATCGCCGGTTAGAATCACCATTCATATGGTTATGGCCCTGGTAATTGTGGCCCTTCTTCTCTATTTATTATTTATTGCCGAAGAAAAAGTAAAAAACAAAGTTCCGAATAGAACATTTAGAAATTTAATGATTCTCGCCGTGGGATTAACACTAATCCAGGTGGTTTTAGGAACCCAGGTAAGACAGCTGGTTGATGAACAGGTTAAAATACTTGGATACGATGCAAAAGAATTATGGTTAGCTAATCCCGACCTTAACTTCTATGTACACCGCAGTTTTTCAATTCTTGTTCTTTTTGTAAACCTTGTTCTATGGTGGAAAAACCGAAAACTTCAGCTTCAATTTGGAAAGATAAACTGGGTCTTAATACTACTATTATTAGAAATCGCTACCGGAATTGCGATGTATAATTTTGATTTTCCATTTCTTTCGCAACCGCTCCATTTAGTAATTGCCTCAATATTGTTCGGATTTCAGTTTTATTTATTATTGGAAAGCTTTGCGGCGGGCAGAAAGTTGAAAACTTTGTAACTTTGCCCCTTAAAATTTGATATTATGGTTTACCGATTTAGAGTAATTCTTGATGCTGAAGAAGATGTATTTAGGGATATAGAAATACTACAGGAAAGTAGCCTGGAAGACCTTCATAACACCATTTTACAGTCGTTTGGCTTTGATGGCACAGAAATGGCTTCCTTCTATTTAAGCGATGAAAAATGGGAACAGGGAGAAGAATTCTCTCAGTTTGATATGGGCGGTGAAGTACGATTAATGAACGAAACCAGCCTCGAGTCTATTTTAGATGAAGACAATAGAAATATAATCTATATTTACGATTTTCTAAAGATGTGGACTTTCTTAATTGAACTTGCCCAGATTGGTGAAATTGAAGCTGGTAGAGATTACCCAAACCTTATGTTTGTTCACGGCCAATTGCCTGATAGTGCACCGGATAAAGATTTTGTAGGCGAAGACGATGAAGACGCCGGTGGTGGAGATATGTTTGACCAGGGATTTAACACCAACGATTACGACGATCTTTCTTTTGATGAAAACTGGAATTAATTGCGAAGCAATTATACCGGACTTGTTTCGGGATCTTGGTTTACCATTATCCTGTCCCGAGGCGTCGGGATTATTTCAGGATCTAAGTCGTTCCTATTTCATTAAGAATCGTAATTAAGAATGGAGTGAAGTAATCCGCAATGACGAATTGATGTTAAATTTAATTCGTCATACCTTACTAATAAAATAAGATTTCCGCTGCAGTTTATCCCGATATTTATTGGGACGGAGATGATTAAAATAGATTTCCGACTTCTCGGAAATGACAAAAATTATATACTGAATGATCAACCTTTTTAATGCGCAAATTGAATCCCTTTCTATTCACAGGGTTGGGAACAAAAGCCGAAACGAGAATATTTTTCTCTCTGCGGCTCCTTATCAATTAAACGATGAAATAACTCCTTTGATAAAGGAATATTTTCTAAAACCTTTTAGAGAAAAAGAGGAAAATTATTTCAATTTTTCTCACGAAACCGATCTTGAATTCAACGAATTATATAACCTGGCGAATGCAGTTTTTGACGATCCGGGAAATATTCACGAAGCTTCAAAAAAGATCACTACTTTATTGTTTGAGCAATCTTCTCACCCGCACATAAAAAGCGGTGAAGTTTATGTGGTTTATTTTGAAAACCTGCAAATAGATAATGAAAAGGTTTCCGGAATCGGGATTTTTAAATCTGAATTAAAGCACGATTTTCTTCAGTTTGAAGAAAATGGCAGTATTTTGGAGATGATTGTTCAACAAGGAATAAATCTCAACAAACTCGATAAAGGCGCACTAATTTTCAATAAAAACCGTGAAGAAGGTTATAAAATCCTTTCAGTAGATTCTAATAAATACGATACCAAATACTGGCTGGAAAACTTTTTAGGGGTAGATGTAATGCGCGATGAGAATTACAATACCAAAAGTTATCTAAACTTCTGCAAGAACTTCGCTAAAGATGTAGTTTTACCTGCCGAAGATAAAAAAGAAGAGGTGATGTTTATGAACCGAAGTATGGATTACTTCGCGAAAAACGATGATTTTGAAGAAAGTAATTTCCTGAATTCGGTAATAGATAATCCCGAATTATTACCTGAATTTCAGCATTATAAAACCGAAAAAGCACCAAAATACAAAATTGAAGATCTTACCAATTTCCCTATCGCCAACAAAGCAGTAACCGATGCGAGAAAGAAAATTAAAAGCGTAATTAATCTTGATACGCATATTCAGATTAAAATGGACTTTGTAAACGCAGAGTCTGCCGATAAGTTTGTGGAAAAAGGCTGGGACGAAGAAAAGCAAATGTATTACTACCTTGTTTATTTTAATAAGGAAGAGAAAAGTTAAGAAAATTTTCTAAAAAAATAGCCACGAATCCACCAATAATTTTTGTAGATTTAGAGAGATAACCGGCCCTCACAGATTTTTGATACCTGTGAGGGCTTTTTTATTCCTACGAACTTTCCAGCAAACGTTTCATATTTACATCTTCATAATTGCGGCGTACAAAATCTAGCGCCGTTCTAAGAATCTGGCCCATAGTACTGGCACGCTTAAACTTAATATCCTTGGTATATTTATAGAGGTCGCTTCTTAAGGTTTTTACATTCGCCTGGGTAGAAACGTGATCGTTAATCATACAACGCAGCAATTCTTTGTATCGCGGGCGGGTATTAATAATCCTTTTTGCCAGCAGGGAACGCTCTTCTTTTCTATACTGTTCTATTGAAGATTCCTGGAGTTTGTCCTGCACCAACTCCACCATTTTTAAATTCTCTTTAAAAAACTGCGGACGATAAACTTTTAAATTCCCTTCAAAACATTGCTGGTCAAAATCTATTGCCCTAATTTGATATTCTACATGGTCAAAATCGTGCGTGGGAATCACCACGTAATTATAAGAACGCATATCGCCCAAAAGCCTTACGGTGCAACGTTCATTAAACTTTACAAATTGTTTTGCAATTTGCGTTTGTGCCCTATTATCACAACTCGGCAAATGATCTTCAATAAATACATCACCCGGAATTCCGGCAATATGTTCTTCAATTAAAGTGTCTTTATAAACCAGAAAATTTATTCGGTGTGGAGAAAGCAAATGTTCAAATTCGAGTCCATAGATCCTGGAAGCATCAGCTTTTTTTACATAGAAATAAGTAAAACTATCATTCAAAATATTTCGCACTTTTATACGAAAAGGTTTTGAATTTCCGAAGGTGCAATAATCTATAGCATCAACATTTAAGAATTCCAGCGAGTCGTCACTCCCATCTGAATGCATAATGGTGTACACCTGTTTCAGGCTGTTATCTATTTCTTCCCGTTCAAAATCTGGATAATAGCAGCGTACCCAAAATGTATCTTCTTCGTGCTGATCGTACACCACCACCGATCCGGAAAAGCGCAATAAATCATCATAGAAAACCGGAATTTTAGTGTTTCGGTTATGTTTGGCCAGATATCGGTTCAACCTTTCATTTACGGCAAATGAAGGTTTCTTTTTAGACATCAGCTTTTCTTCCATATTATGTATGCTTTTTCTCAAAAATAAGCTTTCTCAAGCGAAATCTGTAACAATTCCATAACTTCGTCGTCATACTTTAAACTTTTCTTCAATTTTGGAAACAATTCTAAGTCTCAAAGACCTTACTAAAAAATATGGCGCACTTACCGCGGTAGACAAACTGTCTTTTACCATAGAAAAAGGCAATGTTTACGGTATTTTAGGGCCTAACGGAAGTGGAAAATCTACTACGCTTGGGATGGTACTTAACGTAGTCAATAAAACTTCTGGCGAATTTGCCTGGTTTAACGGAAACACAGATACGCACGAAGCTTTAAAGAAAGTGGGCGCCATTATAGAACATCCCAATTTTTACCCTTATATGACAGCTGCGCAAAACCTGGCTTTGGTGTGTAAGATTAAAGATGTTCCAAAAGATAAAATTGACGAAAAACTGGAAATTGTTGGATTGCTGGATAGAAAAGACAGTAAATTTAGAACCTTTTCTTTGGGGATGAAGCAGCGCCTGGCCATTGCTTCTGCCCTGCTTAATGATCCGAAAATTCTAATTTTAGACGAACCTACAAATGGATTGGATCCACAGGGAATTCATCAAATTCGGGAGATTATCCGGAAAATTGCAGCTGGAGGAACTACCATTTTACTCGCTTCCCATTTACTTGACGAAGTTGAAAAAGTTTGCTCTCACGTAGTTATTATAAGAAATGGGAAGAAACTTTACAGCGGCCCTGTAGATGCTATAAATGCCAGCCACGGTTTCTTTGAACTGCAGGCAAAAAATATGAAACTTCTTCAGGAATTACTTATTGCGCATCCCGGAATAGAAAATGTTTCAGAAAAAGAAAATATTGTTACGGCTATTCTGAAGGAACCTATGGATGCTGAAACTATTAACGAATATTTGTTTGAAAAAGGACTTTCACTTTCTTACCTGGTAAAACGTAAAGAAAGCCTGGAAGAACAATTCCTTACATTAACCAATCAAACTCCATCTGCATAATGCTACGACTTTTAGAGATAGAATATCATAAATTACGCTATAGCCGCTCGGCAAAAATACTGGTTTTCACCTATTTTATTTTAATAACTTTTATCGCTTTAATTGCTTCTATTGAATTCAATCTAGGTGCAATAAACTTTCGCGTTGCCGATCAGGGGATTTTTAATTTCCCATATATCTGGCATTTTAATTCCTATATCGCGGCTTTGTTAAAACTATTCCTGGCCATCGTAATCGTCTCGATGATGTCTAATGAATACAGCAACCGGACTTTAAAACAAAACCTGATAGACGGCCTGAGCAAAAAGGAGTTCATCGCTTCAAAATTCTTAACTGTCACGGTGTTTTCTTTAATTTCGACCTTATTTCTATTCATCGTTTCGTTGATTTTAGGACTTTCATTCTCAGATTTTACAGAAGCTTCCATCATCTTTTCAGATATGGAATATATGATCGCCTATTTCGTGAAACTTACCGGCTTTTTTGCCTTTTGTATGTTTCTTGGAATTCTTATTAAACGTTCTGCTTTCGCACTTGGTTTTCTTTTTATCTGGTGGATTCTGGAAAGTATTGTCTATGGAGTTTTAAAATGGCAGATTTTTAGGGATTCCGAAATTGCCGATAATATCGCACGATTTTTTCCGCTGGAATCTATGAGTAATCTCATTAAAGAACCGTTCTCCAGGTTATCTGCGGTGCAAACCGCCGCCACCCAATTAGGATCTGAATTTGATAAAGATTATGGAATCCATTGGGATCAGCTATTAATTGTTATCTTCTGGACTACTATCTTTGTTTTTCTTTCATACCGTTTACTTAAAAAGCGCGATTTGTAGTTCAAAAAATATGACATTTTAGCAATATCAGTTTTGGTTTCTAAAGCTTTCGCAATAAAAACGTTAAGGAAAAGTTTATCAGTTTGAATAGGCAGGATTATTGATTAGCTTCGTGAGAATAAGCGAGGAACACGAATGAAGTTTAAGATAGAATCAGATTACAAACCCACCGGCGACCAGCCAAAAGCGATAGAACAACTGGTAACCGGAATAAATAATAATGACCAATACCAAACCCTGCTGGGAGTGACGGGTTCTGGTAAAACTTTCTCTGTAGCCAATGTTATTCAGGAAGTCCAAAAACCTACCCTGGTTTTGGCACATAACAAAACACTTGCTGCTCAGCTTTATTCAGAATTCAAACAATTCTTTCCGAATAATGCGGTGGAATATTTTGTAAGTTATTACGATTATTATCAGCCCGAAGCTTTTATTCCTACTTCGGGAACTTATATTGAAAAGGACCTTTCGATTAATGAAGAAATTGAAAAATTACGACTCAGTACTACTTCTTCGCTGTTAAGTGGAAGAAGGGATGTGATTGTCGTGGCTTCGGTTTCCTGCCTATATGGCATTGGTAACCCGGTTGAGTTTCGTAAAAATGTAGTTTCTATTGAAAGGGATATGCAAATTTCCCGCACCAAATTCTTACATCAACTGGTTCAAAGTTTGTATTCCCGTACCGAAGCTGAATTCTCCCACGGTAATTTCAGGATTAAAGGGGATACCGTAGATGTGTTCCCTAGTTATGCCGATAATGCTTTCCGCGTACATTTTTTTGGAGATGAAATTGAAGAAATTGAAGCTTTTGATCCCGGCACCAACGATATTATCGAGAAATACGAACGCCTGAATATCTATCCTGCCAATATGTTCGTGACATCGCCTGATGTGATGCAAAATGCGATTCACCACATTCAGGACGATCTTGTAAAACAAGTTGATTATTTCAGGGATATTGGTAAACACCTGGAGGCAAAACGCCTGGACGAAAGAACCAATTTTGATCTGGAAATGATTCGGGAACTGGGCTATTGCTCAGGTATTGAAAACTATTCTCGCTATCTTGACGGCAGGCAACCCGGTACACGACCCTTCTGTCTTTTAGATTATTTCCCAGATGATTTTTTAATGGTAGTTGACGAAAGTCACGTAACCATTCCGCAGGTACACGCTATGTATGGTGGCGATAGGTCCAGGAAAGAGACTTTAGTTGAATATGGATTTAGGCTGCCGGCCGCAATGGACAACCGACCCTTAAAATTTGAAGAATTTGAGGCGCTACAAAACCAGGTGATTTATGTGAGTGCAACCCCTGCCGATTACGAATTACAGAAATCTGAAGGTGTTTACGTAGAACAGGTAATTAGACCCACAGGACTTCTAGATCCTGTTATTGAAGTACGTCCCAGCTTAAATCAAATTGACGATCTCATTGAAGAAATTCACACCAGGAACGAGAAAGATCAAAGAACGCTAGTCACTACGCTTACTAAAAGAATGGCAGAGGAACTCACCAAATATCTTACCCGTATTAATATTAGGTGCCGTTACATTCATTCAGACGTTGATACTCTGGAACGAGTAGAAATTATGCAGGATTTACGCCGGGGATTGTTTGATGTTCTTATTGGAGTAAACCTGCTAAGAGAAGGTCTGGATCTTCCGGAAGTTTCTCTGGTAGCGGTTATTGATGCTGACAAGGAAGGATTTCTTAGAAGCAACCGGTCCCTTACCCAAACTATTGGTCGTGCCGCACGTCACGTAGAAGGAAAAGCGATTTTGTATGCCGACAAAATTACCGACAGTATGCAAAAAACCATAGATCAAACCGAATATCGAAGAAACAAGCAGATAAATTATAATAAAGAAAATAACATTCGTCCAACGGCATTGGTTAAACGATTAGAGAACAGTACACTAATTAAAGAAAAACTGGATGTTTATGACGCTGAAAAACCATTAACTACTAAAGCTGCCGAAGCCGAAGTAGCCTATATGACCAAACCAGATTTGGAAAAAAGAATTAGGGAAAAAAGAAAAGCAATGGAAAAGGCAGCAAAAGATCTGGACTTTATGGCGGCGGCAAAACACAGAGACGAAATAAAAATGCTTCAGAATAAAATTAAAGAAACGCAGAGCTAGGGAAATCCCTTATTATTAGTTGAAGCCGTAAAATTTTTTTTCAGAAAGTATATTTAAAAATCCAAAACACCCCTAACTAAAAAACACCTTAGTCTTAACCGGTATTTTTAGTAGGATGAAAAAAATTATACTTTTCTATTTTTTAATTTTAGCCACCACAGCTTTCTCCCAGGTAGGAATTGGAACTACCGAACCGGGAGCTCAATTAGATATAGTTGCTTCAGATAAGGGCAGCCCGTCCAGCATAGACGGAATATTAATTCCCCGTCTAAAAAAATTTACCGCTCAAAATCCCGGAAGTGCACAACACGGAATGCTAATTTTTCTTAGTGAGAATTTTAATAATTCACCATCAGGATTTTACTACTGGCATCATCGGGAAAATATCTGGAAATCTATAGTTGATGATGCTAAAGCAGCAAATTTTTATAAACCTAATTCTACCGAAAGTCCGGGCAATATTGTAGATAATATCTTCAGGGAAGGAAATATTGGTATCGGGACTGAAGAGATTGAAAGCAAACTTCAAATTGCCATAAATCCAGATGATTCCCAGGATATTAAAAAAGGCCTTGAAATAGATAATAATAATTCTGCTGAAACCAGAAATACTTATGGAATTGAAATAAGGAATCGTAGTAAAACCAATGCTATAAAGTATGGCATAAAATTAAATATTTCCGGTGAGGGAGAGGGTGAGCGATATGGTCTTCATCTTAACACCAATAAAACAACCGGTAGCAGTGATATTTTTGGGATTTACAATAAAGTAGGACGAACAGAAGGTGCAAACAGCAATAATTACGGAATTTTAACTGAAATTGGAACTTCCACCGGAAGAGGAAATATCTACGGAATTTACGCTCGTGCCGAAGGCAATTCTAGCTCGAGGGTTTTTGCCGGATATTTCGCTGGCCGTATAGGAATAGGTCGAACTCAGGCTGAAGAATATATTTTTCCGGATTCCCGGGGAGCAGAAAATCAGATTTTAGTTTCAGATAATTCAGGTAATCTCAATTGGAAACACAACCACACCAGAAATTTTATAAGTACAGGAAGTCAAACTGGAACTTACACCATTGGGGAAGAAGTTTATTTCTTAAGGATTAACCCGAATATTTCATCAATTACATTTCCTGATGCCTCGTCCAATAAAGGTCGGGAACTGGTATTAATAGGTAAGGGAAGTAGTACCACGCCGCTTAATTTCGTAAATGGAGATAAACTGGACGATATGCAGGATAATAGTATAACCAGTATATCAAATGGTAAAATCCTTACTATAATAAGTATAGGAACACGTTGGTTGTTAATTGATAGATCTAATTAAATAAAAAAGCAGTAAAACTACCTCGGAGCAAGCCCACGGGGCATTCAGTGAACACTATTGTTTAAATTTCGCGGTATGCCTCGGAGCATTTAAATCTCGATTATCTAGTAAAATTGATTTTACTGCTTTTTAATAACTTAATCTCCAGCCTTATCTCCTTCCCATTCCATAAAGCCGCCTTCAAGATTGTAGGTATTAGCAAAACCCATCTGATCTAAAATTGTGCAAGCCTGTGCACTACGCTTTCCAGAACGGCAATAGATATAGTAATTCTTATCTTTATCAAGTTTTTCAACCTCATTTACAAATTCCTGGCCTTTATAGATATCGAGGTTTTTAGCTTTAGGGATATACCCATCCTCTACTTCTTCTTCGGTTCTTACATCTAAAATCACCGCGTTTTCATCTTTTTTCAGCTGTGACTGCCATTCATCCTGACTAAGTTCTTTCATAAATTTTATTTTTTATTAATCCCCTAAACAAAGGTGATCTGTGATTCCTAATATATTTTTCAGTGTAAAGATATTGAAAGTTTTAAAAAACAGCGCCTCCATTTGCCTTCGATTCCGGCCGAAAAAAATTAACATTTATTTTAGAATTAAATTACAAAACTAGCTTATATTTGTACATACAAATGTTGTTTAGACAAATGAAGATAGAAGATCAATTAAAAACGAACAATTTACCACCGGCCAGGAAGCTAAGTCTTAGCATTTTGGTTACTGCAAATCTTATAGACGAGCAAGTAGCTACTGCCCTTAAGCCTTTTGATATTTCTATACAGCAATTTAATGTGCTTCGAATATTGAGAGGGCAAAAAGGAAAACCGGCAAATCTTAGCACTATACAGGAAAGAATGGTGAGTAAGATGAGTAATACCACCAGGTTGGTAGACAAACTTATCACCAAAGGCCTTACTGAAAGGGTTATTTGCGAAGCTAACCGTAGAAAAGTGGAAATAAGTATTACTGAAAAAGGTTTAGAGCTTTTGAAAGAAATTGACCCAAAAGTTGATGCAGTAGAAAAAGAGCTAATTCAGGATATTAGCGAAGAAGAAATTGAAATTGTTACTGATTGTTTAAATAAAATAAGAAAATAACTATGGAAAATTATATAGAAAATTTAAACTGGCGTTATGCCACCAAGAAGTTTGATGCAGAAAAATCTTTAAATCAGGAAGACGTAGAGAAACTTCAAAAAAGCATTCAGCTTTCTGCTTCTTCATACGGACTTCAGCCTTACGAGGTATTTGTGATTTCCGACAGGGAAACCAAAGAGAAATTAAAAGCGGCTGCCTGGAACCAGTCTCAACTTACTGATGCTTCACACGTATTTGTCTTCGCAGGACTTAAGAAATTGAATGAGGCTTATATTGATGCTTATCTGGAGAATATTAGTAAAATTCGAGAAGTTCAGGTGCAGGATCTAAGCGGATTAAAAGATATGTTAACCTCTAATATTTTAGGTAAGACCGAAGAACAACAATCTGTTTGGGCGCAGAAACAAGCTTATATCGCGCTTGGAAATTTACTTTCTGCAGCAGCAAATTTAAAAATTGACACCTGCCCTATGGAAGGTTTTGACGCGCAAAAGTTCGATGAAATACTGGGAATTTCAGGAACAAATTTAACTACTGCAGTGATCGCTACAGCCGGGTACCGAAGTGAAGAAGACCAATTGCAACACGCAAAAAAAGTTAGAAAACAAGAAGAAGAATTATTCCATTTAATATAAACCAAAATCAAATTAATTTAAATTAAAAATTGCTATGAAAAAGAATCTTTTAAAAACTGTATTTGCATCTGCATTTCTTGTATCATTTTTATCGTTTACAACAGTGAATGCTCAGGATAAAAAAATTGATGTAAAAGAAAGCAACATTAACTGGGAAGGTGAAAAAGTAACCGGCTCTCACTACGGAACCATAGACCTTAAAAACGGACATTTTACTATGGAAAATGGTGAACTTACCGGAGGGGAATTCGTAATAGACATGAGCTCTATCACCGTTACCGATCTTACTGGTGAAGATAAAGGAAAATTAGAAGGTCACTTAAAATCTGATGACTTCTTTGGAGTAAAAAACCATCCAACTTCAAAACTGGTTATTACAAGCGTTGCTAAAAAGAGCAATGGAACTTACGGGGTGGTAGCCAATCTTACTATTAAAGATAAAACGAATCCCGTGACGTTCGATTTAGATTGGGAAGATAATTCAGCTTCTACAGAGCTAACTATAGACCGTTCTAAATACGATGTTCGTTATGGTTCAGGGAGTTTCTTTGATAACCTTGGTGACCAAACCATCTACGATAATTTTGAACTTGAGGTAGAATTAAAATTCTAATTCTAAAGGGAAATTAATTGCTATAAAGAAAATTGAAAAAGAAAAAGAAAAATTAATAATTATTATGGAAAAACAAATCAATACCCAGGCTAGTAATATCGCCTGGAAAGGAAAAAAAGTTTTAGGATCACACTCAGGAACTATAGATCTTAAAGAAGGTAAATTAACATTGGAAAATGACGAAATTACAGGAGGTGAATTTGTAATGGATATGACCACAATTACCGTAACCGATCTTAAAGGAGACGATAAAGCAGGTTTGGAAGGTCACTTAAATTCAGATGATTTCTTTGGAGTAGATAATCATCCAACATCAAAACTGGTAATTACCAGCGTAGCTAAAAAAGACGATGGCACATATGGTGTGGTTGGAGATCTTACTATTAAAGAAAACACCCATCCGGTAACTTTCGATTTGGATAAAAACGGAAATACTGCGACTACTAAATTGAGTATAGACCGTTCTAAATACAATGTGAAATACAATTCCGGTAGCTTTTTTAGCGGACTTGGAGATCAAACGATTTACGATAATTTCGATTTAAATATTGAGTTGAAATTCTAATAATTAGATTGCACAATTCCAGCCGGAAAAGTTAAATTTACTTTTCCGGCTTTTCTTTTTATAAAATCTCCTTGTTTATTTAAAAGAGCTTTCTATCTTTGAAGCAATGAAAGCCAATAATTGGCATTTATTATATTTTATGAAAACAATTACAACAAATACCTGGTGGTGGAAAAATTTACGTCAAACGTCGTGAAGTAACATCGCTATAGTATAATCTCATACAAAAGGCTTGTCTCACGACAAGCCTTTTTTTATATAAGAAATTTGAAAATTAACCTCCGCCTTAACGGGAGCGACAGAAATAAATAATTTATGTATCAACTAAAGACCACCTATAAAAAACTTCTTGCCGATACCATTACACCGGTAAGTGTTTATTTAAAAGTTCGGGACAAATATCCTAACAGTCTCCTACTGGAAAGTAGTGACTATCACGCCAACGATAATAGTTTCTCGTATATATGCTGCAATCCTATCGCTTCTATTAAGATTCAAAACGAAGTGATTACCGAAGTTTTTCCTGACGGAAGCAAAAAAGCAACAGAGATCACTCCTGGAGTTAACGTACCGCAACAAATCCAGGAATTTTCAAAGCAATTCGAAACTGAAGATTCTGATTTTAAATTTATCAACAACGGTCTTTTTGGCTATATCGCTTATGATGGAGTTCGGTATTTTGAAGATTTAGAGATTAAAAAGCGAAATGGTGATCTTAAACTTCCGGATATTTATTACGCAGTTTATCAAAATATTATCGCTATAAATCATTTTAATAATGAAGCTTATATTTTTGATCACAGTTACGATACCGATTCAAAGATCGCTGAAATCGAGCAACTGATAAAAGTCAAAAATTTCGCGACTTATAATTTTGAACGTCAGCAGGAACCAATTTCAAACCTTACAGACGAAGAATTCAGGGAAAATGTACGACTGGGAAAAAAGCACTGCTATCGTGGTGACGTTTTTCAAATTGTACTGTCGCGCAGGTTTTCTCAGAAGTTTAAGGGAGATGAATTTAATGTTTATCGGGCTTTACGTAGCGTAAACCCTTCACCCTACCTTTTCTATTTTGATTATGGAAACTTTAAAATCTTCGGAAGTTCCCCTGAAGCACAATTGGTTGTTCAGGATGGGCAGGCAGAAATCCATCCTATAGCCGGAACTTTTAAACGTACCGGAAACGATGAAGAAGACGCTGAACTAGCCAAAAAACTAGCCGCCGACGAAAAAGAAAATGCTGAACACGTGATGTTGGTTGATCTGGCTCGTAACGACTTAAGCCGACACGGAAGTAATGTGAAGGTTGAAAAATATAGAGAAATTCAGTTTTTCTCTCACGTCATACATTTGGTAAGCAAAGTAACCGGCACCAAAGACCCTAAAACGCCTACAATGCAGGTGGTAGCCGATACTTTCCCGGCGGGAACTTTAAGCGGTGCCCCAAAACATAGCGCGATGAAACTCATAGAGAAATACGAAAATGTAAATCGTGATGCCTATGGAGGTGCTATTGGCTTTATGGATTTCCACGGAAATTTTAACCACGCGATTATTATTAGATCTTTTGTAAGTAAAGATCACCAATTGCATTATCAAGCCGGCGCAGGCGTGGTTTCAGAGTCTGTAGAAGAAAACGAATTACAGGAGGTTTACAATAAACTAGGGGCATTAACCAAGGCATTGGATATCGCTGAAGATATATAAAGGAATTAAAAATAGAATTTTACACCAGGTAGAATGAAAAAAATATTAGTTATAGATAATTACGATTCTTTTGTGTACAACCTTGTACATTATTTAGAAGAATTAGATTGCGAGGTCACCGTAATAAGAAACGACCAGTTAGAGCTGGAAGACGTGGAGGAATATGATAAGATCCTGCTTTCTCCCGGCCCGGGAATTCCAAGTGAAGCCGGATTATTAAAACCAATTATAGAAAAATATGCTTCAACTAAAAGCATTTTAGGTGTGTGCCTCGGGCAACAAGCCATAGGCGAAGTTTTTGGCGGGACGTTGGGCAATCTGGAATCGGTTTATCACGGCATTGCTACCACGATGGATCTTTGTGTAGACGATGAACCACTTTTTAAAGATCTTCCAAAAAGAATGAACGTAGGCCGTTACCATTCCTGGGTAGTTTTAAAAGAGCTTCCCGATTCCCTGGAAGCAACTTCCTACGATGAAAAAGGACAAATCATGTCCCTTCGTCACCGTGAGTTTGATGTGCGTGGAGTGCAGTTTCACCCAGAATCGGTATTGACTCCAGATGGAAAAAAAATGATTCAGAATTGGGTAGAATCATAGGCATTTCCGAGCAGGCGGAAATCTCTAAGAAGTGATAGTAATGCTTAAGAAGACTCCCGCTTTCGCGGGAGTTACAAATTCCAATTAAACAGATTCCCGTCTTTACGGGAATGACAAAATTAGATATGAAAGAACTACTAAACAGGTTAATTAATCACGAAACCATCTCCAAAGATGAAGCGAAGCAGGCGCTTTTCAGTATTTCTAATGGAGAATATAACGAAAGTCAGATCGCTGCATTTCTCACGGTTTATATGATGCGAAGCATTACTATAGAAGAACTGGAGGGATTTCGGGATGCGCTTTTAGAACTTTGTGTAGCCATAGATTTAAGTGACTATAACCCGATAGATCTGTGCGGAACCGGTGGTGATGGGAAAAATACATTTAATATTTCTACCACTTCCTCTTTTGTAACGGCAGGAGCGGGAGTAAATGTGGCAAAACACGGAAACTACGGAGTTTCTTCGGTAAGTGGTAGTTCTAATGTTATGGAAAGCCTGGGAATTAAATTTAGTAATGATGCCGGATTTCTTGAAAAATGTATCGCCGAAGCCGGGATATGTGTGTTACACGCTCCCCTATTCCACCCAGCGATGAAAAACGTGGCGCCAATCAGGAAGTCGCTTGCGGTAAAGACTTTTTTCAATATGCTTGGGCCAATGGTAAATCCTGCTTTTCCGCAAAATCAGCTTGTAGGAGTTTTTAACCTGGAACTAGCCAGAATGTATGGTTACCTATATCAAAACACCGATAAGAATTTCACTATTTTGCATGCTTTAGATGGTTATGATGAAATTTCCCTTACCGGAAATACCAAAACAATTTCCAATAATTCTGAAGGAATGCTGAGTCCGGAAGATTTTGGGGTAGAAACCTTAAATCAGGAAGAAATTGCCGGTGGCGGTTCCATTGAAAGTTCTGCAGAAATTTTCGTGAATATATTAAAAGGAAAAGGTACCCAGGCCCAAAATAACGTGGTTTGCGCTAACGCCGGAATGGCAATCGCAACTGCTAAACAAATTAGTGTTAAAGAAGGTTTTGAAACCGCCCGGGAATCTATAAATTCAGGGAAAGCTTTAAAAGTATTGGAGAAGTTACAGGAATTGAGCAATTAAAATACTTCGGAGCAAGCTCACGAAGCATTATTATTGAAAAATATAATTTGATTTCGACGTAAGCCTTAGAGCATTCAATCTCGATTATCGAGTAAAGAAGTTAGCATTAAAAAGAGGTAGAAAGTCTTACGACCGTCAAGCTGAACTTGTTTCAGCTTCTAACATGTTTTGATTATTAATCAACTTAGATCCTGAAACGAGTTCAGGATGACGTATTAAAAAACTTTATAGAACAAAGATTATAAAAATGAACATTCTAGATAGAATAATTGCCGACAAACATAAAGAACTGGTCTTAAAAAAACTGGTAGTTCCCGTGTCACAATTGGAACAATCGGCGCTTTTTGAGCGCGAAACAATTTCTCTGGCAGAAAAATTAAGAACCAGTAAAACCGGGATTATTGCTGAACATAAAAGACGTTCCCCTTCAAAATCGGTAATTAATCAGGATCTGAATGTTGAAGATGTAGCTAAAGGCTATGAAGATGCAGGAATTTCCGGAATGTCTGTATTAACCGATGGCAAATATTTTGGCGGATCTTTAGACGATTTGCTTTATGCCCGTGCGGCGGTTAAAATGCCTTTATTGCGAAAGGAATTTATTATTGATGAATATCAACTTTTGGAAGCCAGAGCTCACGGTGCCGATGTGATTTTACTTATCGCTGCGGTGCTGGAACGGGAAGAAATTAAAAGACTTTCAGAATTTGCAAAAAGTATAGGTCTGGAAGTATTGCTGGAAGTGCATAACGAAGAAGAATTGCAAAAGTCTATTATGCCTAGTTTAGATATGTTGGGTGTAAATAATAGGAATTTAAAGACTTTTGAAGTATCTACCGATATTAGCAAAAAGCTTTCAGAAAAGATCCCCGATGATTTTGTAAAAGTTTCTGAAAGCGGAATTAGCTCAGTTGACGCAATCAAAGATTTGCAGCAATTTGCTTACAAAGGATTTTTGATCGGTGAGAATTTTATGAAAACTGATGATCCGGGAAAAGCTGCGGCTGAGTTTGTGAGAGAATTGAGCAAATAATAAAATAGTTGGGCTATCCTAAAGTCTGGTTTTCGTCAAGCTGAACTTGTTTCAGACTTTATCCCGAATTTACTTCGGGATTCTAACAAATTTGGATTATCAATAACTTAGATCCTGAAATAAATTCAGGATGACGTTTAATAGACTTTCAGTAATTCCGAAGCTAAGGTGGAGAATAAAAGAACGCTAAAAATGAAAAACATAAAACTCAAAATATGTGGGATGAAGCATCCCGAAAACATCAGCAAAGTTGCAAAACTTCAGCCTGATTATATGGGGTTTATTTTTTACGAAAAAACTCCCAGGTATTTCGAGGCTAAGATGCCTAAAATTCCTTCAGCAGTTAAAAAAACCGGCGTTTTTGTTGATGAAGAGATCAATATTATCCTTGAGAGAATTAAAGAGCATGATCTAAATGCTATTCAGTTACACGGTGAGGAAAGCGCTGCTTTTTGCGCTGAACTAAAAACGCTTTTGATCGAAACTGAAGTGGAATTTATAAAGGTGTTTTCTATTAAAGACGATTTCGATTTTGAGCGTTTAAAGGAATATGAAACTGTTGTAGATTATTTCCTTTTTGATACTAAAGGGAAAAATAAAGGCGGAAACGGAATTACTTTTAATTGGGAGGTTTTAAAAGATTATCCTTCAACAAAACCTTTTTTTTTAAGTGGAGGAATTGGACCGGAAGAAGTTGAAGCAATTCAAGAGCTTAAAGCCTATTTTGTAGAAAATGGTAAAGAAAATTTGCTTTACGCCATAGATGTAAATAGTAAATTTGAAGAGAAAGCTGGTTTTAAGAATGTTGAAAAATTAAAAGAATTTAAAAAGCGGTTTTAATAATAACTACGTCATTGCAATCCCGATGGGGAGAAGCAATCTATTGTTTAAAATTATAAAGATTGCCACGGGCGCTGCCCTCGCAATAACTAGATAGAAATTAGTGCATTCGAAGCACTCAAATAAAAAAAATAAAAATGAGCTATCAGGCTAACGAAAAAGGATATTACGGCGATTTTGGCGGAGCTTTTATTCCCGAAATGCTCTATCCCAATGTAGAGGAGTTGCGTTCGCAATACCTGGATATTATGAAAGAGGAATCTTTTCAGAAAGAGTTTAAAGATTTGTTGCACGATTATGTAGGGCGCCCAACACCGCTTTATTATGCAGAGCGTTTCAGTAAGAAATACGGCACAAAAATTTATCTGAAACGGGAAGATCTATGCCATACCGGTGCGCATAAGGTCAATAACACCGTAGGACAAATTTTAATGGCAAAACGCCTTGGAAAAGACCGCATAATCGCTGAAACCGGTGCTGGCCAGCACGGTGTAGCTACGGCTACTGTTTGTGCGCTTATGGGCATTGAATGTATTGTCTATATGGGCGAAATTGATATTGAACGACAAGCGCCAAACGTGGCCAGAATGAAGATGCTTGGAGCCAAAGTAGTTCCGGCAAAATCGGGAAGTCGAACCTTAAAAGATGCCACGAACGAGGCGATTCGAGACTGGATCAACAACCCGCTGGATACTCATTACATCATTGGTTCCGTGGTTGGGCCTCATCCCTACCCCGATATGGTAGCGAGATTTCAGGCGGTGATTTCTGAGGAAATTAAAGTTCAGCTGAAAGAAAAAGAAAATCGGGAAAATCCTGATTATGTAGTGGCCTGTGTAGGTGGAGGAAGTAATGCAGCCGGAATTTACTATCATTATTTAGACAATCCGGAAGTTGGGATTATTGCGGTGGAAGCTGCCGGAAAAGGTATACAAAGCGGTGAAAGTGCTGCAACCTCAGCTTTAGGAAAAGAAGGTATTATTCACGGCAGTAAAACGCTGCTGATGCAAACCGATGACGGACAAATTACTGAGCCGTATTCTATTTCTGCCGGCCTCGATTATCCGGGTGTGGGACCAATGCACGCCAATTTGTTTAGAAGTGGCCGTGGAGAGTTTATTTCCATAACCGATAAAGCGGCTATGAATGCCGGCCAGGAACTGGCAAAACTGGAAGGGATTATTCCTGCTATTGAGACTTCTCACGCCCTGGCGATTTTTGAAAACCGAAAATTTAAAGAAGATGATGTAGTAGTAATCAATCTTTCGGGTCGTGGCGATAAAGATTTGAGTACCTATATTGATTATTTCGATTTGTAAAAAGATTGCCACGGGCGCTGCCCTCGCAACGACATAATAGGGATGAGTGTATTCGTGGCGAAAAAATTGAAAACAAATTAGATTCTGAAATATCCCGAAGTTTCGGGACAGAATGACGATTTATAAGAATATTGAAAATGAACAGAATAAATAAAAAACTTCAGGAAGAGCAAAAGATGCTTTCTATCTATTTTACCGCCGGTTATCCTGAACTCGAAGATACAGTTTCCATTATTCAGGATTTAGAAAAGAACGGGGTGGATTTTATTGAAATCGGTTTGCCTTTTAGCGATCCCCTGGCCGATGGCCCAACTATTCAGGAGAGTTCTACCAAGGCGCTGAAAAGCGGAATGACTACCAATAGACTCTTTGAACAGCTTAAAGGAATTAGGGACTCTGTTGAAATTCCACTGGTTATTATGGGATATTTTAATCCAATTCTTCAGTATGGTGTAGAGAAATTCTGCAAAAAATGCGCTGAAACCGGAATTGACGGACTTATAATTCCGGATCTACCCGTTGATGTGTATAATGAAGAATACAAGTCGATTTTTGAAGAAAACGGGCTTCAGAATATTTTCCTGATCACGCCGCAAACTTCTGAAGAGCGTATTCGGTTTATTGATTCTGTTTCTAACGGATTTATCTATATGGTAAGTACTGCGAGTGTTACGGGTTCTACTTCCGGATTTAGTGAGGAGACCAGAGATTATTTTAAAAGAATTTCAGCAATGAAACTTCAAAATCCGCAAATTGTAGGCTTTGGAATTAGCGACGAAGAGACCTTCAACCAAGCTACGGAATATGCAAAAGGCGCTATTATTGGTTCGGCATTTATCAAACATCTTAATGCTAATGGGAAAAATAATATAGGCGATTTTGTGAAAAACATCAGACCGGTTTAACCAAATTCTAACATGGTCTTGGCAGGTTTT
The DNA here is from genome assembly GCF_002311535.1 of Salegentibacter sp. UBA1130. Lineage (NCBI taxonomy): Bacteria > Pseudomonadati > Bacteroidota > Flavobacteriia > Flavobacteriales > Flavobacteriaceae > Salegentibacter > Salegentibacter sp. UBA1130. The sequence continues at coordinate 168,131 of NZ_DCAP01000031.1, read as the reverse complement.
AAGATTCTGAATTATTATCTTAGTAAGTGAATCAAAAAAACAACAATTATGGGCGGTCCAATTGAAGATAATAAAAGAAAAAGAGAGAAAGGTCAGGAAAATCCAACCAACCCAACGGGGAAAACTGATAAACAGACCAATAAGGTTGATATTGATGAAAAAACCATAAAAGACCAACAGAATAAAAAGTAATTTATGGGACGTGGAGACAAAAAAACGAAACGCGGAAAAATTGCGATCGGTACTCATGGAAAATTAAGACCTAAACGTAAAAAATTTAGGGTAAAACCAACCACCATGGCCGAACAGGAAAAGAAAGAATTACAGTAGTTGTAAGTTGACTACGTCTGAAAACCCTGAATTTGAAAGTTTATACTTTTAGATTCAGGGTTTTTGTTTTTACTAAGATTATTTTTTAAACGAAATTTATAAGTTCTTCTCTCTAAATCATTTCAAAGTCTCACTCAATCTTTCATTCAGGGTAAAAGTAGGTAGAATTTCAATTTAGATCCTGAAACGAGTTCAGGATGACGTATCATTCGTCACCCCGAATTTATTTTGGAGCTTGACGTGTGGCTCGCTCGCGATGATGGTAATGAAACTGCCCCACGAATTCCGAATATTTTGGATCGTCATTGCGATTGAGACGCAGGCGCCATGGCAATCTCTTCTTGATAAAATAGTTTTTTTGAATCCTCACTCAAAATAAAAGATCGCCGTGCTTCGTGCCTTCGCTCGCGATGACGAATATTAAATACTTTAAAACCACTCTCTGTACTGCATCACTCTAAAATCTATCGTATTAAAATCTTCATTCTTTTGTTTCAGTTGTTTATAAAGCTCCATACTACCAATAGCTCGATTGGCCGAACCCGATGGTGCCGTTAAAGAAACCGTTTTTATAAGTCGGCCCTTTAGCACAAACTGGTGAATCCTGGGCACCTCGTTAGAAATCACTTTTAACCTAATATCACTTTCAACTTCCTTTAGATGTCTTCTAAAAAAATACTCAGGACCATTTTTGGAATTTCCACCGGTAAAGAGCAGGGTTTCTATTTTTGGGTGTTTTTCTAAAATTCCCACCATATTTCTAAGTTCCACCTTTTGCATCCCGAGATCGGAAGCATCTACCTTTTCTCTCCTACTGCTTTCTACCATATCGCAGATACCAATTCCTCTTTTTTCAAGAAATTCTTTGCGTTGCTTTATAGCTGCCTTCGTAGTTTCAAATTTTAGATCGAGATCAAAAATATTATCCAAAACAATCCATAAAAGTCCGTCCCGACTGCCGTAACAGAAGTTCACGTCTCCTTCCTTAAATTCCCCTTTCGTAAATCTTGGGGGCGGTAATGTGCCTACAATTAGTTTTGTAGCGTTTTCCGGAATAAAAGGTTTATAAGGATGTGTGTGGTGAAACATTCTGCTTCGTTTTTTACGTTGGTTTCTTGTTATTTTTTAATCTTCCGTGACAAAAGCTGTGTTTGGTTGTATCTGCCCTTCATTTCTTTTGCTCGTCCAAAAGAAACGAAGCAAAGAAAAAGACGCCATTTGCAAGGAATTTTTTGGCAAAAATGCCAAAAACCGTAGCCAAAACCTCGCGAAAATCCGATAAAAAATCGGACTTTCTGAATCTCGAGGTTTTGGCTACATATTCTGCGAAAAGGATTTTAATTGAATATAAATTCAACCTATTCTTTCAGCTTAATAACCAAATCATCGGCAAAGACCATGGTACCTTCTTTGTGTATTATTTCGTCTATTTCGCCTTCTTTATTCGCCGTGATGGTGGTTTCCATTTTCATGGCTTCAATCACAAATAAAGGTTCGTTCTTTTTGACTTTCTGTCCTTTTTCGACTAAAATTGAGGAAATTGAACCCTGAATTGGAGCGCCTACTTCTTTATCATTAGACTTATCGATCTTTTGGTGAACCACTTTTTCAACCTTAACCGATTTATCCTGAATTTTCACCGTTCTGGTCTGGCCGTTTACCTTAAAAAACGCATCTACGAGTCCATCTTCATCTGCAGTTCCCACCGATAAGAATTCGATAAGCAAGGTTTTTCCTTTATCCATTTCTACGGTAATCTCTTCACCGGGTTGCATTCCGTAGAAAAAATTTGGCGTCGGAATATTCATTACTTCTCCAAATTTTCGGTAATGATTAAAATATTCGGTAAATACTTTTGGATATAATTTATACGAAAGGAAATCGGTCATTTCCAGTTTTCGACCCATTCCTTCCTTGAAAATATCGCAGAATTCCTTAAATTCTTTTTCAAAATCTATAGATTCTAAATGTGCATTCGGTCTATCGGTATAAGGTTTTTGATCTTTTAGAATGATCTTTTGCACCTCAGCAGGAAAACCGCCGTGAGGTTGCCCTAAATCACCTTTAAAGAAATTTACCACCGACTGCGGGAAAGAAAGGTTTTCACCCTTCTCCATCACATCTTCTATACTCAAATTATTACTCACCAGGTACTGCGCCATATCGCCCACAACCTTACTACTTGGCGTAACTTTAATAATATCGCCAAAAAGCTTATTCACCTTAGAATACATCGCGGTGATTTCGTGAAACCTTGAAGCCAGGCCTAAAGATTCGGCTTGAGGTTTAAGATTAGAATATTGTCCGCCGGGAATTTCGTGTTTATAAACATCGGCAGTACCAGCTTTAAGTCCGCTTTCAAATGGGAAATAATACTTTCTTACCGCTTCCCAATAATGCGAATATTCATTGAGTTTTTCCATATTGAAATCAGCTTTACGCTCGCCAGATTTCGTCATTTCCACCAGGGAATTAAAATTAGGCTGTGAGGTAAGCCCCGAAAGTCCACCCAGCGCAACGTCTACCACATCTACCCCGGCCTCTATGGCCTTCAGATAAGTAGCCGCCTGTATAGACGAAGTATCGTGGGTATGCAAATGCACCGGAATATTGATCTCAGCTTTTAATGCGGAAACCAGTTCGCCGGCAGCGTAAGGTTTTAATAGTCCGGCCATATCTTTTATCGCTAAAATATGTGCCCCGGCATTTTCAATGTCTTTTGCCAGCTGAAGATAATACTCCAAATTATACTTACTGTTTTTGTTAAGTATATCGCCGGTATAACAGATTGAAGCTTCCGCAAGGCCTGAAGTGTTTTTGCGTACATATTCAATACAGGGCGCGATAGATTTCATCCAATTCAGGGAATCAAAAATCCTAAAAATATCTACCCCATTTTCCCAGGCTTCAGCTACAAATTTTTCGATTAAATTATCGGGATAAGCGGTATAGCCAACACCGTTTGAACCTCGCATTAGCATTTGCAGCAAGATATTCGGCATCGCCTTTCGCAGTAATTGCAAACGTTCCCACGGATTTTCTTTTAAAAATCTAAGACAAACATCAAAAGTAGCGCCTCCCCAAACTTCCATACTAAATGTTTCGGGATGATTTTTAGCAAAACCTTCAGCCACTTTTAGCATATCTGTACTTCGCATCCTGGTGGCCAGTAAGCTTTGATGGGCATCTCTAAAAGTTGTATCGGTAAAATGAATTTTCTTTTCATTCTTTAACCATTCGGCAAACTTATCGGGGCCTAACTCGGTAAGCAAATCTTTGGTTCCTTTTGGATACGCCACGTTGTGATCAAAAGCAGGAACATCGGCTTTTATTAGTTTTGGTGTTTCTATTATTTCCTTTACATCGGGATTTCCATTCACCACTACATCACCTAGAAATTCAACCATCCTGGTAGCGCGGTTTCGGGTTTCTTTCAGTTTAAATAGATCGGGGTTATTGGCGATAAAATTTACCGTTACGCTTCCCTCTCTAAATTTTTCATGCTGAAGAATATTATCTAAAAACGGAATATTGGTCTTTACGCCCCTAATTCTAAATTCAGCTAAAGCCCGACGCATTTTACGGCAGGCACCGTCTAAAGTTCTACCGCTGGCAGAAACTTTTACCAGCATAGAATCAAAAAAAGGCGAAATAGTCACGCCCTGATACAAACTCCCGGCATCCAGCCTAATTCCAAATCCAGAGGCACTTCTATAGGTGGTAATGGTACCATAATCGGGTTGAAAATCGTTGGCGGGATCTTCGGTAGTAATTCTGCATTGCAGGGCAAATCCGTTTGTGCTAAGCGATTCCTGATCTTTAATTTTTATCTGCTCGTCACTTAGTTTATATCCACCGGCAATAAACAACTGCGCTTTAACCAGGTCTATACCGGTAACGACTTCGGTAACGGTATGTTCTACCTGAATTCGTGGATTCACCTCGATAAAGTAAATACTGCCATCGTGATCGACCAGGAATTCTACTGTACCAATATTATTATAATTCACCGCTTTACAAATATTCACGGCATACTCATAAAGTTTCTCCTTGGTAGTTTGGTCAAGGTTATAGGAAGGTGCGAATTCAATCACCTTTTGGTAACGGCGTTGCACAGAGCAATCCCGCTCAAAAAGGTGCACCATATTCCCGTGGTTGTCTCCCACGATCTGGATCTCAATATGCTTCGGATTTTCAATAAATTTTTCAATAAAAACAGTATCATCTCCAAAGGCATTCAGTGCCTCGCGTTTAGATTCTGAAAAAGCTTTTCTCAATTCAGCTTCTTCCCTAAGCACTCGCATTCCGCGGCCTCCACCACCGCTGGCGGCTTTCAGCATAATGGGATAGCCGATACGGTTGGCTTCTTCAATAGCAATATCCAGACTTTCCAGATCTTTTTCGTTGCTCTGAATCACCGGCACATTGTTTTTTACCGCTACTGTTTTGGCGGTGACTTTATCGCCCAGGCTTTTTAATACCGAAACCTCTGGCCCAATAAAAATAATATTGTTGTCTTTACAGGCTTGAGCAAAATCGGCGTTTTCTGAGAGAAATCCGTAACCGGGATGAATAGCATCAGCCCCCACCTCTTTGGCGGTATTGATTATCGCATCTATATCCAGGTAAGGTTTTAAGGGCTCTTTATCGGGGCCTATTTGGTAAGATTCATCGGCCTTATAGCGGTGCAGGGAGTAGCGATCTTCAAAGGTAAAGATACCTACCGTTCTTATTCCTATTTCGGTGCAGGCTCTAAAAATTCGAATCGCGATTTCCCCACGATTGGCTACTAATACTTTTTGAATCATCATGTTTTTGGCTGAGTTAATTAGCAATAGTTAGTTATTGCCGTAAACTATTAAAACATTCAGAAGTATGGGATATTTTTATGCTAAATTTTATATAAAAGTTTTTTCGGTTTTCGGTTGTGGGTTCCCGGTTGGCAGTTGTGAGTTTTGAGTTTTCGGTTATCGGTTGTGAGTTCTTGGTTCTTGTATGTTTGTTGTTGAGGGTTTATTATTTTGGGTTGCGCATCATTGCGAGAATGCAGTAGCGGGAAGCGGCAATCTATTCTGTGTCTTGAATTAGTAGTTGGTAATGTTGATTTCAGAATTTAACCCCTACTCTCTTTTTTCTAGCTTTTTTCTCTTATCCTTTACTCTTAACTTTTCTCTCTTACCTTTTCACTTTTAACTATTCACTATTCACTCTTCACTCTTAACTTTTAACTTTTAACTAAAAAAGATCGCCGCGCTCAATCTTCGCTTGCGATGACGTTTAATATTAAAATTTAGAAAAACCTCACCGGATTAGGAACCCTGTGAGGTTTTCCTGAGTTTTTAAAAAATATAATTCAGTTGAACACCTCCAAAATAGTTTCTGGGATTCCCGGGATAATAATAACGTGGAGCGGCACCCCCAAAGCCAACGGCATTGGTTAATACACTCGCGGCATAATGCTCATCCAGGGCGTTATTTACACCGCCGTATAAATTTAAATTTAGTTCCTGAAAAATATTGAAAGTATAACCAGCTTTTAAGTTTACTAAACTGTATTCATCTGTGTAACCTGAATTGGCATCATCCAGAGGAATTTCTCCTACGTTTCTAAAATTTCCAAAAAATTCAAAACCTGATTCGCTCTGAACATCGACTCCAAGGTTTATTGTATATTTTGGTACACCGGGCAGTTCATTTCCGGAGAAATCTTCATCATTATTTACAAATTCATCAAATTCGAAAAAGTTTATGGCTCCGTTTACATAAGGTTTAATTGAAATACCAGGACCAACTAAAAAACGGTAGTTAGTAAGAAACTCAATTCCGTTATGATTGGTTTTTCCTGCGTTTATACCCACATATTGATCTTCTGCCACGCGTTGCGCAACCTGCAAATTCTCTATCTGAATGGAGTACACAGAAATTTCTGTATATAATTTATTTTGAAGCCAATTTCCTTTAAATCCGGCTTCATAATTGATTCCGGTTTCGGGTTCCAGACTGGTGTTTATCTGCCCTTCAGGAGTTAAGGTTTCAGCAACGGTGGGTGTTGAGAATCCGTGGCTTATGGACGCGTAGATATTCTTTCCGGCGCCAACTTCATAACTTGTTCCAAGTCTTGGCGAAAAAACAGGATCAAAACCGTAATCCCCGGTTTGGTCTACTTCGTCTTGCGTATAAAGATCGGTTAAACTATAATTTGTGGTGTTTAAATTAAAACCTGCTTCTAGGTTCCATTTATCAGTAAATTCAAAATTAATTTGAGCGAAAAAGTTAGCATAATTTCTGTCCTGTTCATTGTTGCTTTCACGCTCACCTAAAACACTTCCTTCGCCGGGAAAATCTTCGTATAAATTAGCAAAAGTTCCGGTTTCATACCACTCATTATAATATTCGGCACCAAAACTAATTTCTGAAGGAAATTCAAAAACCTGGGTATTTAAATTGAACTTAGTTCGAACCCCCGCCGAAACACGCTCTTCCTTTAAAATGTCAAATGGTCGCGGCTCGTAGGCATTTCTAAAACTCAGAAATATACTTGTGGTATTCTTTAAATTATCAAAAAGTGAATGTGTATAAGAACCTCCCAGCATGCCACGATCGTAAGATTCATATCCCTGCGATTGGCCCCAGGTAAATGCCGCGGGTCCCGGATTGTTTAAAAAATCTTCTTCATTAATAGAACTCGGAATAAAAGCTTTTAAGCGGGTGAAATTTGCGAGATAAGATAAACTTCCATTTTCGTTGGTTTTAAGACTTCCGTTTACTAAAGCCGACTTCCGATCGTAATTTCCATTGTCGCGGTAGCCATCGCTGGTTAAATTACTAAAAGTTGCAAATAAACCAGAATTAGCGGTTGTATTTGAAGCCTGATAAACCTGTTTGCGGGTATTAAAACTTCCATACTGCGTTTTTAACCCTAAGCGGGCTTCTTCTTTTCCTAACTGTTTGGAGTATAGATTTATGGAACCGCCCAATCCAGCGCCGTAAATACTGGAAGTAGGACCTTTTATCACTTCTATTCGATCTAAACTTTCCTGGTCAAAATCGTCTAAGGTGAGCTCTCCTTCTGCAGTTGTTAACGGTATACCATCAAAATACGCCTGAATTCTATTGGTACTGTATTGCGAACGCGCACCAATACCACGAATATTGATCTTATTGGTATTTAAAGCTCCCTGATTTACAAACATTCCGGGGACATTATTAAAAGTTTCCAGAACGTTGGTAGCATCGGTTCTATTAAAATCTGTTTGTGTTACAAGATTCACCGAAGCCGGAACTTCTCTAAGTGATTTCGGAATTACGGTACTACGCACCACAACTTCTGAAAGCGTTTCGGAAGTCGGACTCAAATATATTTCCTGCGGAGTGCTTGAGGTAAGTTCAACTTCTAGGGTTTCAAAACCAAGGGCGGAAATCTGAAAATCCCCAGGTAATTCCCCTGAAGTAAAGCTGAAATTCCCATCTTCATCTGTAACAGCAACCAGCGATGAAGCCTTGTAAATTGAAACATCTTCTATAGGTTCGTTATTATTCGCATTCAGTATTTTAAATTGATTTTCCTGAGAAAACAGGTTTCCTATCCAAAGTAGGCACAAAAGTGCCAGTAATTTTTTTTCCAATATTTTATATTTTATTCAGCTGAAACTTTCCAGATTACATTTGCATCGTCATCATTTACCAAAAGAGCTCCGTCTGGAGTAACTGTAACTCCTACAGGTCTCCCGTGGACTTTACTTTCTGCTTCATCAGCTATAAATCCGGTAAGAAAATCTTCGGGCTGGCCTGGTTTTCCATTTTCATCAAAAGGCACAAAAATAATTTTGTAACCGGAGAAAACGGCCCGGTTCCAGGAACCATGCTGCCCTACAAAAGCACCGTTTTTATATTTTTCAGGGAATTTATCTTTGGTGTAAAATGCCAATCCTAAAGATGCGGTATGTGGTCCCACGGGTACATCTGGTACAATAGTTTTTTTCACCAACTCCATATGTGGATCATCGGCCCAGCGAGGATCCTGAATTTGCCCAAAATAAGAATAAGGCCAGCCATACCAGCCGCCTTCTTTTACGCTAGTAATATAATCTGGCACTAGATTATTTCCAATTTTGTCTCGTTCATTTACGGCAGCCCAAAGTTCCCCAGTTACCGGGTTCCAGTCCATTCCAACAGGATTTCTTAATCCTGAAGCATAAATTTTCTCCCCACTTCCGTCGGTATTAATTTCCAGAATTGCGGCACGTCTTTCTTCTTTATCCATTCCGTATTCACCCACGTTACTGGCAGAACCTACGGACACATAAATTTTACTTCCATCTTCATTAGCGAGTAAATTACGCGTCCAGTGATTATTATACCCACCTGCAGGAAGACTAAGAATTTTCTCTCCTTCAGCTTCAATTTTCATATCCCCTTCAGTATATGGATATCGGTAAAGTCCGTCGGTATTGGCAACGTAGAAATAATTATCTAAAACTAACATTCCGTAAGGTTGATTTAAGTCATCCAAAAATACATCCTGATAATCTGGATTACCATCACTATCTTTATCACGAATTAAGATAATCCTGTCGGCGCTGTTTTTTGTATTAGATTCAACAACAAAAATATCACCGTTAGGTGCGATATAAGTTCTACGCGGATGCTTTAAGTTTTCTGCAAACATCGTCACTTTAAATCCCGCGGGCGCCTGTGGTTTTTTATCTCCCCAGCCAATAACTTCACTCTCTTTAGTAACAGATTCTGAAGAAAAAGGTGGCACTAACCTAAGTTCGCCAATTGCAGTTTCTACTACGTCTGCAGGTTGTTGCGACAGTTCTTTTTTCTTCTCTTCACTAAGGTCTGTATTTACCTGAGCCTGGGCCGGAATGGCTAAGCAGCAGGAAAGAGAAAGGCCTATAATTGTAGTAAGCTTTTTCATAATTTCAGCATTTTAGTTTAAAATTAGCTTTTAATATTTCGGCTGAAAAGTTTTTAAAGCAGATTAGGTTTACTTTAACAAACGCCAATTAGTCCAAGTTTTTTGGTGGCTAGGCACGTTTTAGTTAAGTTTATACTTTCAATTGCAAAGGATACTATGAAAAAAATTCTCGTTTTGAGTGTGGGGCTACTTTCGCTGATTTCCTGCGATTTAGAAAAATATCAATTAGTTACCGATTATGATCTTGAAACCCGTTTTGAAAAAAGTGGTGGTAAAGAAACCGGTACGTATGACGAAATTATTGATTTTTACACCCAACTTGCTGAAAGCTCTGGCAAAATAAGCCTGGAAGAATTCGGAAAAACTGACAATGGCGAACCGCTTCATCTTGCCATTTACAGCCCAAATGAAGATTTTGATTTTGAAGAATTAAGAGAAGAAAATAGTATAATTCTAATAAATAATGGAATTCACCCGGGGGAAAGTGATGGGATAGATGCAACGATGATGCTCTTTAGGGATCTGGCGGGAGATTCTATTAAAACTCCAACAAATACCGTTTTAGCAACAATTCCTGTTTATAATATAGGTGGCGCTTTAAACCGAAATTCTACCAGCCGAACCAATCAAAATGGTCCTGCTGAATACGGTTTTAGAGGAAATGCGAGAAACTACGACCTAAACCGGGATTTTATAAAAGCCGATACCCGAAACACCCGAAGCTTTTACGAGATTTTTCACCACGTAAAACCCGATATCTTTATTGACAATCATGTAAGTAATGGCGCCGATTATCAATACACCCTCACCCATCTTTTTACTCAACATAATAAACTTGGCGGCGAGCTTGGTGCTTATTTAGATGAACAAATTATGCCTGCGTTAGAGGATTCATTAGCTAAAAAAGACTGGGATATTACGCCTTATGTGAATGTTTTTAATGAAGTACCTGAAGAAGGATTCTCGCAGTTCAACGATCATCCTCGTTATTCTACAGGTTATACCACGCTTTGGAACACCATTGGAATGATGGTAGAAACACATATGCTAAAACCTTATCCAAAACGTGTAAGAGGAACATATGAGCTGATTCGCAGTATGATTGGCATTGCTGAAAATGACAGGGAACGCATGAAAGATATTCGCAACCGGGCCTCCAGGAAATATCTCACAGATCGCTGGTATCCTATAAATTTTAAACCTGATACGGAAAATCCCAGCCGGCGCAGTTTTAAAGGTTACGAAGGTGAAATGATTGCCAGTAAAGTTACCGGTGGCGAACGTTTAAAGTATGACAGCAAAAAACCTTTTACCAAAGAAATAGACTACTATAATAATTTTATTGCTGAAGACACTATTGAAATTCCCCGGGCTTATATTGTTCCGCAAGGATGGTGGCAACTCACCGATCTTTTAAAGCTGAACAAAATTAAACTGGAACCACTACAAAGCGATACCACTTTATATGTTGAAACTTATAAAATAGAAGATTTTAAAACCAGAGATCAGGCTTATGAAGGCCATTATATGCATAGTGAAACCAAAGTTTCTAAAAAGATGGATTCAGTAAGGTTTAGAAAAGGAGATTTTGTGGTTAAAACCTTTCAGGAAGGTGCGCGCTATTTAATTGAAACTTTAGAGCCAGAAGCGCCGGATTCTTTCTTTAACTGGAATTTCTTTGATACCGTTCTGCAGCAAAAAGAAGGGTTTTCACCTTATGTTTTTGAAGATATCGCTAAAAAAATGCTTGATAAAAATCCCGACTTAAAAGAACGTTTTGAAGAAAAGAAACGTAATGACGCAGAATTTTCAAACAACTCTTACTACCAATTAGACTGGTTGCATAAACAATCTAAACATTATGAAACGGCGCATTTACGCTACCCTATCTTCAGAATGCCTCGTTAAATATTTTTCAGAAAAAAGAAGTTTAATATTTGCATAAGATTTTTGAAGGGCCTTTTGGCTTTTCTTCAAATCTTTCCATTTTGCTTTTTCAATTCCTTCTTTGGTTTCGGGCCTCAATTCTCCATCATAAGAAGTACGCATCTCGTACCAATGGGTAACTTTAAGCCTGTAACGTCCTTTTCGTTTAAATATATGGTAAGTTTTCTGTAGAAATTTAGTCACTTTTAAACCTTCAACCCCCGTTTCTTCTTCCACTTCTCTTATCGCAGAAGCTTCTATAGTTTCGTTTTTTTCAGTCTTACCTTTTGGAAGATCCCAACGTTTTTTTCGGTAGATAAAAAGAATTTCATCTTTATCGTTTAAAACCATTCCGCCGGCGGCGGTAACCACGCGTAACTTTTTAAACAAATGCTTTAATAGTTTTTCTTCTTTTTCGTGGTAAAGATTCACATAAAGCAGTTCACCTTTAGTAATCTTTTTAATTATCCGCTTAATTCTAACCTTCTTAATTGGCAGTGATACATAGTTTTCACCTAAATCTTTCTTTGTTGAGAGAATTAAGGGAATATCATTTACAAAAACTTTATACATTTGCAGTATGATTTTAAATAAAGAAACAGCCAGAACAACTGCTGAACTGTTATTGCAAATTAAAGCAATAAAATTAGATGCACAAGAACCATTTACATGGGCCAGCGGTTGGAAATCGCCAATATACTGCGATAACCGAATAGTTCTCTCCTATCCGCCAATTAGAAATCACATAAGGGAACAGTTTGCACGCCAAATTGAAGAGCTTTATGGAAAACCTGATGTTATTGCAGCGGTAGCAACAGGCGCCATTGGTATTGGGATGTTGGTAGCCGAGATTTTAAGTCTTCCGTTTATCTATGTTCGCCCAGAAGCTAAAAGCCACGGACGAAAAAACCAGATTGAAGGAAATCTCTCTGAGGGCCAAACCGTGGTGGTAATTGAAGACTTAATTAGTACCGGAAACAGTAGTTTAAACGCGGTAAAAGCTCTAAAAGAAGCCAAAGCTAATGTAAAAGGTATGCTTGCCATTTTTACTTACGGTTTTAAAACTGCCGATGAAAATTTTGAAAAAGAAGGAATAGAATTACATACGCTTAGCGATTATGATTTTTTATTGGAAACTGCACAACGCACCAATTATATTAATGCAACTGAAGCCGGTATTTTAAGAGAATGGCGTCAGGATCCCGCAAACTGGAAAAATAAATAATGGATATAGAAAGCCCAAAAGTTACTGCAGATAAAAGTCAGCAGGAAATGTTCAATTTTTTGACCAAGGTTGAGAATTATGAACAATTAATGCCTGAGAGCAAGGAAGTATTTGAAGTTAGAGATGAGAAAACTTTTGTTTTTGGCCTTAAAGGAATGCCCGTTATAAAATTAGAAATCCAGGAAACCATAGAGCCAGAATTGGTTGTATTAGGTTCTACATCAGATAAATTTGATTTTAAATTAAAAGCGCATATCGAAGCTTTAAACGAAAATCAAAGTGAAGTGAAGATGGAATTTAATGGTGAATTTAATGCGATGATGGCGATGATGGTGAAAAAACCATTAACCAAATTCATAAATACTTTAGCTGAAAATATTGGGAAGCTATAAATTTTAAAAGGCTGTTTGAATGTTTTTTTATTCGACTTAGAACCTGAAACAAGTTCAGGTTGATGGAAATAAAGCCTTCAAACAGTTTTTTTAATACATCAGTTTAATTTCTTTTAAATCAAAGGTTTTAAAAACCGAATCTTCTATTTCCAAATTCAACCTACCTGAAGTGGTGACACCGCGAATAATTCCCGTGAGATAAGTGTCATCTGGCAGTTGAAAGGTAGATACCAAATCCCGCCTAAACATATTCCTGGCATATTTTTCTAAAATTGAGGCTTCAGTATCAGCATTAATTTGAGTTAATTTATCTTCAAATTCATCGGTAATTCTTTTTAATAATTCATCCAGGTTAAAATTATTCCCAGTGACTAATTTTAAGGAAGAAGCCTGTGGAAGGCCGGGAAATTCAGTTTGATTCACATTTAATCCAACTCCAATTATAGAAGCTACTATTTCATTATTTTTCAGGATGTTTTCAATAAGAATTCCGCTAATTTTATAGCGTGCTGACATTATGTCGTTAGGCCATTTTACCTTTAAGGCAGGCACATTAAATTTGTTTAACACTTCAATAATTGCCAGTGAAACGGTGGCGCTCATTAAAAACTGATGGTTTACCCCAACTTTTATTTTTGGATATAAAACGCTAAAAGTAAGGTTTTCCCCTGCATTTGAAACCCAACCAGACCCGCGTTGGCCGCGGCCTTTGGTTTGCTCCTGGGCCACTACACATATAGGCTCAAAAGAGGTATTGCCCCGGTAGAGCTCCCGGGCAAATTCGTTAGTAGAATTGGTGGCATTAACTTTGATTATACGCATAGTAATAGTAAGAAATGAAACGGGCGTTAAATGTTATGTAAACTAAGCCTATAAACAGCTAAAAAGTAATAACTTTGCGAAAATAATTAATTTTAATGGCAAAAAAAGAAGCGAACAACGATCAACTTATTGCGCATATAATTAAAGGAATTGAAGAAGTAAAAGGTAACGACATTGATATTCTTGACCTTAGGCAAATAGAAAATACCGTATGTGATTATTTTATAATTTGCAACGGGACTTCCAACACACAGGTAAACGCCATTGTGAATTCCATCCAAAAAACTGTAAGTAAGGCTCTTAAAGACAAACCCTGGCACGTAGAAGGCGGAGAAAATGCAGAGTGGGTACTTTTAGATTATGTAAACGTGGTTGTTCACGTTTTCCAGAAGCATATTAGAGAGTTTTACGATATTGAAAGTCTTTGGGGTGATGCTAAAATCACTTCCATAGAAACCAATTACTAATTATTTAATTTAGAATTACCAAGAATGGCGAAACAGCAACCCAAAAAAAATACAGATCCCAAGAAGCCCAAGTTTAATGCTTACTGGATCTATGCCGCTATAATTATTATATTTATAGGAATCAATTTCTTTAGTGGAGGCGGTTTTAGTGAACCAGCGCAAACCAATCCGGCTGAATTTCTATCTTACCTTAGAGACGGTGATGTAAAAAAGGTAGAGATTGTAAACCGAAAACAAGCTAAGGTTTATCTAACCGAAGAGGCAGCACAAAAAGATATACATAGGCAAGCTAACGATCCCGAACTTTTTAACACCGGTGGTGAAACTCCGGCTTATAGTTTTGAGTTTGGTGATTTGCAAAACCTTGAAGACGATATCAAGGAAATAAAAGCTGAAAATAATTTAGATACCACTGTTGTTTACGATACGCAAAGTAACGTAATGAGCGAGATTTTCTGGGCATTATTACCCTTTATCCTCATTATTGGTGTTTGGATTTTTATAATGAAAAAAATGAGCTCTGGTGCCGGTGGCGGTGCGGGAGGCCAGATTTTCAATATTGGTAAATCAAAAGCAAAATTATTTGACCAAAATACCGATGTAAAAACTTCTTTTAAAGATGTTGCCGGGTTGGAAGGCGCAAAAGAAGAAGTTCAGGAGATAGTAGATTTCCTTAAACATCCAGAGAAATATACTTCGCTAGGTGGTAAAATTCCTAAAGGAGCTCTACTTGTAGGACCTCCGGGAACCGGTAAAACCTTGTTGGCAAAAGCAGTTGCAGGAGAAGCTAAAGTGCCTTTTTTCTCACTTTCTGGATCAGATTTCGTAGAAATGTTTGTAGGAGTTGGTGCTTCAAGGGTTCGTGACTTATTTAAGCAAGCCAAGGAGAAATCACCTTCCATCATTTTTATTGATGAAATTGATGCTATTGGACGTGCCAGAGGAAAAAGTAATTTCTCGGGTTCTAACGATGAACGTGAAAATACCTTAAACCAGCTATTAACAGAAATGGATGGTTTTGGAACCAATACTAACGTTATTGTAGTTGCCGCAACCAACCGTGCCGATGTTCTGGATAAAGCGCTAATGCGTGCTGGAAGATTTGACCGACAAATTTATGTTGATCTTCCAGATTTAAATGAAAGAAAAGAAATTTTTGAAGTTCACTTAAAGCCACTTAAAAAAGTAGCCGAAGAACTTGATACTGAATTTTTAGCAAAACAAACTCCGGGATTCTCTGGAGCTGATATTGCCAATGTTTGTAACGAAGCTGCACTTATCGCTGCACGTAAAGGCAATAAAGCGGTAGGAAAACAGGATTTTCTTGATGCGGTAGACCGTATAGTGGGAGGACTTGAGAAAAAGAATAAAATAATTACTCCAGACGAGAAGAAAGCAATTGCCTACCACGAAGCCGGTCACGCGACTGTAAGCTGGATGTTAGAGCATGCTGCGCCACTGGTAAAGGTAACTATTGTTCCGCGTGGACAATCACTTGGTGCCGCCTGGTATTTGCCTGAAGAACGTCTTATTGTAAGACCAGAGCAAATGCTGGATGAAATGTGTGCTGCCCTGGGTGGACGTGCCGCAGAGAAAGTGGTTTTTGATAAAATTTCAACCGGAGCTTTAAGTGATCTTGAAAAAGTAACTAAACAAGCTAAAGCAATGGTTACTATTTATGGGTTGAACGATAAAGTTGGAAACCTTACTTATTACGATTCTTCTGGCCAGAGTGAATATAATTTCACCAAGCCATATAGTGAAAGTACATCTGAGCTTATTGATAAAGAGATTTCAAATTTAATTGAAACCCAATATCAGCGAGCCATAGATCTACTTACCAAACATAAAGATAAACTGGGACAGTTAGCCGATATTCTTCTTGATAAAGAGGTAATCTTTAAAGATGATTTGGAAACTATCTTCGGAAAAAGACCTTATGATAAGGACAAGGAAAAAACTGAAGTTTTAGGAAAGAAAGAAGAAACTCCTAAAATCGAAGAAAAAGCCGCTGAAACCGAAGAACAAAATCCCACCCCCGGAAGTGATTCTGAAGAGAACACGATAACTGAAAATAATTCAGTTAATAAATAGTTCACAATCACGGTTTAAAAAATCTTAATTTATCTAAGTGTTAAATTAAGATTTTTTACCTTTGGTTAAAATGACGTTGAGAACCACACCCAAAACTCTATGAGTCTATTTAGAAGATTTCTTAACCCTAAATCTAAATCAGACAAAAAACAGGAATCTCCTGAAAAAGCTGAGCGGGGAAAATACATGCCAGAGGTAAAACTCCCTACTGATGAGCGCTTTATGCTCAATTTTAAAAATAATGGGGGTAAATTTCTCTATTGTGAAGACAATAAAGAGATGCAAGAAGCTTTTGATAATATTTTACTGGAAAACGATTGGTACGAAAAAGAATGTTTTTGTCTTGATCCCAATCTTCAGGATAAATTTAAAGGTTTCAACCTTAGTTTTACCAGGTCTGGTTCGGCTCCATTCTTTCTTTCTACCTGTGAGTACCTGGTAGCAAACGATGGTTCTATACTTATTTCTTCTAACCAGATTAAAGAATGCAAACTCAACGATTTACCCGATAATTTTGTTATTATTTCTTCTACAAGCCAGTTAATAGATACAATTGGCGAAGGCCTTCGCGGCATTAAATTTAGAAACAAACAGCGAATTCCTTCTAATATTACTACCATCAAAAATTTTGAAACGCAGAAAGAAGGTGATTTTATGAGCTATGGAAGTAGTACAAAAAACCTATATTTGCTCCTGCTGGAAGATTTATAACACATGAGGGAAGCTATTATTAGAACTATTTCAGGATTGTTGTACGTATCCATATTGGTGGCTTCTATACTTTCTTCAGAATTAATTTTTATCAGCTTATTTTATCTTTTAGGACTAGTTTGTCTTATAGAAATGCAAAAACTTCTGCATTTAAAAAGCTATGCACTTTATGGTGTACAAGCTTTACTTTTTTATCTTTTCAGCTATTTAAAATTTAATCAGGATGCTACAATCCTGTTGCTCTTTATTACCATATTCGTAAACTTATTTCTTGTAAAAGATTTACTGGTAGTAAGAAAAATACCTGTTTTTGAAAAGAAGAAGTATATCATTATTATTTTTTACCTAATTTCTTCGGTAATTTTTCTCACGCTAATTCCAACCATAGAAGGCGTTTTTATTCCAAAATTGGTAGTAGGTATTTTTATCCTGATTTGGACTAATGATACTTTTGCTTATATTGTTGGTAAGAATTTTGGAAGCAAAAAACTCTTTGAACGTATTTCTCCCAATAAAACTGTAGAAGGTTTTCTGGGCGGAGTTATTTTTAGTGGTGTAGCCAGTTTTTTTATATTTTATTACACCCAGTTCCTCACCTTCCCTATCTGGCTGGGAATGGCCATAATACTTAGTGTTTTTGGAACTCTTGGAGATCTTATTCAATCAAAATTTAAACGGCAGGCCGGTGTGAAAGATAGCGGCACCTTAATGCCAGGACACGGCGGCTTGTTTGACAGATTAGACAGTATTATTTTTTCGAGTCCATTTGTATATGCTTATCTATATATTCTAGATTATGTTTCATAAAGAAGGTTATAAAATAATGGCGTGGGCAGCTTTGCTGCTTATTGCAATAAACGTGGTATCTTATTCGTTAATAAATACATACTGGATAAAATTTGCTATCCTGGTAGCCACCATAATACTGTTTTTTCTAATTATTCAATTTTTTAGAAACCCAAAACGGAATACACTTTTAAACGATGCTCACGTCGTTGCTCCGGTAGACGGAAAAGTAGTGGCCATTGAAGAAGTAGAAGAGAAAGAATACTTTAAAGACAAACGTTTGCAGGTTTCTATTTTTATGTCACCAATAAATGTGCACGTAACCAGGCATCCAATTGGTGGAAAAGTAAAATACAGTAAATATCACCCCGGGAAATTTTTAGTGGCCTGGCATCCAAAATCCAGTGAAGAGAATGAGAGAACAACGGTAGTGGTTGAAAATGATATTGCCGGCGAAGTTTTATACCGGCAAATTGCCGGAGCAATGGCAAAAAGAATTGTAAACTATGCTGAAGTTGGAAATGAAGTAATCCAGGGCAGTGACAGCGGATTTATAAAATTCGGTTCTCGGGTAGATGTGTTTCTACCTTTAAACACACCAATTTCGGTGAAACTTAACCAGAAGGTAAAAGGTGGGCTAAGTGTAATAGCCAAAATTGATGAATAAGCAGTACGTTATGCCTGAAACAACAGATGAAAAATTTTTAAAAGCCTATGATATGGCCAGCAAAACCACGCAAAAATTTGCGCCAGATGTTATGCTTCATTTCTACGCCTATTACAAGAAAGCCACTCAGGTAAACGGATTTTACGTCCCGCCTACCAACGAAGGGGATCTTAGAAATGCTTTTAAAATAAACGCTTTATTACAGGTGAAAAATTTAAGCAAGCAGGAAGCTCGCGAAAAATATGTAGAACTTGTAGAAGAACATATTGGCGAAGTAACCCCATAGCTACCTCGCCAAAATCTCCCTTAATTTTATTTTAAACTTTTTAAGCTGGCTTTAATCGCTTCAATTTTAGCTTCAGCATCTGCCTTTTTCGCTTTTTCTATAGCAACCACTTTTTCCGGGGCGTTATTTACAAAACGCTCATTAGAAAGTTTCTTTTCCACGGAATTCAAAAAGCCTTGATTGTATTTTAATTCTTCTTCCAGTTTTTCAATTTCAGCTTCCACATCTATTGAACCGGCAATTGGAATAAAATATTCATTAGATTTTACACGGAATGAAAGTGCACCTTCAACCTGCTTATCTACATAGCTAAAAGCATCTATATTTCCCATTTTCAAGATTACGGGATCAAATAATTCTGAAGCTTTTTCATTATTCATCACCATAAGATCTATGGTATTTTTGAATGAAATATTCTTCTCTTTCCTTATTTTTCTAATTCCCGCAATAACTTCTGAAGCCAAAGTAAACTCATTGATTATTTCTTCATTGAAATCTTTAAGCTCAGGCCATTTTGCGATAATTAAAGCTTCAGATGCTTTTCTTTCGGTAATTTCATGCCAAATCTCTTCGGTTACAAACGGCATAAAAGGATGAAGAATCTTTAAATTATCTTCTAAAATTTCTATTACCGCTTTATATGTTTTTACATCTATAGGCTGCCCGTAAGCGGGTTTTACCATTTCAAGAAACCAGGAACAGTAATCGTCCCAAATTAATTTGTAAGTGCTCATTAAAGCATCACTCATTCTGTATTTAGAGTAATGGTCTTCAATTTCTACAAGCGTTTTTCTAAACCTGGCTGTGTACCAGTCTATCGCGATTTTAGATGTTTCGTCCTGCTCTTTTTCTTCGGAAACTTCCCAGCCTTTTACCAGCCTGAAGGCATTCCATATCTTATTTGAAAAAGCACTTCCTTGCTTACATAGGTCTTCCTCGAACATTAAATCGTTCCCGGCAGGAGAACTCAATAGCATTCCTACCCTAACGCCATCGGCGCCATATTGTTCAATTAGTCCCAGCGGATCTGGTGAATTCCCCAGCGACTTAGACATTTTTCTACGTTGCTTGTCCCGTACAATTCCCGTGAGATAGACATTTTTAAAAGGACGCTCACCTCTATATTCATAGCCTGCCATAATCATACGTGCTACCCAGAAAAATAAAATTTCGGGGGCGGTAACAAGATCGTTGGTAGGGTAGTAATATTTAATTTCTTCATTTTCTGGCTCCAGAATACCGTTAAAAACGCTCATTGGCCATAACCAGGAAGAAAACCAGGTATCCAGTGCATCTTTATCCCGAATTAATTCTTCAGCCTTTAGATCAGCATTCTCTGACTTTTCTCTTGCTTTTTCCAGGGCTTCTTCAGCAGTTTCAGCAACTACAAAATCTTCTTTTCCACTTCCGTAGAAATAAGCGGGAATCTGTTGCCCCCACAAAAGCTGACGTGAGATATTCCAGTCCCGCACATTTTCCATCCAGTGCTTGTAGGTATTCAGAAATTTATCTGGCACCAGGTTAATTTCATCGCCAACCACGGCATCAATTGCCGGTTTAGCCAGCTCCTTCATTTTTAAAAACCATTGATCGCTAAGTTTTGGTTCTATTACCGCACCGGTACGCTCGCTGGTTCCTACTTTATTAATGTGCTCTTCAGTTTTGGTAAGCACACCCATTTCTTTTAATTCTTCTACAATTTCTTTTCTGGCCTGGAACCTGTCTTTGCCTTCATAATGCATTCCGTGGGCATTTAGGCTGGCATCATCATTAAGAATATCAATTACCTCCAGGTTATGCTTATCTCCAAGCATTTTATCGTTCTCATCGTGTGCCGGCGTTACTTTTAAACACCCGGTACCAAATTCCACATCTACATATTCATCTTCAATAATTGGAATTACACGGTTGCAAATTGGCACTATTGCTTTTTTCCCTTTTAAATGTGTAAAACGTTCATCGTTTGGATTGATACAAATCGCAGTATCACCAAGAATAGTTTCAGGACGTGTGGTAGCAATAGTTAAAACATCATCACTGCCTTCTACTTTATAATTTAAATAATAAAGATTTCCCTGCTTTTCAATATGAATCACTTCTTCGTCAGAAAGTGTGGTTTTCGCTACGGGATCCCAGTTTACCATTCGGTAACCGCGGTAGATAAGACCTTTTTCATATAGATCTACAAAAACCTTAATTACAGAGGCTGACATATTATCATCCATCGTAAACTTGGTTCGGTCCCAATCACAGGATGCGCCCAGCTTTTTTAACTGCTCTAGGATAATACCACCGTGCTTATGCGTCCAATCCCACGCGTGTTGTAGAAATTCCTCACGGCTAAGATCGTTTTTATCAATTCCTTCAGCCTTTAATTTTGCTACTACTTTAGCTTCAGTTGCAATAGAAGCGTGATCTGTTCCCGGCACCCAGCAAGCGTTGAAGCCCTTTAACCTGGCGCGTCTCACCAAAACATCCTGAATGGTATTATTCAGCATATGGCCCATGTGTAAAACCCCGGTCACGTTTGGCGGCGGTATTACAATGGTGTAAGGCTCACGCTCATCTACTTCAGAATGAAAATACTTGTTTTCCATCCAGTAGTTATACCATTTATCTTCTACTTTTTTTGAATCGTATTGGGAAGCAATCGCCATATTTGGTCTGGTTTTTGAAAAATAAAGGCAAAAGTAATTATAACTTAAGGATTATAAAAGAAGTTGATTTGAATATAATTTTGAGTGTACGTCATTTCAACTTATCTTTACCTTTCGTTTATTAAAAACCAGAAATTATGAAAAAGTTAATCGCAATTGCCATTTTTGTTGTTGCCGGGTTAGGCACAGCAATGGCGCAGGAAACAGCCAAAATAGAATTCAAGAGTGAAACTATTGATTATGGCGAAATAAAAAAAGGAAGTGACGGTGTTCGCGTTTTTGAATTCACCAATACGGGGAATGTTCCATTGGTTATTGCCAATGTAACTTCAAGTTGTGGGTGTACAATTCCAAAGAAACCAGAAGAACCAATTCAACCGGGAGAAACCGGCGAAATCCAGGTAAAATATAACACTCAACTTGTGGGCCCAATTAGAAAAACGGTTACCGTTTATTCTAATGCCGAAGAAGCCACAAAATCGCTTAAAATTAAAGGTAGAGTTATCGAGGACGATAGCAGCCGTTAATTTTAAGATGAAGAAATAAAAAGCCGTTTGAAATGTTTTTATAAAGTCATCCTGAGTTTATTTCAGGATCTAAAATCTTAGAAGCTGAAACCATCCTAAATCGATGGGAACAGCCTGACAGAAATAAGACTTTTCAAACGGCTTTTTTACGCTCATAATTGTACATTTCATCTTAAAAATGTACATATTTTTTTCAGGCCGATTATAACATAAATAGGCCTAAAATTTTAAAGGAATTTTGCATTTTTGCACAGTATTAAAAACAATCTCATGCCAAGTATTTCAAACAAAGGGCGCAATATGCCCGAATCTCCCATAAGAAAACTAGTTCCTTTTGCTGAAGCAGCAGTAAAAAAAGGAAAAAAAATCTACCAGTTAAATATTGGGCAACCAGATATTGAAACACCTAAAGCAGCATTAGACGCGGTTAAGAATAATGATATAGATGTTCTTTCTTATAGCCATTCTGCGGGTTTTGTATCTTATAGAACCAAATTAGCGAAATACTATCGTAAGAATGATATCCCGGTAGATGCTGAAGATATTATTATAACCACCGGAGGTTCAGAAGCTTTATTATTTGCTATGGGAAGCATTACCGATCCCGGCGATGAAGTTATAATTCCCGAGCCTTTTTATGCAAATTACAACGGATTTGCTACAGCTTCAGGAGTTGATATCGTGCCTATAAAAGGATCTATTGAAGATAATTTTTCGCTTCCTGCTATTTCAGAGTTTGAGAAATTAATTACCAATAAAACTAAAGCGATCTTGCTTTGTAACCCTGGAAACCCAACCGGGTATCTTTATACGCGTGATGAAATTCAGCAGTTGGCAGATTTAGCAATAAAACACGATTTGTTTATTGTTGCAGATGAAGTTTATCGTGAATTCGCTTACGATGGGGTTAAGCATCATTCAATTATGAGCATTCCCGGCCTTGATCAAAACGCTATTATGGTAGATTCTGTTTCTAAACGTTACAGCATGTGTGGTGCAAGAATTGGCTGCCTGGTTTCAAAAAATAAGGAAGTTATGATTGCCGCAATGAAATTTGCTCAGGCAAGATTAAGCCCGCCTACATTTGCTCAAATTGCCGCTGAAGCCGCATTAGATACTCCAGATGAATATTTTGAAGAAGTAAATAAGGAATATACCGAGCGAAGAAACCTTTTAATTGAAGGTTTAGAGCAAATTCCCGGGGTAAAAGTAGCAAAACCCAAAGGTGCATTTTACTGCATCGCAGAATTGCCCATTGAAAACGCCGATAAATTTGCTCAGTGGTTACTTGAAGATTTTCAGTATAACGGGGAAACAGTAATGGTAGCTCCTGCTAACGGCTTCTACTCTACTCCAAATACCGGTATGAACCAGGTGCGAATTGCCTATGTTTTGAAAAAAGAAAACCTGGAAAAAGCCATAGAAATTCTAAAAATAGCCCTGGAAGAATATAATAAATAGGCTATGCAGGTTGCTGAAAATTTTTCACTGAAAGAACACAATACTTTTGGAGTAGATGTAAATGCCCGGAAATTCGTCTCGGTGCATTCTACTGATGAATTGCGTGATGTTTTACAGCAAACCTATGCCTCAGAAATTTTTGTACTTGGCGGCGGCAGCAATATGTTGCTTACCCAGGATATAGATAAAACAGTGGTTCATATTGGCATTAAGGGAATAGAACTTATTTCTGAAAGTCGGGATGAAGTAGTTTTAAAAGTTGGTGCCGGTGAAAACTGGCATCAATTTGTGCTTTATTGTATAGAAAAGGCTTACGGCGGATTAGAAAACCTTTCCCTAATACCTGGAAATGTGGGCACAGCACCCGTTCAAAATATAGGAGCGTATGGCGTGGAACTCAAAGATACATTTGAATCTTGCGAGGCTATGCGAATACAAACCCTGGAAATTGAAACTTTTAACCTGCAACAATGTGAATTTGATTATCGTAATTCAGTATTTAAAAATAAGCTGAAGGGAGAATATATTATCACATCGGTTAATTTTAGATTAAGCAAAAAAGATCATCAATTAAGAACCGAATATGGTGCCATCCAGGCTGAATTAGATAAGAAGCAAATTAAAAAACCTAACATTAAAGATGTATCTGATGCTGTTATAAGCATTAGGCAGCAAAAATTACCCGATCCCAGGGAATTAGGAAACAGCGGTAGTTTTTTTAAAAATCCGGTGATAAAAGAGGCTGAATTTAAAAAACTTCAAAAAAAATTCCCAGAAATGCCTTTTTATGCCTTGCAGGCAAATAACATAAAAATTCCCGCAGGTTGGTTAATAGACCAGGCTGGCTTAAAGGGTTACAGACAGGGAGATGCTGGAGTTCATCAAAACCAGGCGTTGGTATTGGTTAATTATGGAAACGCTACCGGGGAAGAAATTTTAGCACTTTCCAGGGAAATTCAGGATAAAATTTATAAAAATTACAATGTCAAACTTGAACCTGAAGTTAATGTATTTTAAATATTTGTAGGAAAAAAATTAACGCTTCCCCTACAAAACCACTTCCTTAATTAACTTACAATTAGCAGTTTACATTCAAAAATAATCTTATATTTATAAAATCAATATCGGGGTGCTTAGGCTGAGATATACCCGTAAAACCTGATCTGGTTAATCCCAGCGTAGGAAATATTGAATCTGTAAAGACTTTATTGTCTTTTAAGAGAGAGCTTCATTTTCCGCAAAGAAAATGAAGCTTTTCTTTTTTAAAATAATTCCAAAAAAAATCCACCGGTAAAATATTACCAGTGGATTTTATTCAAAATCAATCTTTTTATCTAACTAAGATTCTTTTTTCTTCATTACCACCCCATCTATTAGGTGCACCATTCCGTTAGAGGCTTCAATATCTGTAGCAATAATAGTTGCTTTGTTTCCATTTTCATCTTGCAAAACAATATTGTCTCCTTCCCTCATTACCTTAAGTTCAACACCATCCAAGGTAGAAATACTTGCTTCTCCTTCGCCATCTTCAATCATTTGGCTTAGATCTGAAGCTGTTATTTCATCATCTATCACATGGTATTTTAAGACAGTAGCTAATTGGTCTTGATTTTCACTCTTCATCAATTCATCCATTGTAGCCTCGTCAACTTTTTCAAAAGCGCTATTGGTGGGAGCAAAAACCGTATATGGGCCTTCATCTTCGGTAAAAGTATCAGCTAAATCAGCATTTTGTAATGCACTTACAAGAGTGCTTAAAGAATCGGTCTCCATTGCTTTTGCAGCAATACTGTTAGACTCCATTTCCATCCGTTCTTCTTCTGCAGCCATTTCAGCCTGGCGTTCGGCTTCCTGCTGCTCCATTTTAGCTTTTTCTTCTTCTTTCTTTTTGGTATCTTCACAAGAAGTAAAACTGAAAGCAAAAACTGCCAGAAGAATTATTAAAATTTTAGTTTTCATAAATTTAGTTTTTAGTAGTTTAATCGAACTAATTTATTCTCTAATCTCGACATTTTTAGGGTTTTACGATTAAATTTTAGTTAAAGTATGTAAAGCTTATACTAATATGCGCTCTAATTTTCCCAAACGTCATTTTATTGTTATTTTTGCATTAGTAATACGCCCGATAATTTTCGGGAATTATTAAAATAAAAATCTGCTCTAAAAAAGCGATTTTAGAAAAATATAGCTATGAAATTATTATTAATAACAATAGTACTTTTAGGACTGGCCTTTGCCGGAATTGCCATAAAAATATGGGGAAAGAAGGACGGTAAATTTGCAGGAACCTGCGCAAGCCAAAGTCCGTTTTTAAATAAAGAAGGTGAAGCCTGCAGTTTTTGCGGTAAATTACCCGATGAAATGTCTGATTGCTCTGGAGAAAAAAAAGCGGCTAATTAGATTAAATGGCAACACTTTTACTGGGATTCTTCTTATTATTTTCCTTAATTATCCTGGCCTATTACCTGGCCTTTTTCGCATTTGCCAACAACACCCCCAAAAAGCCCGGGAAATTGAACCTGCCTGTTTCGGTAATAGTTTGTGCAAAAAACGAAGCAGAAAATCTTAGAAACTTCCTTCCTCCTATCCTGGATCAGGATTATCCCGATTTTGAAGTTATCGTGATTAATGATGCTTCCCACGATGAAACTTTAGAAGTTATTGAAAATTTCCAGGCCCTGGATGGCCGAGTGAAACTGGTAGATGTTCAGAATAACGAAGCTTTTTGGGCTAATAAAAAGTATGCACTGACGCTTGGAATTAAAAAAGCGAAAAATCCTTATTTAATATTTACCGATGCCGATTGCGCGCCACAAAGCGGAAACTGGATTACCCATATGGCTGCCGGATTTGTGGAAGAAAAAAGTATTGTTTTAGGTTACGGTGGTTATTTTAAAAACAGTAAATCTTTACTTAACAAGCTTATTCGGTTTGAAACTTTACTCACCGCTATTCAATATTTTTCTTATGCAAAATTAGGAAATCCGTATATGGGTGTAGGCAGAAATCTCGCTTATACCTCCAGACAGTTTTATGACCAAAAAGGCTTTGCTAATCATTTGCACTTACGTTCCGGGGACGATGATCTTTTTGTAAATGAAGGAGGCAACGAAGAGAATACTTTTATTTGTCATCATCCCGAAGCAAGCACACGAAGTGTCCCAACAACCGATTTAAAATCCTGGTTTAAACAAAAAAGAAGGCACGCCTCAGTAGCCGGTTTTTACAAAACAAAAGATAAAGTTTTACTGGGTTTATTTTACGCTTCCAGATTCTTTTTCTGGATCTTATTAGCTGCATTATTAATAATTCAATTTCAATGGCAACTTGTTTTAGGAGTTGCAGTATTCATATTACTGGTACAGGCGGTGGTCTACGCTAAATCGGCAAAAAAACTTGAGGAGACAGATGTGGTTTGGTTATTTCCGTTTTTAGAAGTATTTTTAATATTTACCCAATTTGGCATATTTATAGCAAACAGCGTTTCAAAACCTACGCATTGGAAATAAATCACGAATTGCTACTTACCAAAATTAAAGCTGCCAAAAAAGGGAGTCAATCAGCGTTTAATTATTTGCTTGATACCTTTTGGGATAACGTGTACGGTTTTCAGTTAAAAAAAACCGGCAACGCGTACGAATCTGAAGATATTACCATTCAAACTTTTTCCAAGGCA
The DNA here is from genome assembly GCF_002311535.1 of Salegentibacter sp. UBA1130. NCBI lineage: Bacteria > Pseudomonadati > Bacteroidota > Flavobacteriia > Flavobacteriales > Flavobacteriaceae > Salegentibacter > Salegentibacter sp. UBA1130. Next base: position 141,181 of record NZ_DCAP01000031.1, on the reverse strand, counting down.
TTTAATAAAATTCACACCTTTGATGAAGATTATTCTTTTAGCACCTGGCTTATTGCCATTTCAAAGAATATTCATGTAGATATGCTTAGAAAGCAAAAGTCTTCTATAAGGTCTCAAACCACTTCAGATCAAAATGACAAGGTGTACCGTATTGCTGATGAAACACCTACTATTGAAGATAAATTAATTAGCGAGCAACATTTAGCGCAACTGCTTACCGATATTAAACAACTGAAGCCTCATTACCAGGAAGTGATCAATCTTAGATATTTTCAGGAGAAATCTTATAAAGAAATAGCCCAGAGCCTTGACGAACCTATGAACAATGTGAAAATTAAACTCCTGAGAGCTAAAAAGTTACTCGCTGAAATTATTGAAGCCCGAAAATCGGTGTAAGTTATTACCGACTTAACGTTCTAATTTATGCAGTTCGGTAGATTATTGTATCTTTGAAACCTAGATTTTTGCTATGAGTACAGACACTATAAGCCCAGTAAAAGAAAAGCCAAAAGCCAAACCAAAATGGTTAAGGGTAAAACTTCCAACCGGAAAAAAATACACCGAACTTCGCAGCCTGGTAGACAAATACGATTTGCACACCATTTGTACGTCGGGTAGTTGCCCAAATATGGGGGAATGCTGGAGTGAAGGTACCGCTACTTTTATGATTTTAGGAAATGTTTGTACCCGTTCCTGCGGATTTTGTGGTGTAAAAACCGGCCGCCCTGAAACAGTAGATTGGGACGAACCAGAAAAAGTAGCCCGGTCTATTAAAATTATGGGTATTAAGCACGCCGTGGTAACCAGTGTAGACCGCGACGATCTTAAAGATATGGGTTCTATTATTTGGGCAGAAACCGTAAAGGCGATTCGCCGGATGAATCCTGAAACCACACTTGAAACCCTTGTCCCAGATTTCCAGGGAAATGAGCGTAATTTAGATAGAATTGTAGAAGTAATGCCAGAAGTTGTATCTCATAACATGGAGACCGTAAAAAGATTAACCCGTGAAGTGAGGATCCAGGCAAAATACGATCGCAGTCTTGAAGTGCTTAGATATTTAAAGCAACAGGGAGTTAATAGAACTAAATCTGGAATTATGCTCGGTCTCGGCGAACAGGAAGATGAAGTTATTCAAACCCTGCACGATCTTAGAAGTGTAGATGTAGATGTGGTTACTATAGGCCAGTACCTGCAGCCCAGTAAAAAACATTTACCGGTAAAGCAATTTATTACACCAGACCAGTTTAAGAAATACGAAGCTATTGGTCTTGATCTGGGATTTCGGCATGTAGAAAGTAGCGCCTTGGTTCGCTCTTCTTACAAAGCACACAAACATATCGACTAAGTTTTTTTCTGAAATAAATGAACAAAAGCATCAATATTGCCATAAACGGTTTTGGCCGTATTGGACGTAGCCTTTTTAGACTTTTAATCGAAAATAAGAGCATCAATGTGGTTGCAATAAACGACCTCACCGATGCTAAAACCCTTGCTCATTTATTAAAATACGATAGTATTCACGGTGTTTCTCCCGCGGAAATTTCTTCAGAAGGAAATAATATAATTGTTAATGGGCAATCAATTCCACTTTTAAATTATGCTCATCCACAAGACATAGATTGGAGTGCATATTATAAGGTTGATACAGTAGTAGAATCTACAGGAAAGTTTAAAACCGCTAAAGATCTTCAGCATCACATTGAAAATGGAGCGAAAAAAGTGATTCTATCGGTTCCACCAGAAGACGAAGAAATTAAAATGGTGGTTTTAGGAGTAAATGAACATATCCTGGACGGCACTGAAAAAATAATATCTAATGCCAGCTGTACCACGAATAACGCAGCGCCAATGTTGAAGTTAATTCACGAAAATTTTAAAGTCCAACAGGCTTATATCACCACGATACATTCGTATACTTCAGACCAAAGTTTACACGATAAACCTCATCGCGACTTAAGAAGAAGCCGGGCCGCCGCTCAATCTATAATCCCAACAACCACGGGAGCAGCAAAAGCCTTAACTGGCATTTTTCCTGATATTAGTGATGTTATTGGTGGCTGCGGAATTAGAGTTCCCGTACCTAATGGCTCTCTAACCGATATGACGATTAATGTAAGCAAACAGACCAATATTGAAGAAATCAATAAAATCTTCAAAAAAGCGTCAGACAGTTCGTTAAAGGGAATTCTTAATTATACCGAAGATCCAATAGTATCTATTGATATTAATAATAATCCGCATTCCTGTATTTTTGATGCTCAAATGACGTCGGTAATTGATGGGAAATTAATTAAGATAATTGGCTGGTATGATAATGAAATCGGGTATTCCAGTCGTCTTATCGATTTAATTTCTATCGTTAATGATAAATAACTATATTTATCTCAATTAAGCTTTTAGCTGAATTTCCCGAATGAAGAACTTTACTCTTATACTACTTCTCGCATGTTGGTGCTCGTTCGCTTATGCAATTCAGCAAGATGAAACCGAAGATTCTCAAATAACTAACGAGAGAATTCAACAATTACTTAACGATGCCGAAGTTTCGGTAAATATGCTAGATTTTGATAATGCTATTGAGCAGTTAAATTCTTCCCTGGAACTTTCAAAATCTATTAACGATAAACGTGCTATTGCACTCTCCAGCAGTATTCTCGCCAAACTTTATTACTTAAGGCACGATTTTGATAAAGCCATTACCGAGCTGCAACGAGCAATTTCGATTCAAAGAGATATTGAAGACCAAAATGGTTTGGCATATAGTTATGTGAATTTTGCCAAGATTTTAATGGGGCAAAAAGATAAGGAAAGAGCCAATCGCTACCTGAATCTTGCTGAAGAAATATATCTAAAACTAGATAACGAAGTATACCTTGGTATTGTAAATTTAAACCGTGCCATCATAATCCTTAATACTGAAAATGAACCAGCAAAAGCATTAAATCTTCTTCAGCAGGCAAGGACCACCCTTTCAGAGACCGATAAGAAATATGAACTTTCTCGCCTCTATTATTATACTGCCCGGGCTCATTTAGAATTAAAAAATTATGCATTAGCCAAAGAAAATAATAAACGTGTTTTAGAGATTGCCTATGCTCAAAATTTTGGCGGGATGATTATGTCTGCCAATAAACTAATGAGTAAGCTATACGAAGAAACCGGAGACTTTGAATCTTCATTAGTTTTTTTACAAAAAAGTTTTGCCCGTAAGGACTCTATAATCGCTATGAATAATGCAGTACTGGCCGAACAGGTTAATGCCAGGTACGGTGTAGATGCGTTACAAAGTAGCCTAAATGAATTAAGTCTTCAAAACGCAGAACAGGAAAGAAATTTAAAAGTGAATAAGCTAACCACAATTTTAAGTGTGGCTCTTATCACTATTTTATCACTTTTAACTCTTTCCCTATATAAGAATAATAATTTAAGAGCCCGCGCTAATGAGTTGCTGCAAAAGAAAAATGCTGAACTTACAAAAGCCAAGGAAAATGCCGAAAAAGCTTCGCTGGCTAAGGCGCAATTTCTCTCTACAATTACCCACGAGTTAAGAACTCCTTTATATGCAGTAACGGGCCTCACCCATTTATTGTTAGAAGAAAGCCCTACCGAAAATCAAAAAGAACATCTTAATTCGCTAAAATTTTCTGGGGAATACCTGCTTTCACTTATCAATAATATATTAGATCTAAACAAATTAGAAGCGAACAAAGTGGAGATTATGGAAGCTTCTTTTGATCTTAAAAAACGAATTTCGGATGTTTTGGTAGCTCTAAAAAATTCGGCTGATGAAAAAAATACCAAAATCCATTTTAATTACGATGATTCTATTCCGCATGAATTAAAAGGCGATCCGCTAAAAATTTCCCAGATTCTTATAAATCTTATCGGGAACTCCATAAAATTTACTGAAGACGGTGATATTTGGATTAATGTTTCTAAAAACAGTCGGGAAGGGAACTTTGTGCTGCTGGATTTTGAAATAAAAGATAATGGGGAAGGCATAAGTAAGGAGAAACAGAAAGCTATTTTTGAAAATTTCACCCAGGGCTCTACTCAAATTAACCGCAAGTTTGGAGGAACAGGTTTAGGTCTTTCTATTGTGAAAAACTTACTAAGTTTACTGGGTAGTGAGATAGAATTAAAAAGCGATTTAGGCGAAGGATCTACTTTTGCTTTTCAGTTAAAATTTGAAGCAAAAGAGGTTGAAAATCAACTTAATAACAGCCCAAGAATTGAAGCCGAGCCCCTAGAAGATAAATTAGATGGAAAAAATATTCTTATTGTGGAAGACAATAAGATAAACCAAATGATTACCCGCAAGATTTTAGAAAAGCAAGGGGTAACTTGTGAGGTGGCAGATAATGGAACTATCGCGATAGAAAAAACAAAAGAAAAAGACTACGATCTTATTTTAATGGATATCCATATGCCGGGAATTAGTGGGATTGAAGCTACAAAAGAGATCAGGAAATTTAATTCTGAAATTCCTATCGTTGCGCTAACCGCAGTAACTTTAGATGAAAACCTTGATGAATTTTTCTTAAATGGCTTTAGTGATATTATCCCAAAACCCTATAAAACTGAAGAATTCTTCCTTAAAATTAACAGACAATTAGCAATTAGGGAAAGTGCTGTTTAATCCTTTGGCACGCGCTTTGTAAATTCAGGCTTAATTGAATTATATATCAAAGAAAAACATATATAGTTTGAATTAGCCAAAATAAAAAATGAGGTGTGAACTCACCTCATTTTTTATGTGCAAAACTCAAAATTTCCTGTTTAAAAACTTCTTCTTTATTAAAAAATGAAGTTTTTACTGGTAAATAAAATAGCTGTCCATTTTCGAAATTCTCGCGTAGTCTAACATAATCTTTCTCGGTGGTTAAAAGCAGTGATTCCTTTTGTAAACGCACTATTTCGGTATTGGTGAAATTATGATGATCGTTAAAAGCGAGGTGTTTAAAATCAAGTTCTTGTGCTTCCAGGTAATCTGTGAGAGGTTTAGGGTTCGCTATTCCGGTAACGAGGGTGAAATTTTTATCCTTTAAACTGCTTAAGGGAGCTATTGTAGTTTCAGAAATAATTTCTTCCCCATAATCAATAAAACTGAAATAAAGCTGCTGATAATTCTGTAATTTAAGCCTAACTCTAATCGATTCCATTTCAGTCTTGGTGAGATTTGGAGGGCACTTGGTAACAACTACTATTTTTGCGCGTTCTGCACCTACTGTAGGTTCGCGTAAATATCCGGTGGGCAGCATAAAATCGTTTACATAGAGATCGCCGTAAGCGGTGAGTAAAATATTGAGTCCAGCCTGTACTTTTCTATGCTGAAAAGCATCGTCCAGTAGAACAATTTCAGCATTTTCTTGCTGAAGCTTTTCAATCCCATTCCGCCTGTCGGCATCTACCGCAATAAGTGCATTTTTAAACTTTCTTTTAAATTGTAAAGGCTCATCCCCTGCTTCTGTGGCAGTTTCCGTTCCGCTTAATAATCTATAACCTTTGCTGCTTCGTTTATATCCACGGCTTAACGTAGCCACTTTAAATTCAGGTAGTAAAAGCTTCAGCAAATATTCTATCATTGGAGATTTTCCGGTTCCTCCTGCATTAAGATTTCCCACACATATCACTGGAAATTTATAAGATTTAGATTTTAGAATTCCAGAGTTATAAAAGAAATTTCTGCTCCAGGTTACAAATCCGTACAACAAAGCAAAAGGAAGTAGCATTTTTCGTAAAATCTTCATACAGGGCAGGCTATAATAATTATATTTGAAGTTGGGCTGAAATTAACTACTACGAAATTAATAAAAAGCAACTCTGCTAAGTCTATAAAAACCAAAAAACAAGATGCTTGTAAAAGAAGTTATTGATATAATTGAAGATTTTGCGCCTACGACGTACGCCGAAGATTTTGATAATGTAGGTCTTTTGGTGGGCGATAAAAATGCTGATGTAACCGGCGCGCTTATCACTTTAGACACCTTGGAGACAGTGGTAGATGAAGCTATTGAAAAAAAATGCAACCTTATTATTAGCTTTCATCCTATTATTTTTTCGGGTTTAAAAAAGCTTACGGGGAAAGACTATGTAGAAAAAACAGTAATTAAGGCCATTAAAAACGATATTGCTATTTATGCCATTCACACCGCGCTGGACAACCAATACAAGGGTGTGAACGATATGATTTGCGAAAAAGTGGGGCTAAAAAACCGGAAAATTTTAATTCCGCGGAAAGACAGCATTAAAAAACTTACCACTTTTGTTCCCAATAAACAGGCTTCAGCAGTAAGAAAAGCGCTTTTTGAAGCTGGGGGAGGAAATATTGGAAATTATGATAATTGCAGCTTTAATTTAAAAGGAGAAGGCAGCTTTAAGCCTAATGAAGAAGCCAATCCGGTAATAGGAAAACGTGGGGAAGTTCATTTGGAAGAAGAAACACAAATTAGTCTTATTTATCCATCTATTATTGAGAAAAAGCTGCTTCAGGCACTTTTTAGCGCTCACCCATATGAAGAAGTAGCTTATGAAGTAAGTGCTTTAGATAACGAAAATCAGCATTTGGGAATGGGAATGTTTGGGGAATTAGCAAGCCCTGAAGATGAAAAAAGCTTTTTAGAACGCATAAAAAACGAATTTAATTGTGGCTGTATAAAGCATTCTCAATTACGCGGAAAACCAATTAAAAAAGTAGCAGTTTTGGGCGGTAGCGGAAGTTTTGCTATAAGTAAAGCAAAAGCTGCAGGAGCCGATATTTACCTTACTGCAGATTTAAAATATCACGACTTTTATAAAGGTGATAAGGACTTCATTTTAGCCGATATTGGACACTACGAAAGTGAGCAATACACAAAAGATTTATTACATTCTTATCTTACAAAAAAAATTAGTAATTTTGCACTTATTTTAGGAGAGACAAACACCAATCCAATCAAGTATATATAACTATGGCAAAAAAGAACGATGTTACTGTAGAAGACAAGTTAAGAGCGTTGTACGACCTTCAACTGGTTGATTCCAGAATTGACGAAATAAGAAACGTACGCGGTGAGCTTCCGCTGGAGGTTGAAGATTTGGAGGATGAAGTAGCCGGATTGAGCAAGCGTTTGGATAAAATGGATGCCGATATTGAGGTAATAGAGAACGATATAAAGAGCAAGAAGAATCTTATTGATGAGTCTAGAGTGACCATGAAGAAGTATGCTGAGCAGCAAAAAAACGTGCGTAACAACCGCGAATTTAATGCGCTTAGCAAAGAGGTCGAATTCCAGGAATTGGAAATAGAACTTGCCGAAAAACACATCAAAGAATACCGCGCTCAAATTGAGCAGAAAAAAGAGGTTATCGAGCAAACTAAGGAACGCCTTGATGAAAGGAAAAAACACCTTGAGCACAAGAAAAGCGAACTTAACGAGATTCTTGCCGAAACTGAAAAAGAAGAGCAAGCACTAATCAAGAAATCTGCAGAATTCGAGAAGAATATTGAAGATCGTTTAGTAAATGCCTATAAAAGAATTAGAAGCAACGTTAAAAACGGACTTGCTATTGTGCCTGTAGAACGTGGTGCTTCTGGAGGTTCTTATTTTACCATTCCGCCACAGGTAATTATGGAAATTGCCGGTAGAAAGAAAATTATTACCGATGAACACAGCGGTAGAATCCTGGTAGACGAAGAACTTGCAAAAGAAGAGCAGGAAAAAATGCAAAATCTTTTCGCTAAAGTTTAATTAGCAGAAAAGAAATACAATAAAAAAAGCCTCCAATTTTGAGGCTTTTTTTATGGTTAATAATTGCTGAGCTGAATTTATTTTAATCGTGACAGTCTATCGCGCAAGATTCAATTGATGTAAACCAACCTTTACCGTTAGTTAAAGCAACTGTAGGAAAACCATTGGTATTAGCACAAACCTGTAAAGCAGCCCTACAATTTTTTAATTGTTCTTGCTGTGAGTATTCTATCATAGCGCCTATCACCGGAGGAGTAACACCTATAGCGGGTTCATCGTGCCATTTGTTTGGCGAGCCGTTAGCGTTACCCGGTTTATACATTAATGATCTAAGCACTTCCCCGGTACTTAATTCTGCATCAAATTTCACGAAACCGTTTTTTAATTCTTCAAAATGTGAAAAAATTAAATACTCATCGGTTTCAGGATTCGTTATTTTAAGTCCTTCTACAGCGTGTTTGTTTTGACTAGCTTCAAAAGATAACTCATTTACGAATTTGAAATTAAAATCCCTATCCTGGCTAATAAATTTAGCGGTTTCACCGGTGTTCTTAAAAATATAAGTAGCCGATTGGATCTTAAGAACGCCGTCATTTTCTAAAGCCAACTCCTTTTCCAATTCCTGATTGGCAGCCGGATTTTCTTCAGAATCTGTACTGCAGGAATGCAGGATAATGCTAAGTACTAAAATACTTAAAAGAGATTGTGTAATTTTTTTCATTTCGATTTTGGTGTTAATTAGTTATTCTATTTTAAATCAGTTAATTTTCGCTAGATCACTGCTTTTCTAACTTAAAAATTTTAGAAGTTACAGGCTGGGTAATGCTATACTTCTAATGTAATTCATTTTTAAACAGTCTCTATAAATTTCCAGCTATAAGCAATTGATTATTATGTAAATCTATTAAAATTTGTTAATTTATTTGAAATTCATTTAATAAATTATTCTAGTTAAATTTTATAATAAGCTGCACCTCTTAAATTACCCAAAATTCAAGGTTTTATATTGATTAACAAGCTTTTCACATTTTTAATCTATTTTAAAGCTACCTTTATTTCTACTAACTAAAACCCTTAATTATGAGATATTATGCAAGCCTACTTTGCCTAATTTTAGTGTTAGTATCCTGTAAAAACCAAGATAAAAACCCGGAAAGTGATCCTGATTTTAAAACGGAACAAACTGAAAATAAAACCACTACAGAGGTAAATACTGAAAATTCTACTTCAGCCAATTCAAATTATAATAAAAGTGAAAAGGAAACCTTAGAAGCGTCAGATACTAATAACAACGAAACCGAAGCATCTTCTTCTATATTAATTGATCCCGGCGCTACTTATATAAAAGTAGATGAAAGCGATGCAAATTGTAGCTGCTACTGTCTGGAATTAGATATGAATAATAATACAGAATTATGCCTGGCTGAAAATGAAATGTTTATCAATGCCAGGTATGCAAAAACAGGGAATTCAGTTAATATATTTTATGTGAGCCCGTCTAACAAAAACACTAATAAAGATCTACCCTGGGAAGATTTTGATACCAATACCCCTATTGCCGTTTTAAGTCCCGCTAAAAATGGTAATATAGAATTGGACTGGAAAGGTTTTTACATAGATGGTGAACTTGCGGTAGATTACGCCATTTATGGCAAAAAAACACTTGAAGGAACTTATAAAAAACAATAATTAATGAAACGATTTTTCTTACCTACATTTATATTCCTTTTGATTTCCTGCGGAAATAACGCCCAGCAAAAAACAGTTACCAAACCCGAAATTGCTAACGCCGATCCTGTGGAAGTACCGGCAGAAAATGGATATGAAAAAGCCTATTTTGCCAGCGGATGTTTTTGGTGTGTTGAGGCAGTTTACGAAAGTATTGAAGGCGTGAAGGAAGCTGTTTCCGGTTATGCCGGAGGGCATACAAAAAACCCAACTTACGAATCCAGCAATACCGGCAAAACCGGTCACGCTGAAGCTGTAGAAGTTATTTACGATCCTGAAATTGTGAATTTTGAAACTTTAGTAGAGGTTTATTTTGGTTCGCAAGATCCTACGCAGGTAAACGGCCAGGGACCCGATATTGGTTCACAGTACCGTTCCATTATTTTTTATCAAAATAAGGAGCAAAAAGATATTATAAACAAGGTGAAAACTGAAGTAGCAAAAGATTATGAGCAACCCATTGCTGCTGAAGTTTTACCATTTCAAAAATTTTGGGTAGCAGAAGATTATCATCAAAATTACGAAAAGAATAATCCTAACAATCCCTATATTCAAAAGGTTTCTATTCCAAGATTAAACCGCTTTAAAGAAAAGTTTCCCGAAATCCTGAAAGATAATTCGCATTAATTTTCGTTTTAAATTTTCTAAACGCTTTTTAATAATAAATATATTCGGCTTTATTTAATAGGGCCGAATATGTATTTTTACAACAGAAAATAGTTTTAGGAAAAACCAGGAAACCTTTCGGCTACAAAACTTCGGTTCACTGATGTATTTTAAATACCACCAACTGATTAAAACAACAGCTAAACAATGAGCATAACAATAGAAAACATTCTCTTAATAGGCTCTCTGTTGTTATTTATTAGTATCCTGGCCGGGAAAACATCTTATCGTTTTGGCGTACCTACCTTAGTACTTTTTCTTGCAGTTGGAATCCTCTCAGGATCAGAGGGAATTGGTGGAATTTATTTTAACGACCCACAACTCGCTCAATTTATAGGAATTGTTGCCCTTAATTTTATTTTATTTTCCGGGGGACTTGATACTAGCTGGAAAACTATAAAACCGGTAATGTGGCAGGGAATTTCTCTTTCCATTCTAGGAGTTTTATTTACAGCGGTAAGTGTTGGCGCCTTTGTTTGGTACATAACAGATTTTACTATTTACGAAGGTTTATTGCTTGGCGCCATTGTTTCTTCTACAGATGCCGCCGCGGTATTTTCCATTTTAAGGGCTAAAAACCTTGCCTTAAAATCTAATTTAAGACCAACCCTGGAGCTTGAAAGTGGTAGTAACGATCCTATGGCCTATTTTCTTACCATTGCCTTTTTAGGTTTGGTGGTGAACCAGGATCAAAGTATTTATAGTATTATTCCGCTTTTTCTTCAGCAAATTTTAATTGGTGCCGCTCTCGGATTTATCTTCGGAAAGTTGAGTAAATTGGTAATTAACCGTATAAAATTAGATTTTGAAGGTTTATATCCCGTTCTCGCTATCGCGCTAATGTTTATTGTATTTTCTGCTACTGATGCACTTGGTGGCAACGGATTTTTAGCGGTTTACTTAAGCGGAGTTTACCTTGGGAACCACAACATTATTCACAAAAAGACAATCATGCGAATGTTTGATGGGCTTGCGTGGTTAATGCAAATTGTACTATTCCTTACTTTAGGATTGCTGGTTTATCCGTCGCACATTGTTCCGGTTATAGGCGTGGGTATTTTTATTTCTGTGTTTTTAATATTTATAGCCAGGCCTCTGGGCGTTTTTTTAAGTCTAATATTCTTTAAAATGAAAATGCGCCGCCGTTGGTATATCTCCTGGGTGGGGCTTAGAGGGGCTGTACCTATTGTATTTGCCACTTATCCGCTACTTGCGGGAATTGAAAAAGCCGATATGATCTTTAACATCGTATTTTTTGTATCGCTAACTTCGGTATTAATCCAGGGAACTACATTATCTGTGGTGGCACGTTGGTTGCACGTGGCTTTACCAATGAAGGCCAAACAAAAATCACCGGTAGATGCATTTATGGCCGATGGGGCTAAATCTTTTTTAAGAGAAATTAATATTCCCGAACAAAACCATTCGGTAGGCAAAAGGATTGTAGAATTACAATTTCCAAAGAAAGCGATAATCGCCATGATTTCAAGAGACGATCAATTTATTACTCCAAACGGAAATACGGTTATTGAAGCAGATGATATGCTGGTTGTTTTAACCGAAGATCACAGAACCATGGAAGGTGTTTATGAAAGCCTGAATATAGAACCAGATTTTGAAGAAAAATTAGAATGAAAAAGCCGGTTTGTTATCCAGTAGGTTAAGAATTTTATTTTCAACTTCAATAGAATCCCATTTATTTTCAATCCCTGAAATCTCCATCACCTCATCCATAATTTTACGTTGATAATCCCCAATTGCCAGAGCTTCAGCATAAGGTTTATCAGAAAAAGTAACCCGGGAATATAACGGTACCCAGGTGTTGGGATGTTTGTTAGAAAACCAGTTTTCAATCTTCTTCCGCAGTAGAAAATCGGGATCTGCAGTTTTGCTGCTCATTTCAATAAAATTACGGTAGCTAAGTTCTGCAATGGCATCTGTATTGGGTTTTCGGGCTTTTTGGTATTCTTCAAAAATACTTTCCCAATCGTCCCCATATTTTTTCATTTTTTGGTTTAATACCAGAATATCCTCAAAACCCGCATTCATTCCCTGCCCATAAAATGGTACAATTGCGTGCGCTGAATCTCCAACCAAAGTCACTTTTTCCCAATAAGACCAGGGATAACATTTTATGGTAACCATACTGCTGGTAGGGTTTTTAAAGAAATCCTTTTTTAAATTTTCAATTTCCTGGTTAATATCTGGAAAATGCTTCTGAAAAAATAGCTCGGCATCGGTTTCGGTCTTGATGCTTTCAAAAGAATTTTCGCCCTCAAAAGGCATAAATAAAGTACAGGTAAAACTACCATCTAAATTAGGCATTGCAATAAGCATAAATTCCCCACGAGGCCAAATATGAAAAGAGGCATTATCCAGTTTATGGCTTCCATCTGGGTTGGGCGCAATGCTCAATTCTTTATAACCAACATTTATAAAATGTTGCGAATAATTAAACCTGCTTTGCCGTTGCATTTTATGTCTAACCCGGGAGAAAGCTCCATCGGCACCAAAAATAAGATCAAATTTATATTCTTTCCACTCCCCTTTTTCACTCTCACCGGTATACAATTTAGCTTCCGCCATATCTATATCCCAAACTTTTTCTTCAAACCTAAAAGTGGTCCCAGCATCTTCGGCCAGGGTGATCATTTTTCGATTTAAAACCCCACGGGAAATAGAATAAATAGCTTCTTCCTCTTTTCCGTATTTCTGAAAATAAAGCGGTTTATCGTTAACGTGCATCGCCCTTTTATCTAAAGGAAGCGCCAGTTTTTTAATTTCATCTTCTATGCCGGCAGCCCTTAAAGATTTCCAGCCGCGGTTAGACATGGCTAAATTTATAGACCTACCGGAAAATTCTACATTTCTAATATCCTTTCTGCGGTCAAATACCTCAACTTCATGGCCGGCTTTTCTAAGAAAAATAGCGAGTAAAGATCCAACCAGGCCTGAGCCAACAATGGCGATTTTTTTGGGTGTTTGCATAAATTCTTGCTGTACATTTTCCAGAAAACGGTTATTAGAAAATGCAATTTTAAGTTACGAATTTACTTATTTCTACTCAATTTAAGGCTCTCTCAGCTATTTAAGAAAAACCTATTTACCATTTAATTAACAGCACTTACTATATGCTTCCCTTAAATTTAATATTAAAATTTATTTAATATGCATAGTACTCAAGCCTTACTAAAATCGGTTACTATTGGAGACCTGGAATTAAAAAACCGGGTTATTATGGCTCCAATGACACGTAATCGCGCTGATAATAAAGATAATGCACCTACCCAGTTACACGCCGAATATTATGCGCAACGCGCCGGTGCCGGACTTATAATCTCTGAAGGTTCTCAAATTTCTGATGCCGCAGTGGGTTATATAAATACCCCGGGAATTTATACCGAAAACCAGGTAAAAGGCTGGGAAAAAGTAACTGAAGCTGTTCACAAAAATGAAGGAAAGATATTTTTACAATTATGGCATTGCGGCCGTATTTCTCACCCTAAATTTCACGATGGAGAAAAACCATTGGCGCCAAGCGCCGTGAATCCAAATACGCAAGCCTATACCCCAGATGGCTTTGAAGACACTGTAGAACCACAGGCGATGAGTGTAGCCAATATAAAACAAACCGTCCTGGATTTTAAACACGCCGCAGAAAATGCCAATCGTGCCGGTTTTGATGGGGTAGAGATTCACGGCTCTAATGGTTATTTAATTCATCAATTTCTCAATAAAAATGCAAATATTAGAACCGATGATTACGGTGGAAGTATCGAGAACCGGGCACGTTTCTTTTTTGAAATTCTTGAAGCGATAAGTGAAGTTTGGCCAGAAAATAGAATTGGAGTAAGGTTTAATCCTTCGCTAAACGACGCCTTTGGAATTACAGCTTCAGAAGAATCAATTGCAACCTTTGATCACCTAATTGAAAAATTAAATGCTTACGATTTAGCGTATTTACACCTCTCTGAACCTTTTACAGATGTTAGCCAGATAGATTACCTGGAAAAAAACATTGCGAAACATTACCGCCCTATTTATAAAGGAAAATTAATGATTAACGCAGACTTTGATCAAGAATCAGGAAATAAAGTTATTGACGAAGGTAATGCTGATATGGTTTCATTCGCTAAACTTTTTATTTCTAATCCCGATTTACCAGAGCGCTTTTCTAAGAATGCACCTTTGGCCGAATGGGATGAAGATACTTTTTATACGCCAGGCCCAAAAGGTTACACAGATTATCCCGAATACGATTCTGAAAAACCTAAATAGGAAATTCTTAATTTTAGATTAAATGTCCTTAAAAGCAGGTTAATTGCAGGAAACGTCTAACCAGAAAAAAGTAAATTTAATATTCAACCCTATAAAACTTAAAATATGGATGAGTCGAAAATTGAACAAATGAGGTCCACTTTGAATAAGCTGGAAGACATTAAAAACAGCCAGGAAAGTATTATTGATAAGATAAATCACGTGATTACCGATTTGTTTCAACATCCCGATAAAGAATTGGAGAAAGCAATGAACAGTGCGCACCAAAAATCTTCAGATAACGTAGATGCGGTTCGTGAGGCTATGGAAGAATATGAAATGAGAATTAATAAACTGGAAAATCAAGGCTAATCAACTTTTAAAGAAAAGCTAATGATTCCAGTCTTAAGATGACTAAAGCATAAATTTGCCGATAACAGGTATTTTTATTTTTAGTCATCTTTTTTATTAAACAGATTCTTATGCAACATATTACTTCAGCAGAAATAGGGGAAATGGAAAAACTTTTCCGTCTCAATCTAATTAATAGTGTAACCGGTTATAAATCGGCTAATCTTATCGCTACAAAATCAGAGGAAAAAGGTGTAAATGTGGCGGTTTTTAGTTCGGTTACTCATTTGGGAAGCAACCCTGCATTACTTGGTTTTATTACCCGGCCAACTAAAGAGGTAGCCCGGAATACCTATAAAAATATTAAAGAGAATAAATATTTTACGGTAAATCATATTCAAAAGGATATGATAGAAAGCGCCCATCAAACCGCTGCTAAATATGATGAAGAAATTTCTGAATTCCAGCAAACCGGCCTGGAAGAAGAATATCTGGACAATTTTTTTGCACCCTATGTTAAGCAGTCTAATATAAAATTAGGATGCGAATACGTGAATGAATACTACATTAAAGAAAATGAAACGGTAATGCTTATTGGCGCTATTAAGCATATTTATTTTGATGAAAGTATACAGGCGCCAGATGGCTGGTTGAGGTTGGACGATGCAGAGACTGTGGCTATAAATGGTTTAGATGGTTATGCCCTTCCTAATCTTTTAGATCGCTTTCATTACGCCAGGCCGGGCCAGGAGATCAAGTCGTTTTTTAGGAAAGAAGACTAACCAATTCTAATTAAACTCACTGCACAGATTACCTATATATCTATATTATTCAAAAATTTTAACATTTGAGTTAAACACTAGTTAAAAGCTATTCTTTCAAGTAACATATTCTATAAATTCGTTCATAGCTAATTATTAAAACTATAATATGAGGGATTTAATTTGGCTTATTGTAGTTATCCTTATCATAGGATGGCTTATAGGATATTTTGGATTTGGGGAAGCCGTAGGAAACCTAATCCATATTTTATTAGTCCTGGCCATAATTGGTATTTTATATCGTTTGGCGACCGGTAGAAGACTGTAAACCAAAAATTTATATTTTTCAGTCTTTTTAAAACACGAATTTATTTATTAACTTGTATAAACAATTAACCAACGTAGCATAGCTACACAAAACCAACCAGTATGAGAGATTTAATATGGCTTATCGTAGTATTATTAGTAATAGGATGGCTTATTGGCTATTTTGCATTTCCAGATTTGGGAAGCATAATCCACATTCTAATTGTTATAGCCGTTATCCTAATTTTGTATAAATTATTAACCGGGCGCCGCCTGTAAGTAAGAATTTTTTCGAATCTTATAAACCCTTTGAGAACATCAAAGGGTTTTTTTTGTTAATCATCTAATCCTAAAAGCTTTCCCATATCCTATTTACCAGCTAAACCTTATCTTCGAAATTAAAAACTAATATGTGGAACTTAAATAATAAATATGCCCTGATTACCGGTGGCACTAAAGGAATAGGTAAAGCTGCAGTTCTGGAATTCCTGGAATTGGGAGCAGAAGTACTCTTTATTTCCAGGACACAAAAGGATATTGACCTTGTTTTAGAGGAATTAAAAGAATACGATAAAAAAATCTACGGAATGGTAGCTGACGTTACCGTAGCAGAAGACCGGCAAAAAATGCACAATTTTATTGATAAAGTCTGGGGCAAATTGGATATTCTGGTAAATAATGCCGGGATAAATATCAGGAAAAAAGCAAATGATTATTCTGAAGAAGAGTTTAGAAAAGTAATGGAAATAAACCTTAACGCTCCTTTTCAACTAAGCCGAAAACTTCACTCCCTACTTCAAAAAAGTGGCAGTGCAAAGATTGTAAATGTCGCCTCTTCTGCAGCGCTGCAGGATGTTGGTACTGGTACGCCTTATGCAATGTCTAAAGCTGGATTATTACAGCAAACAAGAAGTCTTGCAGTAGAATGGGCCGCAGATGGAATTCGGGTAAACGCAGTATCACCCTGGTTTACGGTTACGCCACTCACCCAGGGACTTTTAAGCGAGAGCGATAGAATGGATCCTATTATTAGAAGAACTCCTTTAAAACGAGTTGCAGAAGCTGGCGAAATTGCTTCGATTATTGCTTTCCTGGCAACGGACAAATCGTCTTATATCACCGGGCAAAATATTATCGCAGATGGTGGAATGAGCATTAATGCAATATAAACCCAGTTTTTTGTATCTTTAATGGAAAACCAACACCATGAAAAAACTACTACTTGTTACTTTTCTATTTTCAGTATTTATAAGCTGTAAAAATAACGAAACCAAAATAGGACAGGAAGTTGATACTGAAGCCGAAAAAAGCATTGAGCAACAAATAGCCGAAGCACACGGATTAAATAATTTTGAAGAAGTTGAGGAAATTCAATTTACTTTTAATGTAAAGGTTGGGGATTCACTTAGAACCAGCCGGGAATGGACCTGGAAACCCAAAACCGACGAGATTAGACTTACCGAAGGTGATATTAGCCGCACTTACACCAAAACCGGCGATATTGCTGAAGAGGATAAAGATATAGACCAGAAGTTTATCAATGATTCTTACTGGTTTCTCTTTCCATTCCAAATGGTGTGGAGTGACGCTGAAATTTCTGAAGAAAAAACCGGCCTTGCACCAATTAGTAAAAAAGAGATGAAATATCTCGAGGTTTCTTATAAAGGTGAAGGCGGCTATACTCCTGGTGACACTTATGTAGTTTATTACGAAGACGATTATTTATTAGAGGAATGGATCTACAAATCTGCAGATGGGCAACGGGAAATGCCTACTACCTGGGAAGATTTTGAAGATTTTCAGGGCTTAAAAATTTCTAAATCCCATAAATCTCCCGATGGTAGCTTTGAATTGTTCTTTACCGATATTGTAGTAAAATAAAGATTGAAATAAAAAAGCCACGAACTCATTAATCGCTGAATTCGTGGCTTTTTATTTTTTCTAAAAAGAGGTTTTAATATTTTAAACCGCTCAAAATTTCTCCGGCTCCTTCTGCCGGTTTCCAGTTAGAATCGGGTTCAAAATAGTTCCATAATAAATTTGAAATCTCCCTTTGTAATTGCCAGGCTTCGTTATCGTCATCCCAGGATTCATCTTCATTATTCTTTGTGGCTATATAACACACATAATCTCCAGAAGGCCCATTAACCATAAAAAGTTCAGACCTGGATTTATTGACCATTCCTTGTTTTGCCGCCACCTGTATATAAGGCGGCACTTGTGATAAAGCATAATCCTGGTAAAAAGAATTACCGAGCAACCTATACATTTCGTCACTTGCTGCAGCACTTACCAATTCTCGTTTTCTAATTTGTTCTAGAATTGAAGCCATTTCTCGCGGAGTAGTTTGTCCCCAGCCATATTTTTCCCAGTCTTTATCACGACCTTCTGTTCTTGAGTTTACCCGGGTGTGCTCTAGGCCAAGTTCGGTCATTAATTTATTAATAGCTTCTCCACCACCGGCAAGTTCCTGGTTCCATAAAGAAGTTACATTATCACTGTAACTAATCATTAAGGCCACCAAAGTTCTAAGATCGGTTGTAGTGCTATCTTTATAGAACTGCATCAAACCCGAACCGCCATAAATTCTATCTTCTGAATAAACCAGTGAATCTCTATAGCTTAATTCTCCCCCCTCAATTTTATCAAAAATCTTTACCAGGATAGGCACTTTTACTATACTGGCGGTAGGGAAAATACTATCGGCGTTTATGGCAGCTTCTTTTCCCGTTTTTAAGTGTTTCACATAAACACCAACATCACCTTTAAATGATGCTGTTAATTCTTCTAATTTCTGCTCAAGAATTGAATCAACTTCAACCTGTTGAGCGATATTTTCAGCAATAAAAAAAATCGCTATAAGAGTAGTAAGTATTAGCTTTCTCATTTTGCAATGAATTATTTTAAATCCAGGTTAATTTATTTCAATTTAAAACATTTTTAATCTCTTTTCGAAACTCTATCTTCTTTGGTCTTTTTAAGAATTCCATTCTTCAAAATTTGCCCAAGTTGGTACATATCTTCAAAAGAACAATAAAATGGTGCTGGAGCCAGCCTGATTACATTCGGTTCTCGCCAGTCAGTTATTACGCCGTTTTCCATTAAATAATTAAATAATTCCCTTCCTTCCCCGTGTAAAAATACCGAAAGCTGGGTACCGCGCTCTTCCTTATTCGAAGGAGTAATTATTTCAAAACTACTCTCCACTTCCTTGTCAATTTCGTGTAAAACAAATTCAAGGTACGCAACGATCTTATTTCGTTTTTCTATTAAAGCCGGCATTCCCACTTCATCAAACATTTCTAACGAAGCCAAATATGGTGCAAGTGCCAAAACCGGGGCATTAGAAATTTGCCAGGCATCGGCACCGTTTTCGGGTTGAAATTCTGGTTCCATTAAAAAGCGACGTTCTTTGTTATGTCCCCACCAGCCTTCAAAACGCGGAATGTCTTTTTGGTTGTGATATTTTTCATTTATAAAACATCCGGAAGCATTTCCCGGACCACTATTCATATATTTATAACTGCACCAGGCAGCAAAATCAACCTTCCACTCACTAAGTTTAAGCTCAATATTTCCGGCGGCGTGGGCAAGATCCCAACCTACAAAAGCGCCAACTTCGTGTCCCGCTTTTGTGATTTTTTCCATCTCTAAAACCTGTCCAGTATAGTAATTTACACCCCCAATTAAAACCAAAGCGCACTCCTCTCCTACTTCATTGATCTTTGCTATAATATCTTCAGTTCTAAAATTATTTTCACCATCGCGCCTTCTAATTTCAACAATAGCGTCTTTGGGATCATACTCGTGAAAACGCACCTGGCTCGAGATCATATACTGGTCACTGGGAAAAGCTTTTTCTTCACATATAATTTTATAGCGTTTTCCTTCAGGTCTATAAAAGGAAACCATTAGTAAATGCAGGTTTACCGTAAGGGTATTCATTACCGTAACCTCAGCTGGTTTAGCACCAACAACTTTAGCTAGTTTTTCTGAAAACCTTTCGTGATAGTCCCACCAGGGTTTTTCGGCATAGAAATGACCTTCTACGGCAAGATTTGCCCAATCGGTCATTATTTCGTCTACATATTTTTTTGCTGATTTTGGTTGAAGACCAAGTGAATTTCCGGTGAAATAAATCACATTTTTCCCTTCGTGCTGTGGGAAAATAAATTGGTCACGATATGATGCTATTTTATCCTGGGAATCCAGTTCCCGGGCATATTCAAGTGTATTTTGAAATTGCATGTGTGGTTTTAGTTTGAAGTAAAAATACAATTTATTGGCAGAAATCACCCGAAGTGAAAACCAATTGGTATTTGTGTAGAAAGCTATTATTTTAAAAACATTAAATTCTCTAAATTTGGTAAAAATTGAATCTTATGCATTTTCTTCCTGAAGCCATAGACCAGTATATTTTAGAACATTCGGCTAAAGAACCTGAGTTTTTGGCAAAGCTTAATCGCGAAACCAATCAAAAAGTTTTGCAACCACGAATGTTAAGCGGAAATTATCAGGGAAGAATTTTAAGCCTTATTTCAAAAATAATAGCTCCAAAAACTATCCTGGAAATTGGTACTTACACGGGTTATTCCGCTTTATGCCTGGCTGAAGGTTTACCCAAAGAGGGAATTTTGCATACCATAGATATCAATGAAGAATTATACGATTTTCAGCAGAAATATTTCCAGGCTTCAGAATACAAAAATCAGATTAAGCAATATATTGGAGATGCTCAGGAAATAATTCCGCAAATTGAGGAGAAATTTGATTTAGTTTTTATTGATGCCGATAAGCCTAACTATCCCGCATATTTCGATTTAATTATTGAGAAAATGAATCCCGGCGGAGTAATATTATCTGACAATGTTCTATGGAGCGGTAAAGTTGTAGAACCGGTTAAAGCTGAAGATGAATCTACACAAGCCCTTTTAAAATATAATAAAATGCTGGCGGAAGATGAACGCGTAGAAACGGTGATTTTGCCTATTCGCGACGGATTAACTTTAACGCGCGTTAAATAAAGCGTTTTCCTGAACGTTGGTAGAGCATAAAGAAAATAATTGCGAAAATAATTCCTACAGCCGCACCTACTAATACATCACCGGGATAGTGAACGCCTACATAAATTCGACTCAACATAAATAATAACGGCCAGATAAGTACTACCCAAATCCAGGGGTATTTATCTTTTAGTGAAAGGATGAAAAATAGGGCCGCAGCGGCAGAAACCGCAGAATGCCCGGAGAAAAAACTATAGTTATCTGGAGTTTGCAGGATTCTAATAACATCAGCAATTTCGGGTTGATTGTTAGGCCTAAGACGTAAAAAAAAGTTTTTAACAACGTTGGTAAAACCATAAGTTGAAAGCGCCGTTGCAAGAATAAAAAAAGTGGTAAAAAGTGCCTTTTTCCAGTGAAAAGCCACAAAATAAAGAATAAAAAAAGTGATATAAAGCGGGATCCAGTTTTGGATAGTAGTTACGGTGATCCAAAAATTATCGTAAGTTTCAATTCCCAGTCCGTTGAGATAAACAAACAGCTCACGGTCCCATTGTTTTAGCTGTTCTAACATAAATAGTAATTAAAATCTACGTTTTACTGAACCGGTAATCTCGTCAATATCTTCTTTCACTTTATCTATCTCTCCTCTCACATCTTTAGAAATATCGGTATCAATGCCTTGCTTTTCGGCACTTTTCTGAATTTCTGTTTTAATGTCGTTAGAGGCATTACGAAGCATTTTCATCCCTTTACCCATACCACGGGCAATGTCGGGAATCTTATCGGCACCAAAAACCATTACCAGAATAAACAGGATAAAGGCAATTTCGGCACCACTAATAAAAAGAGGTATGATGTTCATAGCAAAACAAATATAGCCACAAATTTAAGTATAAAAAAAGCCGACTCGTTAAAGTCGGCTAAATTTATTTTAGATTTTAGTTTCCAAGGCTCTCCTTGAATTCTTCAAATTTACTGGTAGTTTCTTCTTTAGGCCAGGTATTGTTGTTTACATCAACATCGGCGGTTTCTAAATTTGGATCTACCACCATTTTTACGATTTCCTTATTGGTAGCAATAGCTTTTGTAGCTACCTCATCGTTCATTCTCCAAAGCTGTACGGGATATCTTTTCATTTCGGTAGAACCATCGGCGTAAGTGAATTCTACTATTAAAGGCATTGGGATTCCACCCGGTTTTTCAAAAATTACCTGGTAGAAATATTTAGGATCTTTTAATTTCCTTCGTTCTTCTTCAGAAAAATTATCCATCACATACTCTTTTAAAGTAGATGAATTCTCTAAAGCAGATTTTCCCTTTAAGTTTTCATCAAACTCTTCACTATCTTCTTCTACTACATAAATTGCATCAATTTCTTCAGGATCTGCGCCGTAACGTTTCAGGAATTCTTTTCCTTCTTTCGTAGCATTATCTGTAACATAAAGCTTCTTCACTTCTTTAATTCCCATATCTACATTATGGGTAGTATAAAACCATCCTCTCCAAAACCAGTCTAAATCTACGGCTGAAGCATCTTCCATTGTTCTAAAGAAATCTTCAGGGGTGGGGTGTTTAAACATCCAACGATGAGCAAATGTTTTGTAGGCGTGGTCAAAAAGCTCGTGTCCCATTACAGTTTCTCGCAAAATATTTAGCGCGGTTGCCGGCTTACCGTAAGCGTTATTTCCTAACTGGTAAACATTCTCTGGATTAGACATAATTGGTGCGATATACTTTTGATTCCCTTTCATATAAGGAACAATTTTCGCCGGAATTCCTCTTCGAGATGGATATTGCTCTAAAGGAGTAATAGCTTCGGGATATTTTTCTCCAAATTCCTGCTCGGCAAGATACTGGCTAAAGGTGTTTAAACCTTCGTCCATCCAACCCCACTGGCGTTCATCACTGTTTACAATCATTGGGAAGAAGTTATGTCCAATTTCGTGAATAATTACACTTATCATCCCAAATTTAACTCTATCGGAATACGTTCCATCCTCATCGGGACGACCATAATTCCAGCAAATCATTGGATATTCCATTCCCTGGTTTCTAGCGTGAACCGAAACCGCTTTATGATATGGATATTGAAAAGTTTGCTTAGAATAAGATTTTAAAGTGCTGGCTACTGCCTTTGTAGACCATTCTTCCCAAAGAGGATTTCCTTCTTTAGGATATAAAGAAACTGCCATTACATCTTTACCACCAACATCTGTAGCCATCATATCAAGAATAAATTTTCTTGAAGTAGAGAATCCAAAATCTCTAACCATTTCGGCCTTATATTTCCAGGTTTTGGTTTTATTAGAAAAAGACTTTTCGGCTTCTTCGGCTTCAGCTTGAGTTCTAACTATTACAGGCTTATCGTAAGATTTCTTTGCCTTTTCATAACGGCTCATCATTTCTTTGGTATAAACATCCTTGCGGTTTTGAAGTTCTCCTGTAGCCTCCATAATATGATCTGCAGGAACGGTAATATTCACTTCGTAATCACCAAAAGGAAGGGCAAACTCACCACTGCCCCAAAATTGCATATTCTGCCAGCCTTCAACATCGTTATAAACCGCCATTCTTGGGAAGAATTGTGCAATTACATAAGCATTGTTACCATCTTTAGGAAAATGCTCATAACCACTTCTAGCCCTATCGGTAATATGGTTATTGATGTTGTACCACCATTTCATTTCAAACTCAAAAGATTCACCGGGCTCTAAAGCCTCTTCCAAATCTATTCTTAACATCGTTTGATTTATGGTGTAATTTAATTTATCGCCATCGTGAGTTAAACCTACAATATTGAAACCGCCGTCAAACGACTCTTCCATATGCTGACTTACAAAACGTTGTGGAGTAGCCACGGGACTCATTCCACTAGGATTTCGCTCTAAAGCCGGTGCATCTTTCTTACGTACGTTTTGGTCTAATTGCACCCACAAATACTCTAGTTTATCGGGAGAATTATTATAATAAGTAACCTCGGCCTCACCATCTAAACGGGTATTTTTATCGTCCAAAACGATATCCATTTTATAGTCGGCCTGGTTTTGATAATAAGCTTCTCCGGGAGCTCCGGCACCGGTTCGGTATTGATTGGGAGTTGCGAAAGTCTCGTAAAGTTGTTTAAACTTATTGTTATTCTCGTGACCTTCCTGTTTTGGTTGCTGCTCTTCGGCTTCCGATTCCTGGGCCTGAAGACCGCTTACAAAAAGCATCACTAAAGCGAAACTTAAGAGTCTTAATTTGTTCATCAATTATGTTTTAATTTAAAGATTGCTAAAAATAAATATTTTAATCAGGTTTTCCTTAAGGAAATGTGAGTTTTTCTGTCTCTTGCTGCCGCATAAGTAATAAACTTTTGGTTTTGTTATTTACTTTTACGTGCACCACATTTTTCTGGTCATCAAACAAATCGGTTAAAATCTCGTTGGTGACTTCAATTTCATCAAAAGCAGCTACGTTTTCCACTTCAATATAAAGCACCAGTTGATCGGCATCGTATTCTTTTCCCAAATAATTAAGCTGAAGCTCTTCGCCATCTATTTTCAACCTTAATTTCTGATTAAGATATTTAGAGATATGTTCAGTTACGGCGCCTTCTTCTGCTTCTTGAGAAAGCTGAATATCGGCATCAAAACGTTCGTTTAAAACATTCTGAAAATCGTCTATAAAAACCCTGGTAATAATTTGTAAACTTTGCTCCTCGTTATTGTATTCAATCTCTGTAACACTTAGGTAAAACTCGTGAGCGCCAGATTTAAATGCTGAAAGCAAAAAAAAGCTGGCCAGGATTAGGCTTATTTTTCTCATTAATCTTTTTCTCTTCTATAACAAATATTAATCCAAAGCACCTAAAGCTTTAAATTCAACTGATTTGGATTGAAAAAATTCATATAATTCTAAAGGATTTCCAAGAAGAATTTCCAAATCATAATTTTCTGCACAATAATACACAAAATTCATCACCGCACTTTTCGCTATTCCGAAGTCTTCAATTAGCGTATTTTCAGGAATTAAATAAATGGCTTTTTCAATAGTAAATTTAAATTCGTCATTTGTTTTTCTCTTCTTTAACCACGCCGTTCTACCACTAATCCCGTTTATAACCGGGTCTAAAGGTATCGTTCCGGTTAATACCCCCAAAATACTAAGCCTGGTGCCACCGGGACCTGTTGTAGCGGTATATAATTGCCTTTCTACCTGAGATGGAGGCGGTTTTCTGCGCATTGGTGCATTTAAATCGAATTTATTAAAAGTTTCAATTTCTGAAATATCTTTCGCCAGACTTCCTGAGAGCTTATGAAGTTTTACTTCATCTAATTCAGTAAGATCTTCCTCCAGTTTAATTGTAAAATTGTTCTGCTGAAGTTTTTCACGATCTATTACAATCGTTTTCTTTTTGTATTGAACCGAAGAAAAAACTAAAGAATCACCTTTGTTTACCGCTACAGAAAAATGACCTGAAAGTTCACTAACTCCACCTTTTTGCCGGGTAATGTTAATTATGTGAACCGGAGATAAAAGTGGTTCTTCGGTAATTATTTGGCCTGAAAAAATAGTTTCTTGCTGGGAAAACCCAGCAAAAGGTAGCAACAGTATAAAGAAAAAATTAATGCTTTTAATCCTTGATAAACTCATTATATTCTGGAAGCTTTTCTTTAAGAAATTCCATTAGAACCAGGGGATCATTTTTTTTGACTAATTCTTCAAAATTTGGTTTTAAGCTACAATAGTAGAGAAAATCCATAATTTTATTCAAGGGTAAAAGCAAGGTTTCAGTAAAGTACTCATCAGGCACAAATTCCCTGGCCTTATAAACCAGTGCACTTACTCTGTTATTTTCTATAGCTTTTTTAAGTTTTTCCCTTTCTCCAGAAAGCGCTCCAAAAATGAGACCAACAGGATCCATAGGACTGCTCATTGCAACCAATTTGCGCTCTTCAATACTTAGTGGTTCTCTATCAGAAAGGGCAAAACCAATGATTCGTGGATCAAAGGTTTTAATTTCTTCAATATCACTTGCCAGGTTTCCGCTTAATTGGTGCAACCTAACTTCGTCTAATTCTGTAAGGTCTTTTTGCAATTCAACTTTTAAAACTTTGGAAGATAAAATTTCAGCAGTAATTAAAATTTCTTTTTTCTGAAATTGTACTGATGAAAATAATAGCAAATCATTTTCTCTTACTTCTATAGAAAATTCACCGTTTGCTTCGGTTACCGTGCCTTTTTCAGCAGTAATATTTATAATATGAATTGGTGCTTCAATAGAATCAGCAAGAATTTCCCCTTTTAGTAGTACACGATCCTGGGAAAATAAATGAGCTGAAAAAATAAGTAGAAATACAAGAAAGAAACTGCTTTTCATCTATTCAGCTATAAGTTTGCGGTAAGATTCACTTTTATTTTCCAGAAACACCACAAGTTCTAAAGCGTGTTCTTTTTTTAAAAATTTTTCCTGAAAACCATTTTCAAAAATATAGGTTAGAAAGTTCATTATATGAGGGGTATCAATTTTTAAATGATTATTAAAGAAATAATCGTCAAACCTGTTACGCAGATTATTTACAATCTCTTTTTCCCTTTTAGCAGGTGATTTAGATTTGGCTCCTATTATGCCAAAATTTGGTTTTCCTATTATTAATCCCAGCAACCCTAAAATATTCGCTCCCGCCGGTGCATGGGTTTGGCTGGCATTAAATGCTGCGTTAGGCGTACCTCGTGGAATCACGCTAGTAGGGGAAGGCGGCACATTAATAACCGGCATATTTATTACCTTAATATTGGCAATATCTTCTTCCAGGTTTCCACTAAGATTATGAACCCTTACCTGTTCGAGTTCGGTTAGGGCAGGAAGTAATTTTATATTTAGTGTTTCTTCATTAAGAATTTTAGAAGTAATCTTTATTTCTTTTCGCTGAAATTGCACCGAAGAAATTAACAGCAAATCGTTTTCTGAAACTTCTATCTTAAAATTTCCCGCTTTATCGCTTACACTGCCCTTTTCTTGTGTTATGTTAATGATGTGAATAGGAGCTTCAATACTATCGGCTTTAATTTTACCGGTGAGCTGTATTTTTTCCTGGGCACTTACTGCAAGTACAAAAAAACACGATAAAATAGATAAAAAATATTTCATTGATTGATGTTGATGATGAATAATGATGATTGATGAAGGTTTTTAAGTATTATTCCCGAGCGTGAAATGCTTTATATTCTTTACTTTTTTCTATTAGAAATTCAATTAGGTTTAATTCGTTTCCGTCTTCCAATAAGTCATTATCTAAACCGTGATCTGTAACGTAGTAAATAAAATCATTTATTTTATCTTTTTCAATATCCAGGTTGGTTCTAAAAAACTCATCGTCATAAAGATCCCGTAATTTTTCGTCGAGTTCCTGTTTCGTAAAAGGATTGTTTTCAACCTCAGCCCCTACAAGGAATTTAAAGATGTTCACAAAGTTGAGTCCGTTTACCAGCCTGGTATTTCCGGCAGCCAGAGCTGCATTTCTTCCGGGCCCCATTAAAGAATCGGGTTGTCTTCTAACATTCAAGGCTTCCAATTCGGCTGCAGAATACCGAGGAACATCTGGGTCACTAACAGCAATTCGACTAACATCTACCCTAATATCTCCAGAAAGTTTATTATCAGATAACAGCACCTCTGGCAGTTCGGTAACAGATTCTGTTAGAAAAACATTCATTTCACCAGAATTTATAACGCCTTCTTCTACAACTACTCTAAATTCTTCAAATTGAATGGAAGAAAATACTACCGTATCATTAAGCGCAACACTTAACTTAAATTCCCCGTCGGGATTAGATATGGTACCGCGTGCGGTGTTTCGGTTAAAAATGGTCATTCCCTCTGGAGTATCTTCTTCAGGAACAATAATTTTACCGTTTACCAGAGTGCGTTCCTTCTCCTGGGCAATTAAAATACTGCTGAATAAAATAAAAATAATAAAAAATGTATTCTTTAACATAGTTGTGGTTTTCCTATTAATAAAGTAACAATTCTTAGTCCTTATTTATAGTAAAGCAGCTTGTAAACTTTTGTTAAAACCCCTATTTAGACTAATTTTAAGTCAATATATATTATACTAGCATTAGAAAAATAAAAACATTTATGA
The DNA here is from genome assembly GCF_002311535.1 of Salegentibacter sp. UBA1130. Classification (NCBI taxonomy): domain Bacteria; kingdom Pseudomonadati; phylum Bacteroidota; class Flavobacteriia; order Flavobacteriales; family Flavobacteriaceae; genus Salegentibacter; species Salegentibacter sp. UBA1130. The sequence continues at coordinate 113,249 of NZ_DCAP01000031.1, read as the reverse complement.
GCAAAGCATTATTGGCCAGCACCTCAACTTTACATGGGCAGGACTACCTGGAATATTTAATTCCGGAATTAAAGGTATTTTTTAAAAATATAGATGAAGTGATCTTTATTCCTTTTGCCCGCCCCGGCGGAATTTCGCACACTGAATACACTAAAAAAGCTTCCGAAGCTTTTAACGAAGCCGGAATTAACTTACGTGGAATTCACGAATTTGAAGATATGACTGAAGCTATAACTCAAGCTAAAGGAATTTTTACCGGTGGGGGTAATACTTTTTTACTGGTTTCTGAGCTCTACCGAAATAAATTAATGCAACCGCTTAAAGAAAGTATTCAAAATGGCGCAGCTTATATGGGCACCAGTGCAGGGACGAATATCGCGGGCTTAACAATGCAAACCACCAACGATATGCCCATAGTCTATCCGCCGAGTTTTAAAACTTTGGCAGTAGTTCCTTTTAATATTAATCCGCATTATTTAGATCCCGATTCAAATTCTACGCATAAAGGAGAAACCCGGGAGACACGAATAAAAGAATTCCACACTATAAATACGCAACCCGTAATTGGACTTAGGGAAGGTAGCTGGATATTGGTTTCAGATAATAAAATTGAGTTAAAAGGTAGCTTGAGCGCTCGCATTTTTAAATCAGAAAAATTACCTTTCGAGATAGAAACCAATTCAGACTTAAGCGAATTAAATTAATATGGACTACCAAAGTATACTAAATACTATAAATGACGAACTGAGTTACCGGGATGTAACCGGCAAAGTTGCCTCTTATATTCCTGAACTCGCCAAAGTAGATCCGCGTAAATTTGGTATGCACGTTTATTGTGGAGACCGGCAACATTTTAGTTTTGGAGATAGCGAAGAGCTTTTTTCTATTCAAAGTATCTCTAAAGTTTTTAGCCTTTCTATGGCTATGCGTATTATGGGTGAAGATCTTTGGGACCGGGTAGATGTAGAACCCTCGGGAGATCCATTTAATTCGTTAAGCCAGTTAGAATACGAAAGCGGTGTGCCCCGAAATCCTTTTATAAACGCCGGCGCTTTGGTAATTTCAGATATTTTAGTAGATCAATTAGAAGATCCAAAACAGGAATTATTAGATTTTGTAAGGAAAATTACCGAAGATAATAGCATTAATTTTGATCTCAAAATTGCAGCTTCAGAACGTTCTACAGGATATAGAAATGTAGCACTGGTAAATTATATGAAAGCATTGGGGAATATTAAATGTGAAGTTGAACCTATTGTAGATTTTTACTTTCACCTCTGTTCTCTGGCAATGTCCTGCAAACAATTAGCCCAGGCCTTTATGATTTTCGCTAATAAGGGTAAAATATTAAGTACAGATGAAGAAATTTTAACGCCTACCTCTGTAAAAAGGATAAATTCTTTAATGCAAACCTGTGGTTTCTATGATGAAGCCGGGGAATTTAGTTTTGAAGTAGGATTACCGGGGAAAAGTGGTGTTGGCGGAGGTATTGTAGCCATTCATCCAGACCAGTATTCAGTAGCGGTTTGGAGTCCTATTTTAAATGAAAAAGGAAATTCAGAATTAGGAATGAAGGCTTTAGAACGCCTTACTTCGCTAACCGGTCTTTCGGTTTTTTAAACCCAAAAATTATTAAAAATAAAAAAATGCTTTCCGCAAACGCAGAAAGCATTTTTTTATAATTGAACACTGTAATATTATTAAAGCGCAGCTACGTGCTTAGCAAGTTGCGATTTTAAGTTTGCAGCTTTATTATCATGTATAATATTTTTCTTTGCTAATTTATCTACCATAGAGATAACAGAAGGCAAAAGAGCTTCAGCTTCTTTCTTCTCAGACTCCTTCAACTTTTTAATTGCGTTTCTGGTAGTTTTATGCTGGTAGCGGTTTCTAAGACGTTTGGTCTCATTGCTACGAATCCTCTTCAATGCTGACTTGTGATTTGCCATTACAAAATTGCTTTAATTATTTTTTAAAGTAGTCCGTAGGGGAATCGAACCCCTGTTACCAGGATGAAAACCTGGCGTCCTAACCCCTAGACGAACGGACCATTAATTTATTTCAAATTGCCTTTTCAGGACTTTAAAAACACAAAACTAAAACTTGTGTTCTGTTGTAGTCCGTAGGGGAATCGAACCCCTGTTACCAGGATGAAAACCTGGCGTCCTAACCCCTAGACGAACGGACCATTTTTTTGTTTCAATGCGGATGCAAAAATACAACTATTTTTGAATGCCGCAAGAGTTCCACAAAAAAATTTTAAAAATTAATATGCCTTCGCAAAAAGCACTCTTTGCTCAGACGGTTTCCCTGTAAGCACACAGCTTCCCGACTCTTTTTCGGAATTAAATGGTATACAGCGAATTGTGGCTTTGGTAAGCCCTTTTATCTTGTTTTCTGTCTCTGCAGTTCCATCCCAATGGGCAGAAATAAATCCTCCTTTTTCTTTTAAAACTTTTTTAAATTCATCAAAAGAATCTACCTCGGTGATATGTTCGTTTCTAAAATTGAAAGCTTTATCAAATAAAGTATCCTGCATTTCAACCATAAGGTGCTTCACCTTCTCCACTACTTCTGTTTGGTTTACAAACTCTTTAGCGAGGGTATCTCTTCTTGCAAGTTCAACACTTCCTTTCTCAAGATCCTTTGGCCCAATAGCCAATCTTACCGGCACTCCTTGTAATTCGTATTGAGCAAACTTCCAACCTGGTTTTTGCGTATCTCTATCATCGTATTTCACCGAAATACCGGCTTCTTTAAGATCATCAGCCAGTTTGTTGGCTACCTTAGAAATTTCTTCTAATTGTCCTTCTCCTTTATATATAGGAACAATTACTACCTGAGTAGGCGCTAAATTTGGAGGAAGTACCAAACCGTTATCATCACTATGCGTCATAATAAGCGCTCCCATTAAACGTGTAGAAACACCCCAGGAGGTTGCCCAAACATTTTCTAATTTTCCTTCTTTAGAAGTGAATTTTACATCAAAAGCTTTTGCAAAGTTCTGACCTAAAAAGTGAGAGGTTCCTGCTTGCAGAGCTTTCCCGTCCTGCATCATTGCTTCAATGCAATAAGTTTCTACAGCACCGGCAAAGCGTTCACTTTCGGTTTTACTTCCTTTTATAACCGGCATTGCCATAAATTTCTCGGCAAATTCGGCATAAATATTATTCATTAATTCAGTTTCCTCCAGGGCTTCCTGTTTGGTGGCGTGGGCGGTATGCCCTTCCTGCCAGAGAAATTCTGAAGTTCTCAGGAATAATCGGGTTCGCATCTCCCAACGCACCACATTAGCCCATTGATTGATTTTAATAGGAAGATCTCTATAAGACTGAATCCAGTTTTTGTAAGTATTCCAGATAATAGCTTCAGAAGTTGGTCTAACTACAAGTTCCTCTTCCAGTTTAGCTTCAGGATCTACTATTAATTTAGATTTATCATTAGGATCTGTCTTAAGCCTGTAATGAGTAACCACGGCACATTCTTTCGCAAAACCTTCGGCATTTTTTTCTTCAGCTTCAAAGAGATGCTTGGGAACAAAAAGCGGAAAATAAGCATTTTGATGTCCGGTTTCCTTGAACATTTTATCAAGCTGGGCCTGCATTTTCTCCCAAATGGCAAATCCGTAGGGTTTAATTACCATACAACCTCGTACTGCGGAATTTTCAGCTAAATCAGCTTTTACTACCAATTCGTTGTACCATTTTGAATAATCTTCGCTTCTTTTGGTTAACTTTTTACTCATTCTCTGGATTTGGCATAAATCTTGTATTTTGTTAAACACAATCTAAATGCAGGTTTAGTTAGCGCAAAACTAACTATTTTTGTAATGTTCAACAATAAAATACTAAGCTAATGATACGCAATTACGACTTACACAAAAAAGCAATTCTATTTGTTGCTCCTATGTTCTTGCTATTGTTAGCATCTTGCGGTTCTTACCAGTATTCTGGTTATGAGGATGGGATCTATGGTGATTCTAACCAACAGCAATCAACTTCTGAAGAGCCATCCCAATATGCTAATAATAATAATAATAAACAGGATCAGGGAAATTCATACTATAAGAACCTTTTTTCAGAAAAATCAGAATTTTATGGCCAGATGGCCGATAACATAATCTTTACCGATGTAGAATCTTACTCCTCTGCAGAAGGCGGAGAGGATGAAGTTTATTATGAAGACCAACAAGCTTATGTTGGCGGAAGAGCTCCCTGGGGTGAAGATCCAGATCAATATACTATAAACATTTACAATACCGGTTTCCACGGTGGATTTTACAATCCATGGAGATGGAATCGTTTTGGATATGGTTACGGTTTTGGAGGTTACTGGAATGATCCGTTTTTCTGGGATCCATTTTATGGTCCAGGTTATTGGGGTGCCGGTTTTAGTCCCTGGGGCGGAGGATTTGGCCCATGGGGTGGCGGTTTTGCATACGGCTCACGATGGGGCTGGGGTAACCACTTTGGCTTCGGATTTGGATATGGAGGCTTTGGAGGCTTTTATAACCCATATATAGGAAGAGGATATTTAAACAACCCATATTATGGCTATCGTAACAATTACAGAGACGTAGCTTATAATAGCGGAAGAAGAGCCAGCTATTCAGATTATGGTACAAATTCAAGGGATAATGTTTCCCGTATTAGAACTAACGAATCTTCTTATTCCAGAAGCATTCGAAATATTAGAAGCAATGATAATGCTTCAAGAAGTAGAAGTTATACCAGAAGTAATTCAGATAATTCTAACGTTTATTCCCGATCTAGCAGAAGGAGCGAACCATCTAGAATCAACACTTCTTCTTCAAGAACAAATTCGGCTATAAACAGGTCTAATAGAAGTTCAAGATCTAACTCTACTTATAATAGATCTTCTAATAGTTCTTCAAGAAGTAGCGGTACTGTTCGCAGTAGCTCTAGTAGTTCCAGAAGTTCTGGTACAAGAAGTTCAGGCGGAAGTAGTCGTTCTTCTTCATCCAGAGGTGGCGGTAGAGGATAATCAACTTCTGGCGTGAAAGTATTTTAAAAAAAATTGAATCAACCTTACAGTTTCCCGCTGTAAGGTTTTTTCTGAAATCAATAAATATACTCCGGTCTAAAACCCGGTAAACCGTAAAAGGATTTAAAAATAGTTTATGAAAAAGATATTTATAATATTGAGCATTCTTTTAGCAGGAAGCGCCCAGGCTCAAAACATTACCGATGCTTATAGATACAGTTCTGAAGAACTGAACGGAACCGCCAGGTTCCAGGCACTTGGTGGTGCTTTTGGAGCACTTGGGGGAGACTTATCTGCCATTACAGTAAACCCGGCCAGTTCTGCCGTTTTCCTTAATTCTTTTGGAACTATGACTTTGTCTCACCGTTCTACCAATAAAAATGTAGATTATTTTGGAACCGGTACTACAAATGAAAATTCAGATTTTAACTTTAATCAGGCCGGTGGTGTACTTGTTTTTGATACAAGAAGTGATAGTCCCTGGAGAAAATTTAGTTTAGGTTTAAATTATAGTCAGACCAATAATTTTGACGATGCTTTTTTGGCTACTGGAACAAGCCAGACTTCTATAGACCAGTATTTTCTAAATTATGCTAACGGCATACCATTAGATTTACTCCAAACCCGTGAAGATGAAAGCATCTCTGATCTTTATTCTTATTTAGGAGAAAACGAAGGTTTTGGAGCGCAACAGGCATTTTTAGGATACCAGGGCTATGTTATAGATCAGGCAGAGGATTCACCAGATAACACCGAGTATAATTCCTTTATAAGCCCCGGGAATTTTAACCAGGAATATCGTTCTGTGGCTACCGGTTTAAACGGAAAATTTTCTTTTAATTTTGGGACACAGTTTAAAGATTTCTTATACCTGGGTGCTAACCTAAATACCCATTTTTTAAACTACGACCGTAGTACAAGGTTTAGAGAAAACAACAGTAATTCAGGTAGTGCTACCAATCAGGTAATTTTTAATAACAACTTAAGCACAACCGGAGACGGATTTTCTTTTCAGTTAGGTGCGATTGCCAAAGTAAGTGATAGATTTAGAGTTGGCGCATCATACCACTCTCCCACCTGGTTTAGTATCGTGGAAGAGGCTACCCAGTATCTCGAAACAAATAACGAAGCGAATGAGCGGGTGGTTGTAGACCCCAACGTTTTAAACCTCTACCCTGATTACAATCTTAAAACTCCCGGTAAAATTACCGGTAGCCTTGCTGTACTATTCGGTACCAAAGGATTAATTAGTTTTGATTATTCCTACAAAGATTATTCAGCAACTGAATTTAGACCTACAGATGATCCCGAATTCGATTTTCAAAATGGTCTTATTTCAGAAGAACTTCAGGCGGCTTCTACTTTTAGATTGGGTGGAGAATATAGAATCAATAACTGGAGCTTAAGAGGCGGTTATCGTTTTGAGCAAAGTCCCTACGCTAACGAATCTACTGTAGGCGATTTAACCGGCTATTCGGGTGGTATTGGCTACGATTTTGGAAGTATGAAATTAGACCTTGCCTACACCAACGCAAATTACGAGGAAAATGCAAGACTTTATGAAACTGGTTTAACCAATACGGCAAATATAGACAGAGACCTCTCCCAAGTGATTTTATCGCTTAGCTTCGGCTTGTAGGAAAACGATCTTTTGTTTTTAACTTAAAACGCCCTTTTTGGGCGTTTTTTAATTTAAACCCTATACTACATCCTCTTATATCACTATTTTTCAGTAACTTATACAACCTATTTATTGAAGCCTCATCTATCATAGCTGCATTACTAACATTTAAATACACAGTTATGAAGTCAATTTTTTACTGGATGATGCTAATTCCTTTTTTGGTATTTTCCCAAAATCAGTCAGATAACAATGAGGAATATCTCATTGTTGGATCCACTATTTTTTCAGCAAAAAGCGATAAAATAAAAGAGTTTTCTGAAGGTATGAAAAATCACAATGAGCAGTTTCATGCAGAAGGAGCTATGGGAGTACGAATTTTTACAATCATGAATGGCCAAAATGCGTATGATTATATGGCGGTAATTGGGCCAATGCCGTGGAGTGCTTTTGATGAAGCCAGCCCTACCCAGGAAGCACATGATGAAGACTGGACCAATAATGTGATCCCTTATTTAGAGAGCGAAGAGGAAGTGACTTTTTGGAGATTCCATAATAAATTATCTCATTTTCCTTCTAATTTTGAAATGAGCAAACTTAGAGTAAGCGTTTGGGACATAGCAAGAGGAAAATATGAAGATATGATTTCTAAGCTAGAAATGGTAACAGGAGTTTTAAAGGAAAAATCACCTGAAACGCCTTTCGCAATTTACACCAATGAATTTTCGTCTACCAACTCTGGCCAGGATCTTTCTGTAGTATATTTCTTCGATGATTTTGCCTGGCTGGGAAAAGATCAAAAGCTTAAAGAGAAGTTTGAGGAAGTTCACGGGGCTGGTTCTTTTAATTCTTTTACACAAGATTGGATGAATATTACCAATGGCGCTTCTCAGGAACTTTGGGTTTATAACCAAAACCTAAGTGGGATTGGCCCGCAGGTAACCACTTCTACCGAAGATTAAAATTTAAAAAATGAGTTATAAAAAAGTCAGCATAGAAAAATTTTCTATGCTGACTTTAATTTTTACATAAACTTCCTCTTCAGTATGCATCTATTGAAAAATTTAATTTAATTCCTTAAAAACTCAAAATTTCATATCTTGTAAAAAATTAACAGTTTATCATGTTTGAGTTTGACCAGGAAACCTGGATTTACTTCGCGCTTATTGCGGCTTTTCTCGTTTATTTTATTTGGAATTCCCGTAGAGCAAAAAAGAACCGTAAGGCTCGTAAGAACAGAAATTTTAGAAGGCGCTATATGGAACGCCGAAGAGAGGAAAAATCTGAAACTAATATTTAACTTCTTAGCCTCATTAATTGCCGCCTTAATTCTTCATTTTGTACTTTTGAAAAGTAAATTACTTTACCAGGGAAGGCAAAGTCTTAAGTAAAATAATTTAGGCCCGGGACTAAAAATTTAATTTGAAAAAGCCTGGAATTCAAGTAAGAATTTTGAGTATTTTAATTTCAATTATCCAGTAAGAAACAAAACATTTATATGAAGATATATACAAAAACCGGTGATAAAGGTACTACTGCCCTTTTTGGAGGCACCAGGGTTCCCAAACACCATATTCGCATAGAAAGTTACGGCACTGTAGACGAACTTAACTCTCATATTGGACTTGTTCGCGATCAGGATACCGGCGAACATACCAAACAGGTTTTAAGCAGAATTCAGGATAGGCTCTTTACTATCGGCTCTACCCTGGCGACAGATCCTGAAAAACAAAAATTAAAAAACGGAAAAGAGCGATTAAATATTCCTAAAATTTCGGCAGAAGATATAGAAATGCTGGAAAAAGAAATGGACAAAATGAATGAGGAACTTCCTCCTATGACTCATTTTGTGCTTCCGGGAGGCCACCAAAGCGTGTCATTCTGTCACATAGCGCGGTGTGTATGCCGGCGTGCAGAGCGACTTGCCACAGCTTTACACGAAATTGAAGCTTTTGACGATAAGGTTTTACAATATCTAAATAGACTATCTGACTATCTATTCGTACTGGCACGGATGTTGTCTAAAAAATTAGAGGCCGAAGAGGTAAAATGGATTCCCGAAAAATCTTAGTTCTTATTTTAAGGCTTCAGCAAGAATTATTCAGTAAAATCTATAATTTTAGCGTATGTTCTTAACAGTATTGATTAAATAATAGATTTTTTTCTTGGCTATTACCACAAAAAATTTATTTTTGCAAAAATAATAAACCTGAGCAACCCATGTATTGGACTTTAGAATTAGCATCTTATTTAAGTGATGCACCCTGGCCTGCAACTAAAGACGAATTAATTGATTACGCCATTAGAACAGGTGCTCCACTAGAAGTAGTAGAAAACCTACAGGCGATTGAAGATGAAGGAGATTCGTATGATTCTATTGAGGAAATTTGGCCCGATTATCCCACTGATGAAGATTATCTTTGGAATGAGGATGAATATTAAATAATAACACGCAAAAAATAGAAAAAAGTCTCCAAAGTGAGGCTTTTTTTTTGCGTACATTTGAACCCCGTATTAAACAAAAACTATTATGAGTTTTTTAAATTCTGTATTAAAAGTATTTGTTGGCGATAAATCTAAAAAAGACGTCAAAGAAATACAACCTATAGTCGATAAGATAAAGGCGCTGGAAGGTGAGTTTGAAGCCCTTTCTATAGACGAACTTAGGGCTAAAACAGCAAGCTTTAAGGCGAAGATCGCTGAAGCTCTAAAAGATATAAATAAACAAATTGAAGAGCTGGAAGCCGAGGCCGATGCCAGTGACGATATTACCCGAAAGGAAGATATTTATGCTGAAATTGATGCGCTGAAAGCTAAATCTTATGAGATCTCTGAAGGGGTTCTTAACGATATTCTACCCGAAGCCTTTGCAACGGTAAAAGAAACCGCAAAACGCTTTTTTCATAACGAACAACTTAAAGTTACCGCCTCAGAATTTGATCGCGAGATTTCTGCCGAAAAAGATTATGTAAATCTTGAAGGCGATCACGCAATCTGGAACAATTCCTGGGATGCTGCCGGAAAACCGGTAACCTGGGATATGATTCATTACGATGTACAGCTAATTGGTGGTGTGGCTATGCACCAGGGAAAAATTGCCGAGATGCAAACCGGTGAAGGTAAAACCCTTGTGGCAACCTTACCAATGTATCTTAACGCTCTTACCGGAAACGGAGTGCACCTTGTAACGGTAAACGACTACCTGGCAAAAAGGGATAGTGCCTGGATGGCGCCACTTTTTGAATTTCACGGTTTAAGTGTAGATTGTATAGATTACCACAGGCCAAATTCAGCCTCCAGGAGAAAAGCCTATAATGCCGATATTACTTACGGAACCAACAATGAATTTGGTTTCGATTATTTGCGTGATAATATGTCTCACGCTCCAAACGATCTCGTACAACGCCCGCATAACTTTGCCATTGTAGATGAGGTAGATTCGGTTTTAATTGATGATGCGCGTACACCTTTAATTATTTCCGGGCCAATCCCAAAAGGTGATGTTCACGAATTTAACGAACTCAAACCTGCAATTTCTAATATTGTAGAACTTCAGCGTAAACACCTTACTAAGGTTCTTGCTGAAGCTAAAAAACTTATCAAAGAAGGAAACACCAAAGATGGTGCATTCTTGTTACTAAGAGTTTATAGAGGTCTACCAAAGAATAAAGCACTTATTAAATTTCTTAGTGAAGAAGGTATAAAACAGTTACTGCAGAAGACCGAAAATCATTACATGCAGGACAACAACCGTGAAATGCCAAAAGTAGATGCAGACCTTTATTTCACTATTGAAGAAAAAAGCAATCAGATAGACCTTACCGATAAAGGTATTGAGTTTCTTTCTGCCGATGGGGATTCCGATTTCTTTGTTATGCCAGAGATGGGAATGGAAATCGCCAAGATTGAAAAAGAAGGACTTTCTAAAGAAGAAGAAGCCGAGAAAAAAGAAGAACTTTTTAGAGATTACAGCGTAAAAAGTGAACGTATTCACACTTTGCGCCAGCTTCTAAAAGCCTATACTCTATTTGAGAAAGACGACGAATATGTGGTTATAGACAATAAAGTAAAAATTGTAGACGAGCAAACCGGCCGTATTATGGACGGGCGCCGTTATAGCGATGGCTTACACCAGGCAATTGAAGCCAAGGAAAACGTAAAAATTGAAGATGCTACCCAAACCTTTGCAACAGTAACGCTTCAGAATTACTTTAGAATGTACAGCAAGTTATCTGGTATGACCGGTACAGCTGTAACTGAAGCTGGAGAATTCTGGGAAATCTATAAATTAGATGTGGTAGAGATTCCTACCAACCGTCCTATTGCCAGAAAGGATAAGGACGATATGGTTTACAAAACCAAAAGAGAAAAATATAACGCGGTAATAGACGATGTTACCCAGCTTTCTAATGCAGGAAGACCCGTACTTATTGGTACAACTTCTGTAGAAATTTCAGAATTACTCTCAAGAATGCTGAAATTGAGAAATGTTCCGCACAACGTGCTTAACGCGAAACTACATAAACGAGAAGCCGATATTGTGGCCGAAGCAGGTAAATCTGGTATTGTAACTATCGCCACTAACATGGCAGGTCGTGGCACCGATATTAAACTTAGTAAAGAAGTTAAAGAAGCCGGTGGTTTAGCCATTGTAGGTACAGAGCGTCACGATTCACGGCGTGTAGACCGCCAGTTAAGAGGTCGTGCAGGCCGCCAGGGAGATCCGGGAAGTTCTCAGTTCTATGTTTCTCTGGAAGATAATCTAATGCGTCTATTCGGCTCTGAAAGGATCGCAAAATTAATGGATAAAATGGGTCTGGAAGAAGGTGAAGTAATTCAACATTCCATGATCTCAAAATCCATTGAGCGTGCCCAAAAGAAAGTAGAGGAAAATAACTTCGGAATTAGAAAGCGTTTGTTGGAATATGATGATGTGATGAACGCCCAACGGGAAGTGATTTACAAACGTCGTTACCACGCATTATTTGGCGACAGGCTTAAGGTTGATATTGCGAATATGATCTTTGATACTTCTGAAGCGATTACCGAAAATAATAAAGTTGCCCAGGATTATAAGAATTTTGAATTTGAACTGATTAGGTATTTCTCTATGAGTGCCCCGGTTTCAGAAGAAGAATTCGAGAAAATGAGCGTACAAAAAATTGCCGGAATTGTCTATAAAGAAGCCTACCAGCATTACCAGGAAAAGATGAAGCACAGCGCTTCCAGGGCTTTCCCGGTAATTAAGCAGGTTTACGAAGACGAAAGCAACAATTTTGAAAGAATTTCTGTACCATTTTCAGACGGGCAAAAAACGCTTCAGGTAGTTACGAATCTTGAGAAAGCTTACGAAACCGAAGGTGTTCAGTTGGTTAAAGATTTTGAGAAAAATATAAGTCTTGCAATAATTGATGATGCCTGGAAAACCCACCTTCGCAAGATGGATGAGTTAAAACAGAGCGTTCAATTAGCGGTTCACGAGCAAAAGGATCCATTATTGATCTATAAATTTGAAGCTTTTGAATTGTTTAAATCTATGCTGGATCACGTAAATCGGGATGTAATTTCTTTCCTTTTCAAAGGTGAAATTCCAGAAGGAAATGTTTCAAATATCCAGGAAGCAAGACAACGCAAAAAAGAAAAAGTAGAAACTCAAAAAGATGAAATTCCTAATATAGACGAAAGAGCTGCTCAAAGTCGCGCTGCTGAGAACACCCAACAGCAACGCCGCCCACAGGTGACCGAAACCATTACCAGAGACCAACCAAAGATTGGCCGTAATGATAAAGTGACTATAAAAAATGTAATGAGTGGCGAGAATAAAACTCTTAAATACAAACAGGCTATTCCGCTTATTGAAAAAGGAGATTGGGTTGTTGTGAATCAGTAATTTAATTTTAAATTATACAAAAGGGCTGTTTAAACCTCCTAAATAGAGGAACTTTTAAACAGCCCTTTCTTTTTTTGAGTACATTAGCTTTTCATTCAACCAATCATCAAAAAAATGAAAAACTACCAAATAGAAATAAAGTGGGGCGTAATTTTCTTCGCTGCATCTTTACTTTGGATGTATTTTGAGAAACTCATGGGCTGGCACGATGTGCTCATTGCCAAACACGCTATTTACACCAACTTTTTCGGTTTAATTGCAATAGCAATTTACTTCTTTGCCATTCATGATAAAAGAAAGAATTTTTTCCGCGGAAAAATGAGCTGGAGACAGGGATTCGTTTCGGGAGTAATTTTAAGTATTGTTATTGCCTTACTCTCTCCTATTGGCCAACTAATTACACACTATCTTATTTCTCCCGAATATTTTGAAAACGCTATAGAAAGCAGCGTAGAAAGAAATGCTATGAAGCAGGAAGATGCTGAAGCTTATTTTAACTTAAGCTCATATATAGTACAATCTATAGCCGGTGCATTAATGATGGGTGTAGTAACCTCAGCTATTGTTGCATTGATTTTAAGAAAAAAAAATAATCAGGAGTTTTTCAATTTGAGCAAATAATTGGGATCTGGGCAGTTTTGTAGATAGAAGTCCAATTCCCGGCGGGAAGTAACCCCGGGAAAATCCCCTATTTTTTCAACTAAATCTTCAATTATCTGAAAATGTAAATGTGGTGCATAATCGCCATTTTCTTCAGGTGTTCCCAATTCAGCAATTTTTTCGCCTTTTTTCACAGAACTCCCCGGAACAAGACCGTTTAATGAAGATTTACTTAAATGACCATAAAGGGAATAGAACTTCTTTTCTTCAAATTCGTGTTCCAAAATTATGGTTGGGCCGTAATCTCCGAAACTGGAATTATCATTAAAACTATGAATTCTTCCATCTAAAACCGCTAAAACATCGGTATGTGCATCAGCCCAAAAATCCAGGCCTAAGTGTATATTCCTGTTAAAATCTTCATCTTCAGAAGTTGTAAAAAGCTCACTTCTCTTATAAAGTTTTCGTACTTCAGAATAGCCTCCAAAAGCCACCTTTTTTTCGAAGGCATTTAAATATTCGGCTATATAATTAGAAAAAGCCCGGGAAGAAGAAATATCTACTTTCCCGAGCTCTACATTGTTTTCAGATAAATCTATAATTATATAATCTTCTTCTTTTAAATTCACATCCAGAACCTGGGTAAAACCCGGTGTTAACTGCGAAAGAAATTCAGAAAAATTTGTGGTTCCCATAAGCGATCTTTAAAACGATTTACCGTTTAAGAATCGCTAAAATTACACCTTGAAATTTAATTTAACAAGACATCGCTAAAATTAGCTTGAATGCTAATATTCCCTCCCGAATCTTTAGTTTTATGAAATCCCGTAAGTTTTTTATTATCGTAAGATTCGCTACTTGTTACCTTTAAAGAACCAGGATGTTTAATATCGCTCTGGGTGCCACTATACATAAAATTAAAAGCTGATGAAGGCAAACCAAGTTCCAGATCGCTATTCTCTAAATTAATATCTAGATTTTTAAAATTAGCCCCTACTCTTGCAATATTCAACTCCCCAAAATTTCCCGATAAAATCCCGGTATCTTCAAGCTCCTCAATATTTACATTACTGGAATTGGAACTTAATTTGATGCTTTTAACCTTCTTAATTTTAAAGTTTTTTACATACCTGGCATCCATTATTCCATAAATCCAATAGTTGATGTTCACCGGAGTGTAAGCTGCCTCTACATTAGTACTTTTACCGCTTATCCTATCGGCGGTTAGTTTACTGTGAGAAAGATCGGCGTGAAGATTATTCGTTGTACCCGAAAGGTTTACATCCCCGTGGCGTACATCAAGATTAAGCTTTGCGTTTTTAGGCATTTTTACTTTAATGGTCTTTTTGGCCTTAGAATTACTTAAACCTATCACTTTTGGTTTTCCATTTTCTGCATCACCAAAACGGGCTTCCATTTGCGCTCCAAAAGATTCGCCCCAGGCTTCCATATCATTACCAAAACTTTCGGCCCATTTTTCCATAGACTTTTCAAGCTCTTCACTATTTATTTCCATCTTCATTTCAAAATTCTTCTCCCATTTCTCGGCATTTTTTTCAAACTGAGAAGCCCATTTTTCCATATCTTTTTCAAAATCTTCACCAAAATTCGCTTCCATTTGCTTTTCAAACTTCGCAATGTATTTGTCACCGTCTTTTTTATAAGCTTCATAGTCAAATTTGATATTGCCCATTTTTTCACTGAATTCTGGCGGAAGCGGCGCTCCCATACTTTCTCCCATACTTTGCATCAAAGGCGTCACCAAATTATTCATTAATGGCTCCAGCATCTGCGGAAGACTGGCCAGTGGTTTTTCCAATCCGCTTAGATCTATATCTCCGCTCCACTGCATTCCCCCGCCTGAAGAAATATTTACTTCTGAAGCATTTCCGGAAGTATTTAATTTCCAGGCCGCAAGAATATCTTTTATTTCACTTTTTTCAATTTCACCAGTTTCCAGAGAGGCTTCAATTTGCACTTCATTTTTATCCCAGTATTCTACAATAATATTGGTGTGACTGGCATCAATTTTCACTTCTACATCGCCGGAGGTTTTATAAGTTTTATCCAGCTTTTTTGTTTGCGCGCTCAATGTTACCGGAAGGCAGAGCAGCAGCGCAACTATTAAATTATACCTCGTAGTTTTCATATTCGTTGTCTTTTGATTGTTTAATTTCCTTTAATTTGCTTTTTAGCTTATATAGCAAGTCTAATCTAAGCTGAAGATTCGCTATCATCGCTTCCAGGGTTTGCTCGTTTGGCCCCGCTTCTTTAATTTCTGTATTTAAGCGTTGGTATTCCTTATCCAGTTCAGCCATTTGGTTCATAAAAGAATCTATAAGGGCTTTATTTGCGGGTGTAATATTGATCTTGGAAAGTTCAATATTAAGACTGGCCATATAATAATCTTCAATCTTCTTGAATTCAGGTGAAACTTCACTTAGCTGAAAATTATTTTCAGTTGTTCCCGGCTTATTTTCTTTTTCTTCTGAATTTTCCTGATTTGGAGTGTCAGCTACCGATGGCTCATTCGTAAAATTATCTCCCCCTGAATTCAGAAAAAAGAATCCCACGCCCAGCGCAACAATTAAAACCGCTGCGATCTTTAGAAAAAAGAACGTATTATTCTTCTTTTCTACGGGAAATTCTTTCTCCAGGCGATCTTCAAATCGCTTTTGGTGCCCTTTGGGTAAAGTGTTGGGTTTAGGCTCCTTCTCGTTCCTGAACATTTCTCTAATATCCTGTGCCATTTTTTATAGTCTTTAATTCTTCCTGCAATTTTTTCTTACCTCTGTGCACTAAAGTCCGCGAGGCTACCGGACTAATATTTAAAATCTCTGATATTTCTTCGTGGTCATAGCCTTCCATTAAGAACAGCATCAGTGGATATTTATATTTTTCGGGAAGTTTTTCCATACTTTGCTTTATTTCTTCCATTCCAATCCCATCGTCTACCTGCCAATTATCGTCTTCTTCGGCTGTGCTCAATACCTGTTCATTAATAGCAACTAATTCCAGCTTTTTCGCTTTTAATTTATCTATACACTTATTAATTACAATACGCTTAAGCCAGGCGCCAAAAGTAACTTCCCCCGTAAATTGTTGCAGTTTTGCAAAAGCTTTTATAAAAGCTTCCTGCATCGCGTCTTCTGCCTCATAAGGATCTTTCAAAAAACGCAAGGCCACATAATGCATTCCCTGGCAATACTGATTGTAGAGCTTCAGCTGGGCCCTGCGATCTTTGTTTTTACAGGCTTCTATTAATTGATGCTGTATCATTTTCTTTGATTGGTTGTACTTTAAAGACGAAACTATTTTTGCAATGTTGCAAGCTTCTGTTATTTTGTAGCTGAAAATACGTTTTTTCCTTTTTAAAGCCTGAAAAATTAGTTTGCACGCTTTTTGAACTGTAGTATTTCAAAATAAAATAATAATGAAAAAACCGGTAAAAACGTTTTTAAAGATTGGCGGAATTATTATTGTCTTAGCCGCTGTAGTGGTATTTATAATGCGCTACAGTACTAAAGCTCATAGTCCCGAAGCCACCGTAAATTATACACAGGGTGATTTGAAAATAGAAGTTTTTTATAACCGCCCTTATAAAAAAGAACGGGTGATTTTTGGTGAACTGGTACCTTATAATGAAGTATGGCGTACCGGTGCCAACGAAGCCACTACTTTTGAAACCAATAAAGATATAATGGTAGATGGTTCCCTTTTAGAAGCCGGGAAATACACCTTGTGGACCATCCCCATGGAAGATTCCTGGAAGGTGATTTTTAATAAAAATATGTATCCCTGGGGAATTGATATGGAGGAAAAAGCTTATCGTGATCCTGAGTTTGATGCGCTGGTACTGGAAGTTCCTACCAAAGATTTACAAAGAACTATTGAACAATTTACTATAGCTTTTAATGAAGAAAATGAATTTATAAATTTAAACCTGGCCTGGGCCGAAACGCTGGTTAGTGTTCCTATAAAACCTGAAAAAGCATAAAAAATTAAACCTCACAGGGTCATAAAATCCTGTGAGGTTTATAATTTAAGTCACCCTGAACTTGTTTCAGTGTCTAATTTCTTAAAGTCTTAGATGCTGAAACAAGTTCAGCATGACGATAACGAAATTTCGAAAATATCACCTTAATCTTCGTCTACTAAAAGATTAAGCGTCACATCTATATTGTCTCTTGTGGCTCTAGAATAAGGGCAAATCTCGTGGGCTTCATTTACAATTTTTTCACCAGTTTCAACATCTACACCTGGTAAATAGCAGTCTAATACTACAGATAGTTGTAAATTTTCTTCCTCATCAGTCAGGCCTAATTTTACTACTGCGCTCACACTAACATTTTCATCTATATCTATACCGTGATTCTTAGCAGCTAACTGCAATGCACCTCCAAAACAAGCAGAATACCCCGCTCCAAATAATTGCTCCGGATTGGTATAATTTCCGCCTTCACCGCCCATAGATTTTGGCATACTTAATTTTACGTCCAATATTCCATCATCACTTTTGGCGTGGCCTTTTCTTGCTCCTTTTGTAGTTACCGTTGTTTTATACAAATTTTTCATCGTTATTTAAGTTATATTAATTAGGCCTGAATATACCAAGCATAAACAAGGCTCCCAAAGATCGAATTCATAAATTTGTCATAAATAAGTATAGTTTGAGCGAGAAGAACCAAAAATCGGCATTAAGTGAATCTGGCAGTAAGCCGGCCTCGGCGAATGTGAATCCAAAATCAGCTCAAAAGATTAGAGCTTCCCGAAAAAATAAATTTGAGGAAGAAGATTTGCTTCAGCAACTTCTAAATGGAAATAAGACTGCATTAGGCCGTGCAATTACTTTGGTAGAAAGTAATCAATTTTCACATAGAAAAAAGGCGCAACAGTTATTGGAAGGCGCCTTGCCCTATTCTCAAAAATCTATTCGAATTGGAATTACAGGCGTGCCCGGCGTGGGCAAAAGTACTTTTATAGAAAGTTTTGGCTCATATTTAATCGAACAAGGAAAAAAAGTAGCGGTACTGGCGGTAGACCCCAGTAGTAGTGTTTCCCACGGAAGTATTTTAGGTGATAAAACCAGGATGGAAAACCTTGTAAAAGAAGAAAATGCTTTTATACGGCCATCGGCTTCGGGTTCTTCTCTTGGTGGGGTGGCCAAAAAAACCCGCGAAAGTATTATTCTATGTGAAGCTGCAGGCTTTGATGTTGTGCTTATTGAAACCGTTGGGGTTGGCCAAAGTGAAACCACGGTGCACAGTATGACCGATTTCTTTTTATTGCTGAAACTGGCCGGAGCCGGAGACGAACTACAAGGCATAAAACGAGGAATTATAGAGATGGCCGATGCAATTGTGATCAACAAAGCTGATGGAGACAATATAAAAGCTGCAAGGGAGGCAAAACTGGAGTTTAACCGTGCGCTCCAACTTTACCCAAGCAAAGAAAGCGGCTGGAAACCAAAAGTTGCTCTTAGCAGTGCTTTAAAGCAAACGGGAATTGATAGTGTTTGGGAACTGATTAAAGAATTTGAAAAGCTAGGAAAAGAAAATGGTTTTTTCCTGAAAAACAGAAAAGAGCAGAATAAATTCTGGCTTCTACAAACTATAAACGAACATCTAAAAAACCGCTTTTACCAAAATCCTGTGATGAAAAACGAACTTGAAATTCAATTAAAAGCTATAGAAAATAATAAGATAACCGCTTTCGCCGCAGCCGATTTATTAATTGAAAAGTTTGAAAATCTGGATTAATTCTTTTTGAAAATTTTCTGCTGTGCCCATTCGTGAAGTTTATAGAAAATAAAGCCTAAGAGCCCACCAATCAACATTCCTACAAGTATATCTCCCGGATAATGCACTCCTAGATAAACCCGACTATAAGCTACAAGTAAAGCCCAGGCAACTAACCAGAATATCATTTTAGGAAAGACTTTTCTAAATAATAATCCAAGAAAAATAGCAACGCCCATCGAGTTAGAAGCGTGTGCTGAAAAGAAACCATAAGAACCGCAACGAACCGCCACAAACCGGGTATATTCCATAATGCCTTCCTGCCGGCAGGGTCTTAAACGTTCAAAAGCATCTTTAAAAACATTTCCTAATTGATCTGTAGCGGTAATTAATAAGGTTATAAATACCACCGTGACCAGGCTTGATTTCCAACCGAATTTCCTAAAAATAAGGAATAAAAGTAAAGCGTATAGCGGGATTGCTGTCCATTTATCGGTAATGAGCAGCCAAAGCCAATCCCAGGTTTCATTACCGAGATTATTTAGCCAAAGAAATAATTTATGATCTAACTCTATTAATTTCTCCATTAATCGTCCTCGTATCTTGCAATTTCCCTATCGTAAAATTCTGAAGCTTCTTTAATAAGGTTTTCGGTTTCATTTTCAAGTTCTTCTTCATCGTGCTGATCAAATTCTTCCAGCCATTCTACTTCATCGTTCTCAAGATTAATGATAAATCGTGGGAATTCGGTATGTATTACGAAGATAGCAGTGGGATAGTCGGTATTATCACCGAGAAGAAATTTAGGGAAATCCATAATTATATTTTTGATTGAACAAGACTAGACTCTTGCAAAATAAGTTTTTTTGTTAAATAGTTAAATCGAATGTACAACATTAATGCCGAAACAGAGAGCCCGGCAAGGAGCCCAAGCCAGATTCCCATACTTCCAAGATTTTCGGCTTTGCCAAAATACCAGGAAACAGGAAAGCCAATAATCCAGTAAGAAATAAAACAAATTACCGTGGGAATTTTCACGTCCTGAAGACCTCTTAAAGCTCCCAGAATAACCACCTGCAAACCGTCACTAAGCTGAAATAACGCAGCTACAACTAATAATTGGGCAGCAAGTAAAATCACCTCGGCATTATCTATATAAAATGTAGGCAGCCAATCTTTAAGCAGAATAAAGCCTAAAGCAAATACTGCTTCAATTAAAAATACAAGCAGAAATGTTGAAAATGCAATTCTGCGTAAATCTTTAAAATTAGCAAGACCTTTTTGATTTCCTACCCTAATAGTAGCTGTAACTCCAAGTCCAACAGCAATCATAAAAGTCATTGAAGCGAGATTCAAAGCAATTTGGTTTGCCGCTTGTGGATTAGTACCCAACAAACCGGCAAGGAATACGGTAGCGGTAAAAATCCCAACTTCAAAAAGCATTTGCAGCGCCGTTGGAAAACCGAGGTTTAATAATCTTTTAAATACATCAGAGTTTAGAGATTCCTTTTTTCCCCATTTGAAATATTCGGCAAATTTCTTTTTTCGTCTCAAAATTTCCCAAACAAACCATAACATAAAGAATCGGGAAATCAAGGTACCAATTGCTGCTCCTTCTAATTCCAGTCTTGGAAAAATCCAGATTCCGTAGATTAAGAGGTAATTAAAAATCACGTTTACCACGTTAGCAATTAAAGTGGCATACATGGCATATTTTGTTTGCGAGAGTCCGTCAGCGAATTGCTTAAATGCCTGGAAAATCATTAAGGGAATCATTGAAAACGCCACGATATTAAGATAGGGAATGGCAAGTTCTACCACCTCTGGCGGTTGGTCTAAATAATACAATACCGGTTTCGCTATGAGTAAGGTGAGAAAAAGAAGAATTCCATTAATAATACATAAAATTACACCGTGGTGAAAATAGCTTCTGCCTTTATTTATATCCTGCGCGCCATCGGCTTCAGCAATTAAAGGTGTAATGGCGAAAGAAAAACCAATTCCTAAAGAGAGGGCTATAAAAACCAGCGAATTTCCCAGGGAAACCGCCGCTAGTGGTGCCGGCCCTAATTGGCCAATCATTAAATTATCTACCAGCCCAACTAATACATGGCCTAATTGCCCGAGCATTACGGGAAAGGCAATATTTAAATTTTTGCTGAATTCTTGTGTGTAGGCGCTTAGCTGCAAAACATAATTTTAGGCGGCAAAGATAGTAGGATTTTGCTGCTCTAAAATTTAAATTGCGATAAAGAATAATTAAATTTTAAATCTAAAGTTTCTGATCTTTTTCCAGATTAATTCGCTTTATTCCATACTTATCTACTAAATAGATCAATGAAGTCATTGTAGCAGCTCCAAGTTCCAGCTCACGTTTGTTTACGTGTTCAAAGGTATCAGTTGCCGCGTGATGATGGTCAAAATATCTTTGTGAATCTGGTCTTAATCCCGCAAGTACAATATCTCCCTTTTTCAACGGACCAATATCGGCTCCACTTCCACCTTTTTCAAAATAATGAATCAGGTAAGGTTCAAAAAGTGGTTTCCAACTTTCAATTTGCGCAAATTGAGCATCATCGGCTTCAAAAGAAAATCCGCGAGTAGTGAATCCTCCGGCATCACTTTCTAAAGCAAAAATGTGATTTTCGTTTTTACTATGTGCTACATCGGCATACTTATTCCCGCCGCGTAAACCGTTTTCTTCATTCATAAAAAGTACCACCCTAATGGTTCTTTTAGGTTTATGGCCGGTTTCTTTAAATAAGCGCAAAACCTCCATAGATTGCACTACACCCGCACCATCATCGTGAGAACCATCTCCCAAATCCCAGGAATCCAGGTGGCCGCCAACTACCATAATTTCTTCCGGAAATTCGCTACCTGCTATTTCCCCAATTACATTGTAAGATTGTACTTCGCCGTGATTTTCTGAACTCAATTTAAAATAAAATTCAAGGTCTTTTTTCAGCTTCAAAATTCCGGAAAGATATTCGGCATCTTTAGTACTAATCGCCGCAGCTGGAATTCGTTTACTATTTGGTAAATCGCCATAGCTCATTGACCCCGTATGCGGATTTTCATCTATTTTATGACTTAAAGAACGTACAATTACGCCGGCAGCACCGTATTTAGCAGCGGCTTCAGCCCCCGAATAACGCTGATCTACACACCCGCCGTACGCCTCAAAAGTTTGAATAAGTTCAGGATTCATTGGGCGATTATAAAAAACAATTTTGCCCTTTATTTCATCTTTATAATTTTCTAAATCTTCAATTCCCTGCACTTCTATAACATTTGCTTTTAAACCGCCGGTAGCAGTGGCAACAGAGCCCCCAAGAGCTGTTATACTTACTTCTGTAGTCATTCCCGGGCCGGTTTGTATATAAGCGTGTTCACGAGCTCCACGCGTCCATTTTGGAACCATAACCGGTTGTAGCCAAACCTTATCAAGACCAAGTTCTTCTAACTGTGTTTTAGTATATTCTACCGCTTTTTGCGCATTTAACGAACCCGATAACCTACCTCCAATTTTGTTAGAAAGATGGTCCAGCCAATTGTAGGCTTTACCATTTACCAGCGCAGCAGAATATATCTCCCTAATTTTAAGAGAATCTTCTTTAGTTTCAGGAGCCTGTGCATTAAGATTTAGTGTAAGAAAAAGGCCAAAAAAGGCGAAAATGTATAATTTCATCGGGAAAATAGGATTTAAATTTTCATGTTTTGACTGCTAAAATAAATATTCCTTTGGAAGCTTCTATTTTAATTCTTTATAGTTTCTATAAAATTTAGGAAACAATTTCTAGCTACCTGTGTGATAACAAAGAATATGCCTTAAAAGTATTTGAATTTGCAGAATTTTAATCGACTTACTTTAAACCTAAAAAAAGATAAATTTTATATCTTCGCCGCTAAATTATAGCAGTTTGAACAAAGCAGAAAAAGAAGAGATAATTACCAAAGTCACCAGCCTTTTAAAGGAAATCCCGTCCTCTATGGATATTGTAAAAAAGGGAGGTAACCGTCACAAACGTTTTGAATATCTCGCCACACATATGGTAGAGAAGGCGATTGAAAAAGACGCTCTTATTATTTCTGAAAACCGAATGGGAATTGCTATTTTATTTAAAACCAGCAAAAAAGACGATAACTTTCTGAAAGATATTTGGAGCCAAATTGGTTTGGTTTTAAATGTTACCGGAATAAAAAACGCTTATCGCATTGTAAAAAACCAGAATTATATTAAAAAACAACGCCCACAAACCGGGGAATATCTTTACTGCTGGTTCTGGGGTATTTTGGCTGAATCTCGCGGTGCAGATACCCAGGTTGGTAAAGAAATGAAAGACGAATTTTACCGCCAGGCAATAGAATATCAAATTCCACTATATGCCGAAACCAGAATGCGTAAAAACGCACTGGTATATCAGCGATTTGGATTTGAATTATTCCACGAATGGCAACACCCAAGCGGAGATACTATGTATTTTTTAAGATATAATCCGCCGCCGAAAAAAATCGATTAAATTCTCTAAAATTTGCTTCCGAAGAGTTTTACGTCTTCTTCAGTAATTTTATCGCCCCCTAAAATAATGAGCCGTTCTACAACATTACGAAGTTCACGTATGTTTCCGCGCCAGTCATATTCTTTAAGAGTTTTTAAGGCATCTTCGGTAAATTCTTTTTTACCCGAACCATGTTCTGCAGAAATCTTTTCGCTAAAATAATCTATAAGTAAAGGAATATCTTCCCGGCGTTCATTTAGCGACGGTACTTCTATTAAAATTACCGCAAGCCTGTGATATAAATCTTCCCTAAACTTTTTGTCTTCTATTTCTTTTTTTAAGTCTTTATTGGTTGCTGCAACAACCCGAACATCTACTTTTATGTCTTTGCCGCTACCCACGCGGGAGATTTTATTTTCCTGAAGCGCTCTTAAAACTTTGGCTTGCGCCGAAAGACTCATATCACCAATTTCATCAAGAAAAATTGTACCTCCATTGGCAACTTCAAACTTACCGGCACGATCTTTATTTGCTGAAGTAAACGCCCCTTTAACGTGACCAAAAAGTTCACTTTCTATTAATTCTGAAGGGATTGCAGCACAATTTACCTCTACCATTGGCCCTTTTGAACGTTCACTTTTTTGATGTATCCAGTGAGCCACCAATTCTTTCCCTGTACCATTTTGCCCGGTAATTAGCACCCGGGCATCTGTAGGAGCTACTTTTTCAATAAGTTCTTTAATACGCTCAATCCCTTCTGATTGGCCTACCATTTCAAAATTCTTACTAACTTTTTTCTTAAGCCGTGTATTCTCTACAACAAGCTCTTTGCGGTCTAGTGCATTGCGAACGGTATTAAGCAGTCTATTAAGATCTGGTGGTTTTGCGATATAATCAAAAGCGCCTACTTTCATTGTATTCACGGCGGTATCCAAATCTCCGTGACCAGAAATCATTACCACGGGAATTTCAGGCTTTATTTTCATGATTGCCTCCAGGACTTCTACTCCATCCATTTTGGGCATTTTAATATCACAAAGTACAAGATCATAATCTTCGTCTTTTATCTTTTCAATTCCTTCCAGGCCATCTCCTGCTTCTTCAACTTCATAACTATCATTTTCTTCGGTAAGGATTTTAACTAAAACCCTTCTAATTGCTGCTTCATCTTCTATTAATAAAATACGTGCCATATTATAAAATACTAAATTTTAAGCCGCCACGGGCGTAGAATGTATTGTTTTCGTCTATTGTATACAGGTCCTCCCTGTCTTTATCTCTTAATCTAATATCATTCATAACCGTATAACCGGCATAGGTATAAAATGCTATATTATCTGTGATATTATACTGGTATCCCAAACCGCTTAAAACTATGGTCATAGACATACTTTCTGCAAGCCGGTTTGCGCCAGGATTTGTTTGCGGATAAGGATTAAAGTTTTGCTGAATATTAGCAAAAAACCCATCTAATGTTACAAATCCCTGAACTTCATGTTTGTTGTTAAAATAATATTTCAGGTTGGTTTTAGGTATTCCAAGCCCATAAGACCAATTTTCATCAAAACGCTTATAATAATTTATTACAGGCAATGGAAACGGAAAACCGGTTGTGGTAGAATAACTAAGTCCCAAAATAAGCCGCCAGGGTTCTATGTAACGCTCATCTTCTTTAATTTTTATAAAATAAACCGACCCGGTGTAAATAAAATCATCTTTAACCAACTCACTGGTAGCGAAGTTAGAAGCAATTTTCACCCCGGTCTCAGCGCCAAAACGCCATAACTCGTTCATTTTAAATGTGTAGCCTATTTTACCTGTAAAAGATTGAAACCTATCCAGGTTATTGGTGGTAAAAGCTTCGCTATTTTTATATTTAAAATTTACGTTTCTATATTCTACTCCCGGAATTAAATAGGCTCCTTTTCCATTTAATTTAATGGGTAAATTAACAAAGGTTCTAAATCTACGAAATGAATTATCTGAATCTGACTGCGGAAAATATGTATATTCTATTCGGGCTAAATCTGTAGTTTGGGACGTTGCCGGAAAAGTTACAGCTCCTAACATCAGGAAAGCTATAATTTTAAAGGTCTTCATCATTTTTTGATAAATTTTGGGTTAGGTTTTGGGTAGGATAAAAATGCACATCCCGCTGTGGAAACGGAATTGTGATGTTATTTTTCCTAAATTCTTCATCTATTTTAAATCTAAGCTCACTTTTAATTTTTGGATCTACAAAGCTATCGGTTACGTAAAAATGGAGTGAAAACACTAAAGAAGATGCTCCAAAATCGTCAAAGAGAACAAATGATTCAGGGCTTTTCACAATACTTTCGTTTTCACTGGCACATTTCAACAAAATATCTTTTACTTTTTGGGTGTCACTCCCGTAGGCCACACCAACCTGAACGCCTTCCCGCGTAGTTGCATGGTTTTGGGTATAATTATAAATTACATCGCTAATAAATTTATGATTGGGAATAATCATCACCTTATCATCTCTGGTAAGGGCACGGGTGGTTCTTAGTTTAATTTCAAAAACACGGCCTACCCTGCCTTCCATTTCAATAACATCTCCAACTAAGAGCGATTTATCTATAATTATAAAAACCCCTCCAATAATATCCTGAAAGAGCTCTTGTAAAGCTAAACCTATACCAACAAAAAGTGCAGCCGAAGCTGTTAAAAGTATGGTAATATTTATTCCGGCAGAGCTTAAGGTGATTAAGATTACCACTAAATAGACAAAATATTTTATAAACTTAAAAACGCTTATAAACTTCTGTTTGTCTCCCTTGGCCAGTTTACTTGTAATAAAAGATCTAATTAACCTAAGAACAACACTGGTCACAATAAATGCGATAACTACCAGTAAAATAAGCCCTACAGTTATTTCTATTGGCGTACCACTAACCTCATATTTGAAAAGGATAAGATTCCAAAAGTCCACCAGGCTACCCCAGATATCTTCTTCCACCACTTCTAAGATCGCCTCTGATGTTTCTGATTTTTGCTGTTCCTGCATTCTCTAATATTTGAGCCATTTGAATAGTTCTTTGTAACTGGCTTTTTTACCATACATAAGAATTCCTACTCTATAAATTTTAGCTGCTATCCAAATTACTATAAAATTGGTAATAATTAAAAGTGCTACAGAAATTGCGAGTTCCCACCACGGCACTCCAAAGGGTATACGCATTAACATAACTATTGGAGAAGTAAGAGGCACCATTGAAAAAATAGTAGAAACTGTACCATGCGGATTTTCTATTACCGAAAAGAAACCCACATAAATACCTAACATTAAAGGTAAAATTACCGGAAACATAAATTGTTGGGTATCGGTTTCACTATCTACCGCCGCACCAATTGCAGCGTAAATAGAACTGTAAAGGAAATAACCACCAATAAAATAAATAAGGAAAAATATAATTAATTTAAGAATTGGTAAATTAAGCACATCCATTACCAGCTGCGCTATTTCGGGTTGTGCAATTTGCTCAACCGTCTCTAATTGTGATTTCTGAACAGTAAAAATATCAATGCCTAACACGTAAAACGAAGTCATTGCTAAAACTCCAGCTAATAGTACCCAAATGGTGAATTGCGTGATTCCTGCTAAAGAGGTACCTAAAACCTTTCCCATCATAAGTTGAATGGGTTTTACTGAAGAAACAATAATTTCAATAATTCTATTTGTTTTTTCCTCAATAACACTGCGCATTACCATGTTACCATAAATGATAATAAACATCATTAATAAATAACCCGCAGCGCCACCAAAAAACATTTTTATATAATTAGACATTTTGGACGTACGCTCTCCAGAGAAATTCTGAATTTCAATTCTAACCTCGGTTTTAGCTTCGTTTAATTGGTTTACATCAATACCTCGCTCAATAAGTTCTTCACGTGTAAGCCTATCGGCAATGGTTTTTTCTATAGCCTGGATAGTTCCTAAACCGGGAGATTCTTTCCCAAAAAACTGAACGCCTTGAAGATCTCTATTAATATTTTTAGGAATATATATAAGCCCGTAATAATCCTGTTCATTAACCATTTGTTTTGCTTCTTTAAAGCTCTTTCCAGAAAGGTCTAAATATTGAACCTGTTCCTGATCTTTAAATTCTGAAGCAAACATTTCAGTCTCATCATACAAACCAATAATACGTTGTTCGCTGCTATTCAGCATACTTAAATAAGCGATAAGTGCGAACATCCCAACCAGAATTAGCGGACTTAAAAAAGTCATGATAATAAAGGTTTTATTCCTTACCCGCGCCAAATATTCCCGCTGAATTATAAGCTTTAAATTACGCATGTTGAGTTACGGTTTTTATAAAAATATCGTTTACTGATGGAATAACTTCTACAAAATGATTTATCTTGGCTTTAGCAAGAAGATAATTTAATAATTGGTTAGGAGTTTCACCTTCTTTAAGCTGAATGGTTAATTTAAGATCGTCGTTTATACTTTTAAAATTAGTATTACCAACCACGAATTTTTCTTTTAATTCTGCTAAAAGAGCGGTATCATTTTCTGTTTCCAAACCTACTTCATAGGTGTTAGATTTATATTCCCGTTTTATTTCTGAAACTTTTCCGTCTAATAATTTATTGGACAAATGAATTAAAGCCATATAATCACATAATTCTTCTACACTTTCCATTCGGTGGGTAGAAAAAAGTATAGTTGCTCCTTCTTCTTTAAGCTGAAGGATTTCGTTCTTAATTAAACCAGCATTTACAGGATCAAAACCACTAAATGGCTCATCAAAAATTAACAGCTTAGGCCTGTGTAAAACGGTGATAATAAACTGGATTTTTTGCGCCATCCCTTTAGAAAGTTCCTGGATCTTTTTATCCCACCATCCTTCAATTTGTAATTTCTTAAACCAGTATTCCAGGCGTTCTTTGGCTTCAGCTTTAGAAAGTCCTTTTAATCGAGCCAGGTAAAGTGCCTGCTCCCCAACTTTCATAGATTTATAAAGTCCGCGTTCTTCCGGCAGGTAACCAATATGCGCAATATCATTGGGCTGTAAATGTTTGCCGTCTAGATAAACCTGGCCCTTATCTGGCATGGTAATTTGGTTAATTATACGTAGCAAAGTGGTTTTTCCTGCACCATTAGGACCTAAAAGACCAAAAATACTACCACGCGGAATGGCTATTGAGACATTATTTAGTGCAGTAAAATTGCCAAATTGTTTGTAGATATTTTCTGCTACTAAAAGATTTTCCATATAAAAGTGTTGGTAAAAAAAATAAAATAGCTCGAGAGATAATTCACCGGGCATTCATAGCAAACAGCTGTTTAATTTTCCGGGCAATTATGGCTAATGTTAATCTTCATTATCGAGTAAATATATTGAAATCACCCGAGAGATGTTTTGGATTAAGAAGAAATTATAACTTTCCAGATTGCTCTAAAAAACAAAACCCACCCTTAATAAATTAAGGATGGGAAAAAAATTGCTATGAAAAAGAAAAATTATCACTAAAAGACTTAGTGATAATCAAATATATAAATTTTTTCTTAAAACCGGGGTTCTAAGAAAACATATCTTTAACTTTTTCAAAGAATGACTTATCACTTTTCTCCGGATTCGGCTGGAAGTTCTCGTCTTCAGCCATTTTCTCAAAGAAATCGCGTTGTTCTTTATTTAAATTTTTCGGGGTCCAAACATTTACATGGACCAATAAATCCCCTTTGCCGTAGCCGTTAAGATTTCCAATTCCTTTTCCTCTAAGTCTAAGAATTTTTCCAGATTGGACGCCTTCTTCAACCTTTATTCTCACTTTACCGGTTACAGTATCTATTTCTCTTGAAGAACCTAAAACAGCTTCAGACAAACTAATGTACAAATCGTAATGCAGGTTATCTCCTTCACGTTGCAGGCTATGGTGCTCTTTTTCTTCAATAGCTACCAATAAATCTCCTGGAACTCCATTACCCGGAGCATCGTTTCCTTTTCCGGCAACTTTTAACTGCATTCCATCTTCAACCCCAGATGGGATTTTAATAGAAACAGTTTCTTCTTTTTGTACCAATCCGTGCGCATCAGCCTCTGGCGGTCTATGGTCTATAATCTGTCCAGAACCGCTACAAGCTGTACAAGGCGATGCAGTTTGCATTCTTCCTAATATCGTATTGGTTACACGAGTTACCTGGCCTGTACCTTTACAGGTAGTACATGTTTTATAAGTTGTACCGGGAGCCTGGACTTTTCTTTTTACCTTAATCTTTTTCTCGGCACCATTAGCAATTTCTTCTAAAGTAAGACTCACCCTAATTCTAAGGTTGCTTCCTTTAGCACGTCTTTGGCCACCGCCAAAACCGCCACCAAAACCAGAGAAGCCTCCGCCACCACTGAAGCCACCTCCAAAGATGTCTCCAAACTGGCTGAATATATCGTCCATATCCATTCCGCCGAAGCCTCCGCCTCCGCCGCCACCTTCAAATGCCTGGTGGCCAAACCTGTCGTAACGGGCTCGTTTATCTTCGTTGCTAAGTACTTCGTAAGCTTCAGCCGATTTTTTAAACTTTTCTTCAGCCTCAGCATCTCCCGGATTCTTATCTGGGTGATACTTAATGGCCATTTTTCGGTATGCTTTCTTTATTTCGGCGGTTGAAGCATTCTTACTAATGCCTAATATGTCGTAATAATCTTCTTTCATGGTCTCGTTTTGCGAATTCTAAAAAAGCTTTTATTTGCCGGTTACAACCTTTGGATACCTAATAATACGATCTCCTAATTTGTAACCTCGCTCTACTACATCAACTATCTTGCCCTTAAGCTTATCTTTAGGTGCTGGTATTTGGGTAATAGCTTCGTGAATTTCGGAATCAAAGGCATCGCCTTCTTTCACATTCATTGCCTCAAGCCCTTTACTGTTAAGCGTTTCTTTAAATTTATTGTGAATAAGTTCTACGCCCTGTACTAAATTTTTATCACCAGATTTTCCAATTTCTTTTAAAGCTCTGTCAAAATCGTCTAAAACTGGCAACATGGCGGTCATTACTTCCTGGTTGGCAGTTTTAAAAAGCTCTAAACGCTCTTTAGAAGTTCTTCTTTTGTAATTTTCAAACTCTGCAAAAAGACGTAAAAATTTATCTTTTTCTTTTTGAAGATCTTCTTTTAGCTTTTCTTCCTCAGTAAATTCAGGCGAGTCGTCATTGTTATCCTCGTTTTCCTTTTCACCTTCTACCTCGTCTATAGCTTCATCTATAGCATCTTCAATTTGATCTTTAACAGGTTGGTCCTGTTGCTCTTCTCTTATATCTTCTTTCTTATTGCTCATTTTTATGCATTTTAATACAGCCTCAACGGGTCAAAATCATTGCCAATAATGATTCGGTGTCAAAATGTCACTACGCAATAATTCTTAAAATTATTTAGTAAATATTTAGCATTAGGGTGTATGAAGTTTATGTAATTTTGCAGACTAAAATAAAACTAAATTTTAACACAAATGAGAAAATCAATTTTAAGCACTTTTGTAATTGCAGCTTTTTTAACTGCGGTTGTAGGATGTAAAAACGATAAAAATAAAGCAGAAACTTCTGAAGCTAAAGATGCAGCTACTGCTCAAGCTGAAGCTATGGAGTTTTCAGTAGATACTTCGGCTTCTACTATTGAGTGGAAAGGTAGCAAACCTACAGGTGAGCATACTGGTACTATTAAACTTGCTGAAGGTACTTTTAGTGCTAATGACAGCATTATTGAAAGCGGAAATTTCGTGATTAATATGCAGTCTATTAATGTAACCGATCTTGAAGGAGACGATAAAAAAGATCTTGAAGCTCATTTAATGGGAACTGTAGAAGGTAAAGAAGGAGATTTCTTTAACGCTACAAAATATCCGGAAGCTACTTTTGAAGTAACTGAAATTACTGAAGAAAACGGCCAGAAAATGCTATCTGGTAACCTTACAATAAAAGAGGAAACTAAAAACGTTACTTTCCCGGTTAGCATTAACCAATCTGATGATAGTATTGAAATCACCAGCGAAGAATTCACTATAGATAGAACAAACTGGAATGTGAATTTTGGTTCTAAATCTGTTTTTGACGGACTTGGAGACAACTTTGTAAGTGACGATATTACTTTAAAAGTTAATCTTAAAGCTACTAAAGCTTAAGAAGATTCAAAATTTG
This sequence comes from Salegentibacter sp. UBA1130, assembly GCF_002311535.1. Classification (NCBI taxonomy): domain Bacteria; kingdom Pseudomonadati; phylum Bacteroidota; class Flavobacteriia; order Flavobacteriales; family Flavobacteriaceae; genus Salegentibacter; species Salegentibacter sp. UBA1130. The sequence goes on along the minus strand of NZ_DCAP01000031.1, from coordinate 81,733 downwards.
AATACAAAAAAAAGGCTGCCAAATTTGGCAGCCTTTTTTAATGCTTAAAAACTTCAGTAACCCTAAATTAAATCTTCCAGGGCTTTAGAGAGGTTTACATATTTAAAATTATAACCTTCCTGTTCTATTTTATCACTACTCACCAATTGACTGGACAAAACCAGGCGGGACATTTCTCCCAGCACTAATTTAAGTGCTACTTTAGGAACATTAGGCAACCAAACTGGTTTCCCCATTTGAGAAGCCACTTCGTTAACCAGTTCTTTATTAGTAACAGGATTTGGTGCTACAGCATTATAAACGCCGGTAAGCTCTTTTTCTAAAGCGAACATAAATATCCCACTAATATCGTCTATATGAATCCAGGATTGCCACTGTTTCCCATTTCCCAAGGGAGAACCTACATTAAAGTTTACCGGTTCTTTTAATTTTTGGAGCATTCCGCCGTTTTTAGCAAGAACAAGTCCTATTCTAATTTTAGCTACTTCAATGCCCAGGTCTTTAAAATTATCTACAGCTTCTTCCCATTTTACCACCACTTCTCCTACAAAAGAATCATCTACCCCCTGGTCTTCTTCAGTATATAATTTCTCCAGGGAACTTGGGTAGATACCTATGGCACTGGCTGAAAGCAGGTTTTTTACCTCGTGCCCATTTTCCTGTAAACAAGTGTAAAGTAAATTTGCCGTTTCGGTACGGCTCTTTAAAATTTTCTTCTTTTGTTCTGGCGTCCATCGTTCTGCAATACTGGCACCAACAAGATTTATTATAGTATCTACGCCTTCTATGGCCTTACTGTCTATTTCATTCTCGTTAGGATTCCAATAAAAACCTTTATAGTCTGTTTTGTTTTCCAGCTTGTCTTTACTGGTAGAGAGGTAATGAACTTTTATTCCTTTTTCCTGACACAACCGACTAATTTTAGATCCAATTAAACCGGTAGCTCCTGTGATTAATACTCGCATTTTTCTTTACAAGATAGCAACAAGTATAAACCTCAACTAAAGTTTATCACCTATTTAACAGCAAAATAGCCTACTTTTTTAATGCTCTTAACATTTCTCGTTTACCTGGAGGCCCGGGAAGCCTTTCAACTATAAAACCTGCAGTTTGCATAGCCCTTCTTACACTTCCTTTTGCCGAATAAGTAACTAAAACCGAGTTATTTTTCATCGCAGCGAACATTCTGGAAAAAATATCTTCAGTCCATAGTTCGGGTTGAACCCTGGCACCAAAGGCATCAAAAAACACTAAATTATATTGATTAATATCTTCAATTTCTTCAAAGCGCTGCTGTTGTTTTTCAAGCTGAAAATTTTCTGAAATATCTACTTTTTTATTCCACGGAATTTCGTGCATACTTCGAAAAGTTTCTATTTGATTTTCTGCGGAAAGCATTTCGGCATAATTCAGTGCTTTTATTTCAGAAGTTGAAACGGGATAAGCTTCTACCCCAGTATAATCTATCTTTAATTGAAGCTTTTGAGCTTCCAAAAAAGTAATAAACGCATTTAGGCCGGTACCAAAACCAATTTCCAAAATAGCGGGATTTTTTTTCTTATTTAGTTCAACCCAGTATTCCAGGCCCATTTTTATAAAAACGTGCCGGGCTTCCTGTATTGCACCGTGTTTAGAGTGGTATTGCTCATCCCATTCGCTTAAATGAATAGTAACCGAGCCATCGCCGGTCTTTATAATTTTTCTTTCCACATTATTCCTTTAAAAGTACGCCGTTCGCAATAAACGCCCTGGAAACCTCAGGGGAAGTAATTGCTGCTATTTCTGCTTCAGATTTCCCTTCATCTTCGGCATAATGTTTTTGATCTTCAATAGACATTTGGTTTATAAAAGCTTTTCCTTCTACAATCAAATCGGTATTTTCGCTGTCTTTCGGTACAAAAAATCCATAATCTTTAAAAGTCACTCTTACATCTTCCCCTTCAGGAAGTTCTAAAATCATCCAGCAACCTCTCTTTTTACAAACATTATTGATTTTTGATTTAAATTTTAAATCTAAAGTATCACCGGGTTTCAGGGAATTGAATTTATTAAGAGCTTCGCTGGAAGAAATAGCACTTTTTGAACTTATTTCGGCTCCAAAAGAATTATAAGAAGTGGTATTGTTTTCAGCTACAATTTCTGTCTCTTTATTAGATTTTTCATTTTTACAGCCTATAAATATTAAGGATAAAGCCAATATAGCAGCGAATTTTTTCATTTTCCTATTTTTAGTTAAAACCTTGCAAGTAAACAAATTTACCAAAACTTTAGATTTTGATTCTGTTTTAATTTAGGTAAATTTGTTAACTAAATTAATGATAATGAAATACGATACTAACCAGCTTGAAATTAATAAAGTCCAAAAATCTAAGATTGAAGAGGTAAATTTTGAAAACCTGGTTTTTGGCGAAATTTTCACCGATCATATGTTTGTATGTGATTATGAAAATGGCCAGTGGCAAACCCCTAAAATTACACCTTATGGGCCAATTCAACTAGATCCATCGGCTAAAGTATTTCATTATGGGCAAGCAGTTTTTGAAGGAATGAAAGCCTACAAAGATGATGAAGACCAAATTTGGCTTTTTAGACCTGAAGAAAATTATAAAAGAATAAATAAATCCAGCGCCAGATTGGCAATTCCTGAATTTCCAAAAGATTATTTCTTCCAAGGATTGGAAGAATTATTGAAATTGGATAAGGATTGGATAAAGAAAGGTTTTGGGAACTCGCTGTACATTCGTCCGTTTGTAATTGCTACCGAGGAATGCGTTTCTGCCAATCCTGCAACGAAATATAAATTTATGATTATTTGTTCTCCCGCCCAGGCTTATTATAGCGGCGAAGTAAGAGTTCAGTTTTCAGAAAAATACAGCCGTGCTGCCGATGGTGGTGTTGGAGCTGCCAAAGCTGCCGGGAATTATGCCGCGCAGTTTTACCCTACCAATCTTGCTAAAGAAGCCGGGTTTCAGCAAATAATTTGGACCGATGCTAATACGCATGATTACCTTGAGGAAGCTGGAACAATGAATATTTTCTTTAGAATTGGAGATAAACTTATTACTGCTCCTACCAGCGATAGAATTTTAGATGGAGTTACAAGAAAATGCGTGATAGATCTCGCAAAAGATATGAATATTGAGGTTGAAATTAGAAGAGTTCCAGTTTCAGAAATCGTTGAAGCCGCAAGGAAAGGTGAGCTAAAAGAGATCTTTGGTTCAGGGACCGCGACAGTTATTAACCCGATTGCCGGTTTTGGATATAAAGACGAAAAATTTGAACTACCAAAAATGGAAGATTCCTACGGAAAATCTTTTAAAGACCGCCTAATGAAAATTCAATACAACCAGGCTGAAGACAAGCACGGTTGGAGATACCAGGTGAAGTAATTTTTCCTGATTTATATAAATTAAACCTCACAGATTTAAAAACTGTGAGGTTTAATTTGCTTTAACCTGAAGTTGTTTCAGATTCTAATTTTGAACTATTCCTGATTAAATTATTCCGATGGGAAACGTACCGGCAGCGTAAATTTTCTATCTAATTCAGGTTTTCCTGAAGCATTTGATTTTTCAAAAATTAAATAGCCTTTTTTATCTTCAGGAAAATTGCCAAAAGACAGTTCGGTAGAGAACGGCACAAAATCGTTGGTCATCCATTCACCTTTCGCTTTTATAGAAGTTTCTGCCAGGGTAATATAATTTTTATCAACTAATCTAACAGGCGCTTCGGCTTCAAAAAACCAGGTTCCGCGTGCTTCACCAGAAATTTGTATGGGAGAATTAATAAGCGTATTTACCGCAGGTTTTTCAACTTTTATAAGATCTGAAAGTTCTTTACGCTCTTCAGCATTCTTCCTAAAAAAATAAAGAGAGCTCATTATTTTATCCAGTTGCATCTTACTTTTTTCATTAATTTCTCCTGAAAACCTCACTTCATCTTCACCCATTGGATCGCATTCTTGCATAGGCTTTGATTCTCCCCCGGTTGAAATGCAGGTAGCATTAAAATTTTCAATTTGATAATGCACAAAAATACCTCCGTATTCATCCCACTTTTCCGGAGACTGGTAAAACTTTAAATAATAAGCCCAGGCCTCACCGTTTTCTAAAAGGTAAACCCGCGAATCGTTTTTATTAAAGTTAAAAGATAAATCCAGGACCGATTCCCAATTATTAAAAGATTTTTGTTTACCTGAAGGCCCATCTACGCCAAAACCTTTAGGTAATAATGCGATATACGCTATTTCGGGTTCTTCGTGAATAGCGAGCGGTTTACTAATATCAACTTTTTTTGAATAAACATTTACTACAGAGCTGTTTGCCGGTAATTCGTCTTCTAAAACTTCAAAATTTGAAGGATATTCCAGGGCAAAATTCCAGGTACTATCAACATATTTTTGAACTTCATTATTGATTTTTTTAGTATTCTGTTCTTCTTGGTCTTTAGAAGTTTCAGCACTCCCGGGATTATTTTTACAACCAAAAGCTGCAAGTACCAGCAACATAGAGAGTAACGAAATTTTCATACTATTTTATTTTTAAATTAGTCAACAGTTTTAATTTATAAATTCAACCTTTTAGCACTTTCACTATATTGGGTTTACAATAGTTAGAACCTTTAATAACTTTGCCTTTTTCATTATAAAGTGGATTTCCATCTTCACCAAGTTTACTCATATTACTACGCTGAATTTCATTAAAAATGGCTTCAATTTTATGTTCTAGGCCGTGCTCAATAATGGTTCCGCATAAAACATACAGCATATCGCCAAGAGCATCGGCAACTTCGGTTAAATCACCCTTACTTGCAGCTTCAAGATATTCTTCGTTCTCTTCCTTCATTAATTCATAGCGCAAACGATTCTTTGTGGCTCCCAATGATGCCTGCGGATTTTCTGCAATTCCCAGCCTAAAAGTTTTATGAAATTCCTTTACCCCAGCAAGTGTCTTTTTCATCTGTTTATAATTTAAAATCGATTAGAGGTTAAGCCTAAAACCTTAACTTTGCATAAAATTAAATAAAATGTTTAGCACCGGCCAACTCATTTTCGCGGGTTTATTTGTGTTTGTTTTTATAATAATAATTGCATTTAGTTATAAAAAAGACACCGTATTACATAGAAAGCAGTATAAAGGAAGTTTATGGGTGCTTGTAGCATTTCTTGCTTTTATAGGACTTCTATTTATTTTAAAGGGCTTCTTAAATCCGTAGTTTACTTCTTATAAAGTGAATTACTAATTATGTTAAATTAAGTATCTTCGCTTATAAACCCAACAATATGAAAATTTTAAAATATCTATTCTTCCTACTGCTTATTGTAATAATTGCAGGTTCTATTTATATCGCTACAAAAGATGGTGATTACCAGGTTGAAGAAACCAGGGTAATTACAGCACCGGTAGAAATGGTTTTCCAGGAAGTAAATGAATTTAAAAATTGGGAGAACTGGGAACCCTGGTCGGCTGAAGCAGATGATATGATTATTGAATACGGCGCAAAAACCAGCGGCGATAGCGCTTCTTATTCCTGGAAAAGTGAAAACGCGGGCGATGGGGAAATTAAGACTATTTCAGCAAAACCTTATTCAGAAATTGAGCAGGAAATAATTTTTAAAACTCCATTTGGCGAATCTATCAGTGATGTTTACTGGGAATTCAACGAGATAGAAAACGGCACTCAAGTTACCTGGGGAATGAAAGGCAAACAAAGTTTTATGGAGAAACTGGCCTTTACTTTCCAGGATAAATCTATTACTGAAATGATGCGGCCAAAATTCCAGACCGGGCTAAATAATATGGAAAGTGTAGTGCTAAATAAGATGGATAAATACACTATTAATGTAGACGGAGTTATTCAGCACGGGGGCGGTTACTATATGTACACCACCACTGCCAGCAAAATTAGCCAGGTAGATGAAAAAATGGCGTCTATGTTTTCTGAAGTTTCTACTTATATGGATGAAAACGGAATAGAAAAAAGCGGCAATCCGTTTGTTCTTTATAACGAATGGAATGAAAATTCTGGAAACGTAATTTTTTCCGCAGGAATTTTCACTCCCAGCGAAGTAATTACTCCGGCTGCAAGCGAAATTTTAACCGGATTTTTACCAAACCAGAAAGTTTTAAAAACTACCCTAAAAGGAGATTATAAGAATTTAAAGGAAGCCTGGGATAATGCATATAATTATATTGAAGCAAACGATCTTGAAATGGCAGAAGACACAAAGAATTTTGAAGTGCATTTAACATCGCCAGAGAACGTGGCAAATCCTGCTAAATGGATTACACACTTATATATTCCGGTTAAATAAACAAGTATGCTTAAACAACTATTACTGATTTTCTTAGGTGGCGGACTTGGCAGTGCGTTGCGCTACCTCATCAGTAAAAGTTTGAATTTTGAAACTGCATTTATTCCTTTTGGCACTTTTACGGTAAATATCCTGGGAAGTTTACTTTTGGGATTAATCCTGGGAATCGCTGCTAAATCTGATTTTTTCTCGTCTAATATTGTTTTATTTCTTGCCGTGGGTTTTTGTGGCGGCTTTACTACCTTTTCAAGTTTCGCTTTTGAAAATCAGGCACTTTTACGTTCCGGAGATTATCTAAATTTCTTCTTTTACACCTTCGGAAGCATAATTCTAGGAATTTTGGCTGTCTTTTTAGGTCTTTTCCTCTCAAAATTGACCTAGGCCCTGGTCAAAAAATTAGAAACAAATCAAAACACATATGTAATTTAAATTAACCCCTAATTTTTTAGGGGTTGTTTTTATTTATTTCACATTAATTTAGCATAGACCCCTATTTTTTAATAGGTGTTATGATATTTTTATACATTTACATCATCAAAATCAAGTTTTTATGAAAAAAATAGAAGCCATTATTAGAAAATCTACGTTTGATGAAGTTAAGAAAGCACTTCATGAAACCGAAGTCAATTTTTTTAGTTATTGGGATGTTACCGGGGTAGGTAATGAAAAACAAGGTCACGTTTATCGGGGAGTATCTTACAGCACTAGCGATATTCAGAGACGAAAAATTTCACTGGTAGTATCAGATGAAAATGTTCATAGTACTGTAGAAACAATTCTAAAAGCTGCGCATACAGGCTCTGTAGGAGATGGGAAAATATTTGTGTCTCCCGTAGAAGAAGCCTATCGCATAAGAACAAAAGAGAAAGGCACCGATTCCCTTTCTTAAACTAATCAACTCATTATAAAAATAACTTTTATGGAATTACTTACTACTAATAATGTTTGGATGATGGTGTGTACCGCGCTGGTATTTTTTATGCACCTGGGCTTTTCACTGCTTGAAGTTGGACTTACAAGGCAAAAAAATGCCATTAATATCCTTTTTAAAAACGTATTTATAATTTGTGCCGGGCTACTTACTTATGCCATTATCGGTTTTAATCTTATGTACCCAGGCTCTTTTATCGCCGGATTTATTCCAGATTATTTCTTCGACCTTTTTGGGTTAAGCGCGCCGGTGGCAGATGGTGCTTTAGACTTAGCCTATAACGAAGGTTACACTTACTGGACAGATTTTCTCTTCCAGGGAATGTTTGCTGCAACTGCGGCTACAATAGTTTCTGGTGCAGTTGCAGAACGAATTAAACTGGGAAGTTTTATGCTGTTTTCTGTGATCTATATTACCATTGTTTACCCTATTGTTGGTTCCTGGAAATGGGGCGGCGGTTTCTTAGACGGACTCGGTTTTTACGATTTTGCCGGTTCTACCCTGGTTCATTCTGTAGGAGGATGGGCAGCTTTAATAGCTATTTATTTACTGGGTGCGCGTTTAGGGAAATTTGGTAAAGATGGCCAATCTCACGCCATCCCTGGCCATAATATTCCTTTAGCTACTGCAGGAGTATTTATTCTTTGGTTAGGCTGGTTTGGTTTTAATGGTGGTTCAGTACTTTCAGCCGATCCTTCTTTAACTTCTATTACCCTTGTAACAACTTGTCTTGCTGCGGCAGCCGGTGGAATTTCTGCCTTCGTGGTTTCTACAATTGCTTATAAGAACTACGATCTTACCATGTTCCTAAATGGAATTTTAGGTGGGCTTGTTGGTATTACTGCAGGAGCAGACCTTATGTCACCATTAGACGCCGTACTTATTGGTCTTGTTGCCGGTGGAGTTATTGTCTTAGGTGTTGCACTGGTTGAAAAACTTAAATTAGATGATCCTGTTGGTGCTGTGGCTGTTCACCTGGCTTGTGGTATTTGGGGAACTCTGGCGGTAGGAATTTTTGGAAGTATGGCCGGTTTTAATCAACTACTTATACAACTGGCAGGCGTAGGAATAATTGGTGCTTTCTGCTGCATTACAGCTTTCGGGATTCTTTCAATTATTAAAGCCACAATGGGCTTAAGGATGGAAGAAAAAGAAGAAACTGAAGGCCTGGATGCTCACGAGCACGGGATGGATGCTTATGCCGAATTTGGAACAGTACAGGAAAGATAATTTTTCAAAAAAAAGGAGCGCTTGGCGGAGCGCTCCCTATAAAGTAAACCTCTCATAAAGCTTTGCTCAACACATTTCACTCATTAAACAAGACTATTAATTATGAAAAAATTTACTATTACAAATATCCAAAAAATATTCCTTTTAGGCGTATTCTTCGGACTAGGTTCTGGCCTTCAGGCTCAGGAAACTGAAACAACTGAGGTTGAAAGCTTTATGTCAAAATTTAGTATAAGCGGTTCTGTAGACAGCTATTTTAGAACCAATTTTAATGGATTAAATAAGTACGAATATAATGATGCGGGTGAACCAATTGCAGGTCCACAGGCACCCGCTTCTTCTTTTGCAAACGATCCCGGTTTTGCCATTGGGATGGCCAATGTAATTTTAGGATATGAAGGAGAGAAAGTTGGATTTGTAGCCGATTTGGTTTTTGGACCTCGTGGAGAAGATGCGGTGTTTGCTTCTGCTGCACCCAGTAATATCGTAAACCAATTATATGTTTACTGGAACGTTTCAGACGCAGTTACTTTAACTATGGGAAATTTCAATACATTTCTGGGTTATGAGGTAATCTCTCCGGCTGCCAACTTCAATTATTCTACTTCGTATATGTTTTCTTACGGACCATTTTCTCACACCGGAATAAGAGCTGATTTCACCATTGATGATAATTGGAGTGCAATGCTGGCTGTAATGAATCCAACTGATTGGACAGAATTTAATCCTTATGGAAAATATTCTTTTGGAGGTCAACTTGGCTATTCAACCGGGGAAGGCAGTGCTTTTTTGAACCTAATTTATGGGGAACAAATGCCCCTCTCAGATGAAGCTACTTTTCAAATAGATTTAACTACCGGATGGGATTTTAGCGATGCCTTTTATTTGGGATTAAACACCACTTATAATACTACTGATGGAGAAGGATTTTATGGTGCAGCTGTTTATCCACAAATCCAGACTTCAGAGAATTTTGCTATTGGTTTAAGAGCAGAATATTTTAAAGAATTAGAAGACGGTGGGCCGGTTTATGGTGCAGATGCCGAAGCATTGGACTTCACCCTTACCGGAAGTTATACTCTTGGAAGCCTTACCCTTAAACCTGAATTACGTTTAGATAAAGTATCTAACACAGCATCACCGGTGTTTTTAAATTCAGATTTAGAAGGAACCGATAATCTTTCATCTTTTGTGCTAGCTGCGATTTATGCTTTTTAAAACAAATATTTGATTTTTTGATACCTGTTGAAATAGTTGTTTCTGAATGATTATCAGGTGGGAAATTAACAACAAATAAATTACAATTATTAGCATAGAAAGGATTATGTAGTAAAAGATCAACAAATTGGAATCACCCTCCGGTATCCTTAAGTCTGAATACCGTCCGCCGGAGTTGGTGGTTTCGTAGTTATTAAATTATACGTTTCAACACTCGTGAGCATCAGCAGTTTTTTCCTGAATTAACCTTCAGCTTTATAATATTTTGCTTCTCCCAGGTATTCCCTGATTTTGTCGTTATAAGCTTCACTTAATTTAAGGTCTAAAATACCCTCAATCTCATATAAAGCTTCCATATCGTCAAATCCGGTTTTTAATAAATCTTCAAGATATAAAAGGGCGGTTTCGTGATCGCCATCGTGACCCGCAATTTTAATGATGTTTAAATAAGCCTCAGGATCTTCCTTATCAAATATAGTTCTAAGTACACTAACAAACACTTTAGAACGCGGTGTGGCCTGGGAATTCACATACCCATCGTAATAATTTTTGCTAAGATTATCTAGAAAACCTTGCAGCCTGCTAGCCATTTTTTGTTTAGGTCCGCTAAACTTTTCTTCGTTTTTCTTTAAATCTTCTACCTGGGCAGCCCACCAGCCCACATTTTCGAAATTTGAAGTCACCACATCGGTTTCCATATAATAAATATATTCTTCCTGTTTAGCTTCTTCAGATGCTGCTACATTTCGGTAATCCCTTCTCTGCTCTTTAAAGGCTTTATTCCTTCTTATATTTCTTATTTGATCGCGCAAATCTACGTCTATATCAAAATCTTCATACTTATCTTCTATTTGCTTCAGTTTTTCGAAAGCCTGGTAATAATTTCTGGTACGCCTTAAAACTTCGGCATATTCTACTTCAGCATCAAAAAGTGATTTTACTAAATTTAAATCTTTAGTCCTTTTACCTTCTTTCATCGCATTCAGGGTAAAGCCGGCTACCGCATTCCTAATCACATCCACATCTGGCCACTCTACATCTTCTTCACAGGTATAATAATTTATTTCCGTTGGAAAGTTTTTACTGTCCAGGTAGTTTTCAATTTCCTCTAAAACGAACATAGAATTATTACTATCGCAAGCCAACGCACTAAACATAAATTTATTATTGATATTTAAATATTCGGTATTTATCCAGGCATTTTCTACCGCCAATACTCCTGAAACGTTATTGTAAAGAAAAGGCAGTGCCGTAGCCAGTTGGCCGCCGGCTGAAAGACCCGCCACGTAAACCTGTTTGCGATCTATAGACAGCATCCCGTCTACCTGGTTAATAAAGGGAGCTACTTTGTCCAGGTTATTTTTTAAAGAATCTTGTTTTAAATTTAAATTAGAAGAGGCAATTATATAAGACTGTTCTTCGGCTACTGTTCTAAAAAGCTGGGTGGTTGCCCTTCCCCGGCCTTCGTGATCAAAAACAAAGATTACCGGCCATTGTTCCTTTTGATTAAAATTTTGTGGCAGATAAATTGCAAAACTACTCGCCGTGGTATCGGCAGTTGGTATAGAATCTACAATTTTACCAAGAGGAAGTTCTATTTCTTGCGCATTGCCAAATTGAAAAATAAAAGTAAAAAGCAATATTAAAATTGGTATCCTTTTCATCATAATCTTAAATAATTAATATAAATATAAGCATAGATATCAAAGATCGTGCATAAAAAAGCCCTCATCATAGATGAAGGCTAAATAATTATATAGGTGAGATAGATTCTATTTTTTTATTCGTTGTAATCTCATTTGGTCTTTTCTAAAAAACAAACGCGCAACTAAAGAGACTACTAATAAGTCTGCAAAGATTAAAAACAACACCCTCACTACTTCAATACCGGCAAAATTTAATCCGGAAAATCCTATCGCACCGGTTAATGCCGCTACGATTAGATATAATGTACTATACTTTCTCATAATGTAATTTCTTTTTTGTAAAAATAGCTATAGTATAGTCGTCATGGTATTAACAAAATTACAATTTGCTATACTTTAACTAAAACAAAATTTGAATTAAGAATTTCGTTAAAAACAGGTGAAAAAGCAAAAGGATTTAACGAATTTCTGAATTTTAATTATTAAAAATAAGCGAGTTTAAAATGTAAAGAAAGGAAAGTATTAAAAAACATTAGAATCATTTTATTTTACTCTTATTTATAGCTGCAAAATCTACTACCTGGGAAAGTACAATATGGGTTTTGGTTTCTCCATAAGTAATAAGTTTATCAATAAATTCTTCCAAATGAACCTGATCCCGAAGAACAACTTCCATAATTATATTTTCATTACCGGTAATGCGATAACAATTATTAACTTCTTTAAATTCTTTTACTTTTTCTAAAAATGGTTTTAATCTTCCCATAAAAGCCCTAAGCGTAATAATTGCTTTTAACTGGTAACCTGTCCTATGATAGGAAATTTGGGTTTTATAGCCTTTTATAATCCCGGCATCTTCCATTTTTTTCACCCTTTCTGCCACGGCCGGGGAGCTTAAACCTACTTCCCTACCAATTTCGGCAAAAGAATATCTGGCATTTTCCTGCAATCGTGTTAAGATTGCCCAGTTAAGCTCATCTACTTGCATATTAAAGTTTTTAAATATAAATACCTTAAATTTAAAGGTAAAACATCTCATTGAAATTAAAACACAAAGATAGACTATTTAATTTCTCATTAATTTTATGCTGAAATTAAATAAAAATGGCTCAGGCTTTCCCTAATAATACATATCACATGCCGGTTTACCGGAAAGCGCTGGAAATCTTTAAACTTTCCAGGGCAATGGCGGTGCATTTTACCCAGGATAAGCACGTTGTGGAAATGGGATTTTCAGCCTGCCCTAAAGACCGATATGCAGGAGACCTTGTTTCTGAATCGCTTCAACTTGCTCCCGGTATAGCTTCAGTGGCTACAGCAAAAAGTTCTGGTTCCCGTTTAGAACGAATTAGAAATATTAGGAAAGCGAGTAAAAGTCTACAATTACTCTGTAAAAATCTAGAATTTTCAGGAGCTAAAGAACATGAATTTCTAAATTTACTTAAGAAAGAAATTCATATTTTCGATAAGATGATTGCAGACTGGATTCAACAAATTAGAAAGGTGTAAGCTTCAAATTTAGAAGAAAGCGATTTTAATCCCTTCAATAAGCATATTGGTTCCTATAATTGCTATTATTAGTCCCATTATTTTTTCAATCACAATAATCTTATTTTGTCCAATAAACCGCACCAGGTAATCACTGGAAATAAATGCCAGGTGGTTTAAAACCATAATTAATCCGAACATTGCTACAATAATCGCCATATCTACATAACTAGCGGTGGTAGTATAGTTCATGGCGGTTACAATAGTTCCCGGCCCGGCAAGAATTGGAATTGCCAGTGGAGAAATTGAGATTCCTTCGTTAAAATCAATTTCGGTTTGGTTATCAATACTAGATTGCTGCGCCCTAATCATTTCAAAACCTACAAAAAACACAAGGATTCCCCCGGTAATTTTAAAGGCAGGAATTGTGAGACCAAAAAGTTGAAAAATGTATTTTCCCAACAGAATAAATCCTGTAACAATTACGAATGCCGTGAAAGTCGCTTTTTTAGAAATAAAACGCTTTCTTTTTCCATCGGCCTGTTTGGTAAGGCTAAGAAATATAGGAATATTCCCCACGGGATTATTAATCGCGAAGAATGCGGTAAACGCACCTATGGCATATAACCAGATATTTTCCATAGATTTAAATTTTTGGCACTTACGAAGTTACAGGTTAAATTTTAGAAGCTGCAAAACTAATCTGAATTTTAGCGCTGCCCAATAAAAAAGATGAAAATTTTAAAGCACCTTCAAACCTTGCAATTAAAATATTCCGTTTTTAGAAAATTGAAGAAATAACCGGGGCGGTTCATGGAATGATATTACTGAAACCCTGAGATAAAATTATTCTTAAATTAAAAATCCCAATGAGGCTTTCGCCCATTGGGATGATTTATCAATAACTCTGTAATATTAAAGCCGTGATCGCCAGGCTCATCACTTCATTTTTTTTCTAATAAACTGCTTTAACAACATTCCGGTTTTAAAGATCCCGATATCGCTGCGCTTATCGGGATAAGCGATTCGCACGCATTCTCAAAGCTTTTCGCTTTGAGAATGCGGCTCTCTGCTTACATATTTCTTCTATATTGCCCGCCAACCTCAAACATCGCCTGGGTTATTTGGCCCAAAGAACAAACTTTGGTGGCTTCCATTAATTCTTTAAAAATATTCTCATTTTTAATAGAGGCCTCTTTAATTTTCTCTAAAGCTGCTTCAGCTGAATCTTCTTTGGCTTTGTGAAGCGTACGCAAAGTTTTAAGCTGATGCTGTTTTTCTTCTTCCGTAGCTCTAATTACTTCTCCCGGTGTTACCGTTGGTGAGCCGGTAGAACTTAAAAACGTATTTACACCAATAATTGGATAATCGCCATTATGCTTTAAAGTTTCATAATGCAAGCTCTCCTCCTGGATTTTCCCACGTTGGTACATAGTTTCCATCGCGCCAAGAACTCCGCCTCTTTCGGTTATTCTATCGAATTCGGTTAAAACGGCTTCTTCTACAAGATCGGTTAATTCTTCGATAATAAAAGAACCCTGAATTGGATTCTCGTTTTTCGCAAGTCCCAGCTCTTTATTGATAATTAACTGAATAGCCATTGCTCTTCTTACCGAAGCTTCGGTTGGCGTGGTGATCGCTTCATCATACGCGTTGGTATGCAATGAATTACAATTGTCATAAATCGCGTAAAGTGCCTGAAGCGTAGTTCTAATATCGTTAAAATCTATTTCCTGCGCGTGTAGTGATCTACCTGAGGTTTGAATATGGTATTTCAACATTTGCGCCCTTGGGTTTGCACCGTATTTATGCTTCAGTGCTTTTGACCAAATTTTACGTGCTACTCTTCCTATTACTGCATATTCCGGATCTATTCCGTTAGAAAAGAAGAACGAAAGGTTGGGGCCAAATTTATTGATATCCATTCCCCTGCTTAAGTAATATTCCACGTAAGTGAAACCATTGGCCAGGGTAAATGCTAACTGTGTAATTGGATTTGCACCCGCTTCAGCAATATGATATCCGGAAATTGAAACCGAATAAAAATTCCTTACTTTTTCTTTAATAAAATGTTCCTGAACATCACCCATTAAGCGCAAAGCGAATTCCGTAGAAAAGATACAGGTATTTTGTGCCTGGTCTTCTTTCAAAATATCAGCCTGAACAGTTCCACGAACCACGCTAATAGTTTTTTCTTTAATTTCTTCATAAACCTCTGCCGGTAGAACCTGGTCTCCGGTTAGTCCTAAAAGCATTAAACCAAGTCCGTTGTTTCCTTCGGGCAATTCTCCACGATAAACGGGACGGTCTAAATCACCATCATCATAGAGTTCTTTATATTTCGCCTCAACTTTATCCTCCAGCCCGTTTTCTTTAATGTATTTCTCACATTGCTGATCTATAGCCGCATTCATAAAAAAACCAAGCAACATTGGCGCCGGTCCATTTATAGTCATACTTACCGATGTCCTGGCATCTGCCAGATCAAAGCCTGAATAGAGTTTTTTAGCATCATCCAAACAGCAAATAGAAACCCCGGAATTTCCAATTTTTCCATAAATATCGGGACGTTCATCTGGATCGTTTCCGTAAAGCGTTACCGAATCAAAAGCGGTAGAAAGCCTTTTTGCGGGTAAGCCCATACTCACATAATGAAATCGGCGGTTGGTACGCTCTGGCCCACCTTCACCGGCAAACATTCTTGTAGGATCTTCGCCTTGTCTCTTAAACGGATAAAGACCTGCGGTATATGGAAATTCTCCCGGAACATTTTCCTGAAGGCACCATTTTAAAATATCGCCCCAGGCTTTATATTTCGGAAGTGAAACTTTTGGAATTTGTGTATGTGAAAGCGACTCGGTATGTGTATCTATTTTAATCTCTTTATCACGAACTTTAAAGGAATAAACAGGCTCTACATATTTATTTACCTTCTCCTGCCAGCTCTGGATCACTTCCCAGTTATAAGGATCGAGGTCCATTTTTACACGATCAAATTCAGCAAAAAGAAGCTTTAGAAAATCTTTTTGGGAATCTTCGGCAAACTCATTTATTTCTTCCTGGTTAATGCCGTGTTTTTCTAAATATTGAGATTGATTATTTGTCATTTCCAAACCAGAAACCGACTCGATAGTTTTGAAAACTCCATATAGTTTTTGAGCTACTTCAGCCTGGTTTGCAGCTTTCTCGTCGTAGCTTCTGTTATTTTCAGCAATTTCTGAAAGATAACGTGTGCGTTTCGGTGGAATTACGAAGATCTTTTCACTCATTTCTGCTGAAATCTCAAAAGTAGAATTCAGATCGGCTTTAGTTTTTTCAGCAATCTTATCCATAATTTGACGATATAGGGTGTTCATCCCCGGATCGTTAAACTGAGAGGCGATGGTTCCAAAAACCGGAAGTTTCTCAGCGTCTTCATGCCATAATTGGTGGTTTCGCTGATATTGCTTTTTCACATCACGCAAAGCATCCTGTGCACCACGTTTATCAAATTTATTGATCGCCACTAAATCGGCAAAATCAAGCATATCAATTTTCTCTAACTGCGTAGCTGCACCAAATTCCGGGGTCATCACGTATAGAGCAACGTCAGAATGATCCATAATTTCGGTATCACTCTGCCCAATTCCGGAAGTTTCGAGAATAATTAAGTCGAATTCAGCAGCTTTTAAAACTTCAACGGCTTCAGCCACGTGTTTAGAAAGTGCAAGGTTAGATTGGCGGGTAGCCAGCGAACGCATATAAACGTGCTTGTTGTTTATGGCATTCATCCTAATTCTATCTCCCAGCAAAGCGCCGCCGGTCTTCCTTTTAGAAGGATCTACAGAAATAATCCCGATATTTTTCTCAGGAAAATCACCTAAAAATCGGCGTACCAATTCGTCTACCAAACTGGATTTCCCTGAACCACCGGTTCCGGTAATTCCAAGAACTGGAATTTCGCTTTTATCTGTGTCTTCTCTTAAAGGTTCAAAATGCTTCAGAAAAGAATCGTGTTTATTTTCAGCCAGGGAAATTAGCCTTGAAATAGTATTTACATTCTTATTTTTTAGATCTTCAGCAACAGATTTCTCTTCAACCAAATCGCGAGTTTCAGTATCTACCCGCTTTACCATATCATTGATCATTCCCTGGAGTCCCATTTCACGGCCATCGTCTGGCGAGTAAATTCGGGTTATCCCGTAATCCATCAATTCCTTAATTTCTTCAGGAAGAATTACTCCGCCACCACCGCCAAAAATAGCGATATGACCGGCGTTCTTCTCCTCAAGCAAATCGTGCATATATTTAAAATATTCGGTGTGACCTCCCTGATAGGAAGTCATTGCGATAGCCTGCGCATCTTCCTGGATGGCGCAATTCACAACCTCGTCTACACTGCGGTCGTGACCAAGGTGAATTACCTCAACTCCCGTAGATTGGATGATTCGGCGCATTATATTTATTGCTGCATCATGTCCATCAAAAAGCGAAGCTGCGGTAACGATTCTTATTTTATTTTTAGGCGTATATGGTTTTTGTTGTTCCATTTGTAATGATATCGTGTTTTTGGTACTGCAATTTACGTAAATTGTAATTCTCAGGACCCTTCCGTGATATTAATATAATTCTAAAATCAGGCCTAATGAAACAGCCCAAATTGTTTAATTTTATCTTTTAAAATCCTGCTATGTCAAAAATTACGCTTCTTATCCATTGCCCTGACACTTCAGGAATTATTGCTCACGTTACCTCCTTTTTTTATAAAAAGCAGGGCAATATTATTTATATAGATCAATATGTAGATGTAGAAAATACTGTTTTCTTTATGCGTCTGGAATGTGAGTTTAATGCGGAAACCAATATTAGCGCCACCAAAGAAGAATTTAAGGAAACTGTTGCTGAAAAATATAATATGGCCTGGGAAATGTATTCAGACAATACACTACCCAGAATGGCCGTTTTTGTTTCTAAATACGACCATTGCCTTTATGATATTTTAAGCAGGTATAAATCAAACGAACTAAAGGTATTTATACCATTAATTATTAGCAATCATAAAGACCTTGAGCAGGTAGCACAAAATTTTGGAATTCCGTTTCATCATATTCCCGTAACTGCCCAGACAAAAGAAAAAGCTGCTGAAATCCAGCTGGAATTGCTTCAAAAAGAAAAAGTAGATTTTATTGTCCTGGCCAGGTATATGCAGATAATACCAAAATCTTTAATAGCATGTTTTCCCAATCGAATCATTAATATTCACCACTCCTTCCTGCCTGCATTTGCCGGAGCTAAACCATATCACCTGGCTTACAAACGAGGTGTAAAAATAATTGGAGCTACCAGTCATTACGTAACTGAAGAGCTAGACGCTGGCCCTATAATTGAACAGGATATCACCCGCATTTCACATAGCCATTCAATTAAAGACCTTATTTTAAAAGGAAGAGACCTGGAAAAAATTGTTTTAGCCAAAGGAGTGAAATATCATATTGAAAGAAAAACCTTGGTTTTCAATAACAAAACTATAGTTTTTATTTAACAGCTGTTTTCCCGACCAATCGGTTTCTTTCCAAAAATGGTACATTTGCAAAAAAGCATTCTATGAAAAAGATTACTCTCATTTTAAGCATATTTATTTTCTCCTCCTGTGCTGAATTACAAACAATAGCCGAAAATTACCCGCAAGCAGGCGTTAGCAATACCGAAATAGCTTCAGGTTTGCGCCAGGCTTTAGATATGGGAATTGAAAAGCAAGTCACTAAACTTACCGAGGAAAACGGGTTTTACAACAATGATCTGGTAAGAATTACGTTGCCGGCAGAACTGCAAAAGGTAGACAAAACCCTCCGCGATATTGGGCTGGACGCTTTAGCAGATCAAGGCTTAAAAGTATTAAACAGGGCTGCTGAAGAAGCAGTTAAAGAAGCCACTCCAATTTTTGTAAATGCCGTAAAAGAGATCACGTTTAATGATGCGCGAAATATTCTATTAGGCCAGGATAATGCCGCCACAATGTATCTTACCGGCAAAACCGAAGAGCCTCTTTACAGCAAATTTAATCCTGTTGTAACCAATTCCCTGGAGAAAGTAGGTGCTACTGAAGTATGGACCAATATTATAAACCGATATAACAGTTTACCGCTAACCAGCAATGTGAATCCAGACCTGGCCGATTATGTAACCAATGAAGCTTTAAACGGTGTTTATACAATGATCGCGTTTGAAGAAAAAGAAATAAGAGAAAAGGTTTCTGCAAGGACTACAAATCTTTTACAACGAGTATTCGCATTACAAGACAACCAGTATTAAAAGGGCATCTCTAATATTTTAACATTTAAAGCCTTAAAGAAAGATTTTTTACATGAACATTAACGCCGACTTAGCAATCCTTTGCGGTGTTGGCTCCTATCTTTGCATCAAAGACGAAAACAAATTATGTTCAAAATCTTTGAAACAAAATCTACAGAAGAATGCCTCTGTGATAAGTATACTCACCTTATGCACAAAGCTTACAAGCTGGCACTTACCGATAAAGAGGAAAGTGACCGCTTAAACGCTCGTGCAAAATCCATTCTAAGGGAACTTCGAAGAATGAATTATGATAAAATAGATTATTAGCTTCTAAGCGTTTTAAAATAATCTATTGCTCCCACCAATCTTGATCCGTACCAGCTAAAATATTCCCCGTCTACCAGTTGAATTTCAATATTTAATGCTGAAAAATATTCTTTATGTTTCTCTTTAAACGGATAAGGTTCTGAAGAAAGTAAAATTACATCGGGATTTTTGGCTTTTATTTCTTCAAAAGAAGTTTCGGGATATCGAGACTCTTTAAATACATTTTCAAACTTATTTAGTTTTAAAAGCTCGTCTATAAAAGTTTCCTTACCGGCCACCATTAAAGGTTTTTTCCAGATAAAATAGGCTACTTTTTTTACCGGTTTATCCTGAAGTTTTTCCTGTAGAACCACAATTTTTTCCCTAACGGAATTTACCATTGTTCCCACTAAAGCTTCTTTCTGAAAGATCTCACCGTATTGATGCATCAATGTAAAAGCATCGTCAATTTTCACAATATCTGAAACATGTACGGGAGCAATTTCTTGTAGCTCTTCCACCATTTCTTTGGTATTCTCCTCTTTATTACAGAGAATAATATCTGGCTCTAAAGCTTTGATTTTTTCAATCTTAACCTGCTTGGTACCGCCTACTATGGTTTTGGTTTTCCGAAGATATTGGGGATGAACGCAGAATTTTGTGATGCCTACCAGGTTTTCCTCCAAACCTAAGTCTACCAGAAGTTCGGTTTGACTGGGAACTAAGGAAATAATTCGTTTTAGAACGTTGGGAAGGGAAATCTTTCTTTGTAATTGATCTATCACTTCCATGTTAGAATTTTAAAGTTTCCTCAACTCTTCTGCCATTTGCTGCTGAAGCACTTCAGCTTTGGCTCCAGCTATTTCAGCGAAATTTGAAGATTCTGAAGCATAAATAATCTTTCGGGAAGAATTTACTAAAAGACCAACATTTTTAGTCATTCCGTATTTACAAACGTCTTCCAGTTTTCCGCCCTGGGCTCCAACACCAGGTACTAACAAGAAATTTTCAGGAATAATCTCCCTTATTTCTTTCAGAAATTCAGCTTTAGTCGCTCCCACAACGTACATCAAATTCTCAGAATTTTTCCAGGTTTTAGAGGTTTTAAGTACTTTTTTATAAAGTTCTTCGCCATCAATTTGCTGAGTTTGAAAATCGAAAGCACCTTCATTAGAAGTTAAAGCCAGTAAAATTGCCTGGCGATTGTCAAACTCCAAAAATGGCTCTACTGAATCTTTTCCCATATAGGGCGCTACCGTTACCGAATCGAAACCGAGATCCTGGAGAAAAGTTTTAGCATACATTCTGGAAGTATTACCAATATCGCCACGTTTGGCATCAGCAATGGTATATATTTCGGGATATTCGTGGTGAAGATAATTGATTGTTTTTTCTAAAGCCTGCCACCCTTCAACTCCATTAGCTTCATAAAAAGCGATATTAGGCTTATAAGCCACGCAAAATTTATGCGTAGCGTCTATTATAGCTCTATTGAATTCAAAAATAGGATCGTCTTCAGACAATAAATAGGTGGGAATCCTATCTATATCCACATCAAGTCCCACACATAAAAACGATTGCTTTTTAAAGATCTGTTCAGTTAATTCTTGTGGGGACATAGGTTAGTTTTTTGTAATTAATATGATTCAAAATAAAAAGAAAATTCCGCTTTCGCGGAAAGTAATTCTTAAAATAAAGTATTTGTCATACTTAAAAAATAAAAAAAGCGACCTCCGCCTTCGCGGAGGTGACAGTTTAAAATATATCTGAATTTTCTTTAAGCTTCTCTGTATTTTCTACAAATCGCAATTCGTCCAGTATTTTCTGGATATCCCCATTTATGATGTTTGAAAGATCATAAAGGGTAAGGTTTATACGGTGATCTGTAACCCTTCCCTGGGAATAGTTATAGGTTCTAATTTTCGCACTACGGTCACCACTGGAAACCATAGAGTTTCTTTTGGCGGCATCGGCTTCCTGCTTTTTAGCAAGTTCCATTTCATATAAACGGGAACGTAATACTCTAAAGGCTTTCTCTTTGTTCTTATGCTGCGATTTTTGATCCTGGCACTGTGCCACCAATCCTGTAGGCTCGTGAGTTAATCGCACGGCAGAATAAGTAGTGTTCACCGATTGCCCACCGGGACCGGAAGAACAGAAATAATCTATTCTCACTTCTTTTGGATCTATTTCTACATCAAATTCTTCAGCTTCAGGAAGTACCATTACGGTAGCTGCAGAAGTATGCACACGACCCTGTGTTTCGGTTTGTGGCACACGTTGTACACGGTGTACACCGGCTTCAAACTTCATTGTACCATAAACATCTTCACCAGAAACTTCAAAAATCATCTCTTTAAATCCGCCACTGGTACCTTCGCTATAATCTACAATATTATGCTTCCAGCCTTTGCTTTCCACATATTTGGTATACATTCTATAAAGATCTCCGGCAAAAATACTAGCCTCATCACCACCGGTACCGGCCCTAATTTCTATTACCACGTTCTTGGCATCGTCTGGATCTTTTGGAACCAGCATCATCCTAATCTTTTCTTCCAGCTTTGGCACTTCCTTTTCGGCTTCTTCCAATTGCATTTTGGCCATTTCGGTCATTTCCGCATCGCTGCCATCGGCAATAATTTCTTTGGCTTCTTCAATATTATTGGTGAGTTCCAAATATCTTTCGCGCTCATCCATTAAAGCCCTAAGATCTTTATATTCTTTATTTAATTCTATGTATCGCTTTTGATCTGAAATCACATCGGGCTGAATAATAAGATCATTCACCTCATCAAAACGCTGCTTTACTATATTAAGCTTCTCAATCATATAATCACACTGATTTTAGGAAAACAAATTTACGATAAATTGGGCGAATTATAAGATTGAAAAAAGAATTGTAAATTGAAACGATCTTACGACTTTTATGATAAGCAAAACCAGGGCAATATTTTATTTTTACAAGCAATTTATTTTGATATCTATTTTGCTGAATTTTGTATTTCTATTTTATAGAAACCCGTTGATTTTGATAGTCATATTTAAGCTTGTGCTTAGTTTACTGGTATTTTACGTTTATAAAACCTCATATAAAAACCAGTTGTATCTTTACCAAAACCTTTCTTTAAGTAGTATTCAACTGTTCTTTTTTAGTTTTCTTATAGATTTTATTTTCATCATAGTTTCCGCCGGAATTTATTCTCTGATAATATGATCTTCGAAATTGATAATATTGAATTTTATTTTGCCGACAAGCAAATTCTTAACGGAGTTTACTTAAAGACTGAAACAGGAAAAGTTACCGGAATACTCGGTCCTAATGGCTGCGGCAAAAGCAGTTTGCTCAATATTTTCTTCGGAAGGCTTCAGCCCAGGCACAAATTGATTAGAATTGACAAGAAACCTTACCTGAAACCACTTTTTAAATACGGAATGGTAAACTATTTACCGCAACAAAATTTTATTCCGCCCAAAATGAAACTTGAAACCTGCTTTCAACTTTTTAAGGTAGATCTAAAGGAATTTTTAAAGATTTTCCCTGAATTTAAGGCCGCAAAAAACAATAAAATGCGAGAGCTTTCAGGGGGGCAACAACGTGTATTGGAAATTTATATTTGCCTAAATAGCAGAGCTAAACTTATTCTTTTAGATGAACCATTTTCCCATCTTTCGCCATTGTATGTAGAGAAAATTAAACATTTACTTCAAGAATTAAAGAAAGAAAAAGCCATAATTATTACCGACCATATGTATCGGCATATTTTGGATTCCAGCGATGAGATTTATCTTCTGAAAAATGGCAGTACACAGCTTATTAAAGAGGAAAAAGCTTTGGAAGATTATCAATATTTAAGAGTTGGTACGTTTTAGATTTATAGCCTAAAAAAACAGAAAATTTTAATTTAAACTTTCTTCAACTTAAAGATTAAACTTCTGTATCAACCCCCTCAATGTAGTTAAATTCCAAAGGTTTTATCCAGAATAGAATAATTAAACCAAGACTAAAAATATGAAGAAATCTATCGGGGTAATAAAAGACAGGCATATCTAAATAGAAGGCTATAAAGAAATTCACATCAGAGAGCGCCAGGAAAAGTGCAGCCAGCAAAAAATAAGAACTTTTTTTGTTGCTGTACCTATTATTATAAGTAATTGCTGTTCCAACCAACATCATCGTTAGAATGGTAAAGCCCAAATAGGCCGGATCAAAATAATCGTATAAGTGAACTTCTGGGACCATATCTAAGAGTTCAAACAATAGATAAATATTAATACCTACCACTGCCAAACCCAGAAACAATTCAAAAAACCTAAATTTTATAGCCCTAATTTTAGGAAAAACAATTAAAATCAACGCAAAGAAAATCGAAGATCTGGAAATAAAAGTTATAAAATTAAAGATTTGATTTTCGTAAAAAAGAAGCGCTATATCACAAATCCAAAAGGAAAATAATACATAATGAATTTTAGATTTAAAAGCCTGGAAAGACAAACTCCATAAAATAAAATACGAAGATGTTGCGACCCTTACCCACCTGCTGGCTTCTTCAGTAAAAAAATAGAGACTAAGTAAATTGAGTATAACCCAAACAACGGTTGAGGCAAAAACAAATTTGGAGTTATATATATTCAATTTATTCGCCAATAGGGTATATTTTTAGAGGTAAGTAAACAACCTTAAAAACTTAGCTTGTAATTTTATGCAATCTATACTTTTTAAAAATCACTACTATCAATAAACTAGAAGAAGTTTTTAATACTCAAATTTCCCAACCTCACTGTTAATAGTAAGTTTCTTTTCATCTGCAGCTTCCACCCTACCAACAATTTGCGCATCTACATTAAAAGATTTAGAAATAGCGATAATCTCTTCGGCAATTTCAGGATTTACATAAAGCTCCATACGGTGGCCCATATTAAAAACCTGGTACATTTCTTTCCAGTCGGTTTTGCTTTCTTGCTGAATGAGTTTGAAAAGTGGTGGCACCTCAAACATATTGTCTTTAATAATATGCAAATTATCTATAAAGTGAAGAATTTTGGTTTGGGCACCTCCGCTGCAGTGCACCATCCCATTAATTTCATTATTACTGAATTTAGAAAGTATCTTCTTAATAATTGGTGCGTAAGTTCGGGTGGGAGAAAGCACTAATTTCCCAGCGTCTAAAGGTGAATTTTCAACTTTATCAGTTAAAGATTTAGTTCCGGAATAGATCAAATCTTCAGGAATATCGTTATCAAAACTTTCAGGATATTTTTCGGCTAAAACCTTAGAAAAAACGTCGTGGCGTGCAGAAGTAAGTCCGTTACTACCCATTCCGCCGTTATACTCCTTTTCGTAAGAAGCCTGGCCGGAAGAAGATAAACCAACAATTACATTTCCGGGTTTAATATTGGCATTATCAATTACGTCAGACTTTTTCATCCTGGCGGTTACGGTAGAATCCACAATAATAGTTCTTACGAGATCGCCAACATCGGCAGTTTCGCCACCGGTAGAATGAATCTCAACGCCGAAGTCTTTTAACTCGGTAATCAATTCTTCGGTTCCATTAATTATTGCTGAAATTACCTCACCCGGAATTTTATTTTTATTTCGCCCAATTGTGGAAGACAACATAATATTATCTACAGCGCCCACACAAAGCAGATCGTCTATATTCATAATTAGTGCATCTTGCGCAATGCCCTTCCAAACCGAAAGATCTCCGGTTTCTTTCCAATACATATAGGCCAGGGAAGATTTTGTTCCTGCACCATCGGCGTGCATAATTAGGCAATGATCTGCATACCCGGTAAGATAATCGGGCACAATCTTGCAAAATGCTTTAGGAAATAATCCTTTATCTACATTTTTAATTGCATTGTGCACATCTTCTTTACCTGCTGAAACGCCGCGCTGAGCATATCTTTTACTAACTTCCTGACTCATAATTATATTGTTGAAGCCCCAAAGATAAACAGATTAGCTTAGTCGCTGAAAGATTATAAAATAAAAAAAGCGATAGCAAAAAATCCGCTACCGCTTTCCCCCGAAAAGAAAAATCTTTATTCCCAGTCAGGCATCTTTGCATTAGAATATAATTCCTGCCTACTGGATGCTCCCCCGTTTTCAATAAGGGTTTGTTCTATAAACATTTCTGAAATCCCATCGTTAGAAGTATTTACATAAGTAACTTCGGCTTCACTTGGGGAAAACCTTGGATCTAAATCGTTTGTTCCTTCAGGTTTATCATCACTAATATCTGTACTTTGGTTAGTGTTGAAGTTATAAATAAACATCCTGGAATTAAGTTGACGATAGTCGGCACTCTCATAACCTGAAACATCCCGGGTATACAAAAGTTTTTGGTTATCTACCGATAAATTTAAACCACCCAGGGCACCATCGAATCCAGATATTACAGATTTTATAAAATTACCAGACATATCTATAGTATAAATTTCAGCATTATAACCGGTGGCATTATTTACTAACAATGCAATTCGGGTATTGTCATTACTAACATCAACCTCTGTTATAAACTTGCCGTTAGGTTCTTCATAAATTAGGCTTGTTCCGCCGCCGGTTACATTTACCCTGTATAGTTTTTCGAAATTTGGATAAACCAAACTAGCGCCATCGTTAGCCCAGGAAAAGTCTACTTTCTCGAGGTTAAAGCCGTTTACAGGAATGTTGGAAGTGATTTGCGTTTGAGCCGATCCATCTAAATTCATAGTAAAAAGATGGGTTTGATTGCCTACCGTTCTAAGGAAAGCAATTTTATTGGTACGATGATTTTTACGTGGCCTGAAACTGTTTTGACTGGCAGAAGTTAGCTGATATTCATTTCCGTTTAAATCTCGAGCAAATATTACATTATTGTTATTCATCTCCCGCACATACATAAACCTTGTTTTAGGAAATTCTAACGTATTAAAAGAATATACTTCACTTAAAACGGGATCGTTAAGGCTATCTGAAACCTTTACCTGCCAAAAATATTTATATCCATAATTTAATCCCTCAACTGTTTGTACAGTATCACGAAGTTCTGTAAACCGCATTACTTCGTTATTACGATCGTTTCTTATTTCAAGTTCGTAAGTAAGGGTATCGTTATCTGCATCCCGGGATTCCCAGGTAAAATCTACGGTGGTAGGTATTCCTTCGGCATTGTCCTGAGGTGTCAACAAAGTTGGTGCGTCGGGGTTTCTATTATTAGCATTTGCAGGTTGCATTTCAAAAATAACATTTACTTCAGCATTTGCTAAAACTTCAGCGCCTTCAAATTGGGTTAACAATCCTTCTTTCCTGGCCTGCACAGAATATTCATCTACAGGAACGTTTTCAATTATAAATTCCCCGTTCTCATCGGTAAAAACAGTAGAAGTTGCCGGTGTGGTTGAAATGCGTACATTTTCTATTGGTTCAAAATCACCCTCGGTCACTACGGTTCCGGTTATGCTTCCGCTTTGTAAAGCATCAATCGTGTCTTCACTACATCCCACTGAAATGAAAATAAATAACAGCGGAAAAATATATTTTAGATTTTTCATTATTGATTGTTTAAGTTGTTATTTCTTTCACGTTTAGTTTTACCAAGGTGAAAATTAAGACCAATGCTAAAGTTGAAATAATGGTCGTTTCGCTTACCGTGAACAAACCGGTCCAGTTCGTCGTTAAACATAAGATTATGCTCTGCGAAACCTCTTATGCCCAACTTGTCGGTAATCATATACTCAAGCCCCAGGCCGTATTGAAGTTTAAAATGCGTTGAAGACATTCCATCTGGCACCTCATCGCTATCCAAACCAAAAACAACGCCGCCTCCGGCAGATAAATAAGGCCCAAAGGTGTCGTTAGGCAAAACATTATATTGTCCATTCACATCAAGGCCTACAAACTTTTCTGAAAATGCGCCCTGATTTTTAAGATCAAAAGCATTGGCTGCCAGATTCACAGAAAGGGAAGGGAAAATATTATTGGTATAATCTACTCTTAACATTCCACCTGCTTCAGCGTTGGAGAAATCCCCGCTCATTAAAGAAGTCCCTACATTAACTCCAATAGAACTGCCGGTTTTATCTATAAACTTGCGGTCATATAAGCTTTCCATCCCAGCATCTTCTTTTTCGGTATTATAGAGAGCGATTAATTCGTTTGCTAAAGGTTGCTGATCTTCTCTGGGAGTCCATAAATTATCCTGAATTCCCTCCAAAACCAGGGCTTCTACCCCTTTTTCTATAGCTTCGGTAACCGCTAATTGTACAGGCTCGTTTCGGGTAAAGCCGGTTTCAGCTTCCATTAAACGCTGAAAACTCACATATTTAAATAAGCTGGCATCTAAAGCCTGGGAAAGTATAGTTTTAGAAATGTAAACATTCTTTAAAATTCTTCCACTGGAAGTAGAAACAGCTCTTAGATAAATAGTCACCCTGTCCTGTCTATACTGGGAAGAACCACCAACACCAAAATACCTGGCACCTAAACCACCAGTAATAATATTGGTATCGTAAGATACTATACCTCCTTCCAGAATAATTCCTGCGTAAAGCAAAGGTGGAAGTTGCGGTTCATTGGTATTAGAATTAGCTCTGTATTCCTGGCGGGTAGAACGAATTATATTTCTTTCGTTTAAAAGGTTTCCTACGTTTTCTCTTTCTATGGTAGTAAACCATTTAGAGTCTTCAAGAGCTTTAATAAGAATTGAAGTAGCTCCCTGGGTTACGGCTGTACTAAAGGTACTCCCCATTTCTGAGGGTTTATACTGGCCGGTTAAATCTCTAAAATTATAGACTCCTACTACCACCGGTTCTTCGGGTAGAGGGAGATTTTTAAGGGCGGTTGTAGCATTTGTACTCTCCCCTATTCTAGCATCCTGATAGTCTACAGGTTGGTTAAAATAAGATCCGCAAGAACAAAACAGCACCACTACCCCCACTAAAATGGAGTATTGCAAAAATTTCATAAATAGGAGGTTTATTGTGGAACTATTATTTGAGTTTGCTCGCCGGTATTGGTATCAAGAATATTGATTACCAAACCTTCGTTAGAGGGAAAAATATCTATTGCCAAACTGCCAAAAGTATATTTTCCTTCCTGTAAACCTGCTTCGCCAAATTCTTCAGTAAATAACTGCCGGCCTACCTGGCCCAGTAACTGTGAATTTAAACTTTGGGTAAATTGTTCCATTTCAGAAAGTTCCTTGCGTGCAGCATCAGGATCTTCAAAAGAATTTTGTGATTGCGCACTGCTTAAAAGCCACTGGTAGTTAAATGTATCACCACCAAATGCGGGATTTTTAGGTGTATAAACCAATTCTTGAGCAGATATTGGGAGACACCAAAAAAATAATAGAATTAAAACTAATCTTTTCATAATCGGGGGGATTAAAAAATTAATATTGTGAAATCTTTTCGCTTCGGTTTTTTAGGTATTCCATATACCTATTCACCTGTTGTAAGGCCGTAACAGCCTGTTCTTTTAAATAGTCTAATTTTGGTCTGGTAAAAAATTCATAAATCACCTTATCATCTACCTTTACCATTATTTTTGTTGTTCGGCCAAAACTTATCATTTCTTCTATTTCTATCATTTTATTACCTTCTACAGGATTTAAACTGTATTGCTGGTAAAAAAAGTCGTAGAAATCTTTTCCGGGTTTCGTTTTTGTTCTTTGAATAACCATACTGGTTAATTCAATTCCTTCGTTTCTTTTTTCATAAGAGAGTTGGTTTTCTTCTTTTTCCTCTGTTTTCTCTTCAAATACAATTCTACTGGTACCCATAACCTCATCATCTTCGTTATAAATTATTAAAAGAATAATGCTGCGTTGTTGTGGGTTAATTGAAACTGTAGTTGAAGAAAGTTCCCGGGTTTCAAAAGGCTCTAAAGTGAACCGGCCCGTTTGAGAATTTTTGGAAGAATTATTATCTCCAGATGAAGTAATTACCGATAACTCGTAGTGCAAACTATAAGTAGCCTCGGTTAAATTTTTAGAAATTCCCGTAATCTCCAGGAGATTATCCTTATTATCATTGGTTTTAATAGAAGCTTCTACTTCTGAATTAAAATTTTGAGCTTCAGCAGAAACTGAAATTAAAAATATTAGAACCAGTAAATTCAATGGTCCCGATATTATTTTTCTCAATGAAATCATTTAAAATTTCTTACAATTAAAGAGCGTGAATCACCATTCATATGAAATTTCAGATTATTTCCAATAGAATTAGAACCAAATTGTTCAAAATGATGGTTTTTCCCTTGCTGATTAAGCTCTAAACTTATTTCTTCTCCAGGACTGTTCACAAAATTGAAAGCCTTATGCCTGTCTCCATTTTGTACAATTGAAGATGAAAAGGTTGTGGCAATAACATTAGAATAAATATTATTAAAATTTCCATTTTGAATGTAAACAGATTTATTCTCCTGGGCTCTTACCGAAGTATATACCTGGTTTCTATCTCCAATTTGATTTATGAAGACTTCATTATTTACCTGTTTATTCTCCTTTTGCACACTTGCCAAAAGATTTACTACAACCTGATTTTGAATTCGATTATGAGTTAAATTATCCTGGGCAGTTAACTGGAAATTAAAACAAAGCAGTAATAAAAAAGTGCTAAAACCAATACTTCTCATAAGATGAATTTTTAAATAAAAATAACCCGGACGCCTAAAATACATCCGGGTTATTTTCTATTTATTAATTAGTTTGCTGATGGAACTAAGTTACCCTGGTTAACCATTGAAGTGTTATGGTTTCCACTCTGGTTCACTAAGCTCATATGCATGCTACCACCTTGAGTAACAGTGCTGGCATTATGATTTCCAGATTGCATAGACCAGGACATATGGCGATCTCCTTTTTGTTCTACATCACTAGTGTTGTGATCTCCAGTTTGGGTTACGTAAGAATTACTTCCCCATCCGTTTTGGTAAACATCACTCTCATTGTGGTTTCCAGATTGAAAGGTATAAGATTCATGACTTGCACCAGTTTGAAAATCGTCAGCAGAGTTATTATCCCCAGACTGCGTTTGAATAGAAACATGGTTGCTGTTTAATTGCTCGATACTAGCATCGTTGCCGTTTCCAGATTGTATTTGCATAGCCACACCATTTACAGTTCCGCTTCCTGCACCATTTGTATATGGAGAATCTTGAGAAATTACAGCTTCGTTGTGGTTACCACTTTGATATTGCCTAGAGAAATTCGCCGCTGGTCCTTGTAGACCATCATCATTCTGACCTGAAATAGCAGAGTTATGACTTCCGGTTTGAATAACAAAAGCTTCATTATACTCAGCTTTTTGATCTACATCAGCAGAGTTATGATCTCCAGATTGAGAAACAAAAGACAGGTTAGATAATCCTTGTTGATCTACATCAGATTGGTTATGATTACCAGATTGACCAACAAGACTTGAAT
The DNA here is from genome assembly GCF_002311535.1 of Salegentibacter sp. UBA1130. Lineage (NCBI taxonomy): Bacteria > Pseudomonadati > Bacteroidota > Flavobacteriia > Flavobacteriales > Flavobacteriaceae > Salegentibacter > Salegentibacter sp. UBA1130. Next base: position 50,911 of record NZ_DCAP01000031.1, on the reverse strand, counting down.
TACTTTGAGCAAATGCAACTGCCCCAAACATTAGCGCGCTAGCGCAAAAAATCACTTTTTTCATAATAAAAAATTAAGGTTAAAAAAATATTTAAATTAAAAACTTACAATTTCACTTTGGGGCAAAACGAGTCTTCTTCATAACTATAATAAAACTATACTATAGAAATAGAATTAATGTTGGGGGCATAATGTGTAGGGAGTTAGAATTTGACGCAACCTTGGGGGGAAGGTTTAGGGGGGTGTTAAATTCTGATGCTAATATAGGATGGATTTTAGGACGAAAATATACTTTTCGATGAAGAGCTACATTTTTTGACAAGATGTGAAATGAATCTTAAAGGAATAATTATACGGGAAAACCCGTATGCACTTATTTGAATTAGTAGGAATTTTCTTATCCTCTTTATATTTTATATAATTCATTGAAAAGCAGATTCTAAATCTTTAGTTTTCAGTAGATTTATAAAAATTACAGTTATAAAAATTTTAAAAATTTAATAGGAAGAAATAAAATTATAGCCGCGCTCTAAAATCTTTAAAAAAGTTGAATTAATCGATATGGTGTGAAATTTCCTATAAAATTTATCCAAATAATAAGCTCATTTCAAAAGAAGACTAAAACACACATAAAGCACTGATTTATAATAATTTATAGTTATTTTACAAGTCCCCGATAAAAATTGAAGAAATTCTGCGCTAAAAAGCAGTTTAATACACGCTAAAATAAAAATTGTAGGAAATAACTTATAATTCTTAATAATAATAATAAAGGTAGTTTCCGGTACGGGAAAGCTCCAAAAATGCGGAAATCCTCTTAAAAACAGAAAAAGTCTTCTGTAATAGAATTAAAATAATGAAAATAGTACTCAAATTAGGTAATTAAAATTTTTAAAATTAGTTCTGAAACAAAAAAACCACGTGTTTGCACACGTGGTTTTTATAATTATATATTTAAAATTACCTGGTAAAAAGTAACTCTCTGTACTTAGTTAACGGCCATAGCTCATCATCTACCAGAAGTTCCAATTTATCACAGTGGTATCTTATTTCATCAAAATAAGGCTTTACATCATCACAATAAGCGAAGGCTCGTTTTTCAGAATCTTCTATCTTATTAGCTACTTTCCTGGCCTCTATCATAGCTTTAACTCCGCTATTGATCTTAGCAATATGTTCAGAGATCTCTTCAATGAGTTCCAGTTGCTCGTTAGAATGTTTCTTGAAGTCTTCGTTATAAATATGCTTCAGGCCTTCTACATTCTCTATAAGGATATTCTGGTAACGAACTGCAGTTGGGATAACATGATTTCTGGCAATATCTCCAAGGATTCTACCTTCAATCTGGATTCGCATCGCGTAATCTTCAAGTTCAATTTCGTGACGCGCTTCAAGTTCCACTTTGTTCATCACCTTCATTTCTTCATAAAGAGCGATTGTTTTCTCAGAAATTTGAGCTTTTAAGGCTTGTGGAGTCGTTCTATTATTACTTAAGCCACGTTTTTTAGCTTCCTTCTCCCAGGCTTCACCATAACCATCTCCTTCAAAACGAATGTTCTTAGATTGCTTGATGTATTCTCTAAGTACATTAAAGATAGCATCATCCTTCTTCATTTTCTTGCCTTTAATCAACTCATCAACTTCAGATTTAAAGTCATTTAGTTGTTTGGCCATAATGGTATTAATAACCGTCATTGGGTTAGCGCAATTTGCAGTAGAACCAACAGCTCTAAATTCAAATTTATTACCGGTAAAGGCAAAAGATGAAGTACGGTTACGATCGGTATTATCCAGTAAAATTTCCGGAATCTTACCTACTACATTAAGTTTTAGCTCGGTTTTTTCCTGCGGAGATAGTTTTCCGTCGGTTACCTTTTCTAATTCATCCAATACTTCGGTTAACTGAGATCCAATAAATGCTGAAATAATTGCGGGCGGTGCTTCGTTTGCTCCCAACCTATGATCGTTAGATGCACTTGCAATAGCTGCTCTTAACAATTCTTCGTTATCATGTACTGCTTTAATAATATTAATGAAGAAAGTTAAGAATTGAAGGTTCTTCATTGGTGTAGAACCCGGTGCTAATAAGTTTGTCCCGGTATCTGTGGCTAAAGACCAGTTGTTGTGTTTACCACTACCGTTAATACCGGCAAATGGCTTTTCGTGAAGAATTACCTTAAAGTGGTGTTTTTCGGCAATCTTACTCATAATATCCATAATTAATGAATTATGGTCTACGGCAAGGTTACCTTCTTCAAAAATTGGTGCCAGCTCAAACTGGTTTGGTGCAACCTCGTTATGACGTGTTTTCACCGGAATACCAAGTTTCATACACTCAATTTCCAGGTCTCGCATATAGGCCAATACCCTTGAAGGAATTGAACCAAAATAGTGATCGTCTAATTGTTGTCCCTTTGCAGGAGAATGTCCCAACAAAGTACGCCCTGCCAAAGAAAGGTCTGGACGCGTAGCGGCCAAAGCAGAGTCAATAAGAAAGTATTCCTGCTCCCAGCCTAAAGTAGCGGTTACTTTTGTAACATTTTTATCAAAATATTTAGCTACGGATGTTGCTGCCTGGTCTACAGCTTGTAATGCTCTTAAAAGAGGTGTTTTATAATCTAAAGCTTCACCTGTATAAGAAACAAAGATCGTTGGTATACAAAGCGTTGTTCCCCAAAGAAAAGCTGGAGAAGTAGGATCCCATGCAGTATAACCACGGGCTTCAAAAGTATTTCTAATTCCTCCACTTGGGAAACTTGAGGCATCTGGCTCTTGTTGAACCAAAGCTCCGCCACCAAATTTTTCTATTGCAGAACCATCGGCCTGAGTTTCAAAAAAGGCATCGTGTTTTTCAGCCGTTGCGCCGGTTAATGGTTGAAACCAGTGTGTATAATGGGTAGCTCCTTTTGAAATGGCCCATTCTTTCATCCCAGTAGAAATGTGGTCTGACACTCTACGGTCAATTTTCTTACCGGTTTTTATAGCTTCCATCACATTTTCGTAAGCTTCCTTGGTAAGGTATTGCTTCATGGAGGCTTCGTTGAACACATTTGTTCCAAAAAGCTCAGACCTTCTGGCCGGCTCTTTAATCTTAACCGGCTTGCGGTTAAAGGTTTCTTTTAAAGCTTCAAATCGTAAAGTTGACATATTGGTGTGTTTGATAAATTTTAAATTTCAGCTACCAAATGTATGTATTTTTACAGACACCCCGTTAAAAATCAAGCCTCTGATTTAAATTTTTATGTATTTATTAATACACCCCCTTAAAATTAACCCAAAAATGCAAGACCCGTAAAAATTACATAGCTTACGAATAAAATCACACCTTTATACCTGTTGAAAAGAAAGCGTTTTGGTAAAAAAGCTAGCGGAGCAATGGCAAAAGCAATCCCAATCATCCAGAAAATGTCGTTGGTAAGTATTTGATCTGACTGAATATAAATAGGTTGAATCATTGCGGTGATTCCCAAAACCGAAGCAATATTAAAAATATTAGATCCTATAAGATTCCCCAGGGAAAGTGCTTTTTCCTTTTTTAAAGCTGCAATAACCGATGCTGCCAGTTCTGGTACACTTGTTCCAATTGCAATCATAGTCACAGAGATTACTCTTTCACTTACTCCCAACATTGTTGCCAGGTCTACAGCACCATCTACCAGTAATTCTGAACCTCCCCAAAGTGCCACGCCTCCTATTAGTAACCAGATAATCATTTTAAAATTTGAAGTCTCTTTAAGTGAGTCGTCTATTCCCTCAACTGCAATTTCAGTTTTTCTACGAGACCTTCTTATTAATAAAATTAGAAAAACGATAAGACCTATAAATAATAAGAGACCTTCCAATCGCGAAATATGTCCACCGGTATATAAAAAGTAATAAAGTACAATAGAGAAAAGCATCATTGCCGGCCAGTTAAACCGGTAAAACTCCCTGTCTACAGAAATTGAGGTAATTATGGCGGTAATACCCAGTACCAAACCTAAATTGGCAATGTTAGAACCTATCACATTTCCCAGGGAAATATCTGAAAAACCATTTAGTGCAGCCTGTAAACTTACCAGAAGCTCGGGAGCCGATGTAGCAAACGATACCACCGTTAAACCAATTACCATTTTGGAAATATTGAACTTAAAAGATAGCGCTACAGAAGCTCTAACCAAAAATTCTCCACCTACAACCAACAAAACAAGCCCAATAAGAATAAAAACAATACTCATCTAATTTTTTTTGCGAAGATAAAATAATCCTGTGAGCTAAACTTAAAAGCATCATAAATCAAAATGAAACTACTTAATTAGTAATTAAACTATTTTTTTCGTTATATTTGAAATAACCAAACAAAATCAAAATGAAAAGATTAACTAACAAAGAGGAAGAAGTGATGCGTATTCTCTGGCAATTGGAGAAAGCATTTGTTAAAGAAATTATTCCGCACATACAGGATAAAAAATATCATTACAATACAGTCTCAACTATTGTAAGACATTTAGAAGACAAAGGCTTTGTTGGCCATACAGCTTATGGAAATACACATCAATACTATCCCGTAATTTCTAAAGAAGATTACAGAAAACATATTATGAGTCTCACCTCAAAACGTTTTTTTGATAATTCTTATAAGAGTATGGTTTCCTTTTTTGCTAAAGAAGAAAAGATTAGTGCCAGGGAACTTCGGGAAATCCTTGAAATTATAGAAAAGGAGAACAAAGAATAACTTATGGAAGCATTCTTAACCTATCTCTTTAAAAGCGCAGGATTGCTAAGTATTTTTTACCTGGCTTATATTATTTTACTAAGAAAAGAAACCAGTTTCCAGATAAATCGTAAGTTTCTGATGGGTGGAATTTCAACTTCAGCGGTTCTACCGGCAATTTATTTTACCCGGAAAGTGATAGTGGAAGCTAATAACTTTTCTTTCCACGAGTTTCCTGCAAGCACAAATATTACTTCAGAAAATATAGCATCCAATTTTGGCGCCTGGGAAGTCCTGGGTATTGCTTATTTAAGTGTTGCCCTGTTTTTCCTAACAAAAATTTTTGTGCAGCTTTTCAACATTTGGCAACTTATTAAAAAAAGCCAAATTCATAAAATAGATGGTTTTAATTTTCTTACAACCAATACTACGGTAAGTCCGTTTTCATTCTTTAAATTCATTGTTTATAATCCTGCAGCGCATTCAGAAAAAGATTTGCAAATGATTTTGCAACACGAAAAGATACACGCGGCGCAATGGCATTCTATAGATATATTAATAGCAAATCTTACTACCGCCCTACTTTGGTTTAACCCGTTAAGCTGGCTGTATAAAAAAAGCGTTGAACAAAACCTGGAATATATAGCCGACAGGGAAACGGTGGCTATTTCGGGGGCAAAAAAATCTTATCAGCAGGCTTTGGTAAAAGTTTCAATTTCAAATTTACAACCTGCACTTACCAATCATTTTTACCAGTCATTTATCAAAAAACGAATTCTTATGTTGAATAAAAAATCATCTCAAAATACCGGGCTTTGGAAACTAAGCCTTGTTTTTCCATTTGTCCTGGCTTTTATGCTCGCTTTTAATGTAAAGACCAAGGCCCAAACAAAAAAATCTGAAAATCCTGTAGAAACTGTTCAAGTAAATAAATCAGTTTCAGCTACAATTACAAAATTTTCTAAAGAGGAAGGTCTGGAAAAAATTTCTGGAATTTTTCAGAAATTCAATGTTGAACTGGAGTTTTCAGAAATTAAATATTCCAACGAACTACTTACCGGTATAAAAGTTTCCTTCTTAAACAAAGAAACCAACGAAACCGGAACTTTCTCAACCAACGATACAGAAGGAATTGAATCTTTTGAAATCTTTACAGATAAAAAAGAAACCGGTTTTAGGAAAGCCAATACCCTTTTGGAAAAAGGCGCTATATCTTCTAACGGAAGTGCTTTAGGTAAACTAGGGAAACATCCCTTATATATTATAGACAGTAAGAAATATACTTCTAAAGAATTAGACGGGAAACACCTTGATATTTCTAAGCAAGGAATAAGTATTTCTTTAGCTGAGGAAGCAAAGGCAAAATATGGAAATGAAGCCGAAGACGGAGCAATTATTGCCAATAATGCAAGAATCATCGATAATTTACAGAATGAATTAAAGAGAATTGATAAAGAGGATTCTGAAACCAAACGCGAATTCTTACAAATAGAACACGGTAGATCACCGAGTTTAATTTCCCTCCAAACTAATTTTAAGGGGAAGAAAAAAAACAAAAATAAAAAGTTACGCGAAAACTCTAAAAATCTTCAAGAAATCCCCGGCGATCCCCTTTATATATTAAACGGTGAAAAAAGTAAGAAAGAAATTGTTGAGTTAATAGATAAAGATCTTATTAAAAGTGTAAATGTTCTTAAAGGCGAAAACGCAACTTCTCTTTATGGGAAAGACGCCAAAGATGGGGCGGTGATTATTACTACCGGGGTTTTGGATAAATCTAAAAAGAAAACTGAAAAAAAGGTGATAAAAACCCAAGCTCATTCAGTCGGATTTCAAACATTCAAAAAGAAAACAGATTACGAAATAATAACCGGCAAAAGTTTAAGTTTTTCTAATTCCAAAGATATAAACGCTTTTCATAAATATGAAGAAGATAAAAAATCAGATAACTCAACAGGCTATACTGTTAAGGCCAATATTTTCACGAATGGGCATAAGCAAGCTTCGCCTCTAGTTATAATTGATGGAAAAAAGGAAAGTGCAGAGTTTAGGGAAGAAAAACTACAACCCGAAGATGTTGAAAAAATTAATGTTCTTAAAGGTACAGTTGCTTTAGAAAAATATGGAGAAGATGCCGAAGACGGGGTTATTGAAATTACTACTAAAAAAGATAAAAAATAATTTTCTTTTCATTTAAATTTGAATTTAAAGGCAGGCTAATTCCCTGCTTTTTTCTTTTACCTGATTTTCAATATCTTTGAAGTAAACCCCTTTGAGGCAAATTCAGGAAGAATTGAATATATGAATATTGAGGCAAACCTCAGCGCATTTAAATCTCGATTATCGAGTAAACCAACCAAAAATGAAAAAGAAATTTTTTAAAGCACTTTCTAAACTTAACAAGAAGGTTCTGCCCAGCTACACTAAAAAAGAACTGGATCTCAGAAAAGCCAGTAAAGTACAAATGGCAATTATTGGCTGGAAATCTTGGGTTACCAGGAATTCTTTGGACTAAAAAAAGCCCTTAAGACAATTCTTAAGAGCTTCCTGTATATATTCAAGTTTCCCCTACTTACTCATTTTTTTAGCTTTTTCTTCCAGTTTTTTTACATCAGTAGGATACGGATTTTCTTTTAAGGTTTTTGCTAAATACGCCAGGTTGTGAGCCATAAGTAACATCATATTATTGGTGAATTCGTGTTTATTCCCTTCGGCTTCAATATAACTTGGCCCGGGCCCAGCTTCACCCACATAATAGCAAAATCCGTTTACGGGAACAGTAAATCCGTGCTCAGAGAGGTCAAAAACCATACTGGAAATTGCTTTTTTAGCACCGTCTTCATTCCCATCTACCATAACTCCGGCTACCTTATTATAAGTTGGAAATTGCCCGTTTTCTTCGCTTCCCTCTTCCATTATTCCATCAAAACGTTCGGCAACCATTTTAGCCACGGCACCCCGATCTCCACGCCAAATTGGAGTAGCTAGAATTAAAATATCGGCAGCTTTTACCTTCTTTAAAATCTTAGGCCATTCATCTCCATTTTCTTCATCAGAGGTAACTCCAAATTTTACATCATGGTCTACCACACGAACAATTTCGGTAGAAACATCAAGGCCTTTAAAAACCTTTTCAGCTTCTTCAATAAAGGCTTCGGTATTAGATGTTTTGGGAGATTTTTTAAGTGTACAATTCAAAAATAAAGCTTTCAGTTTCATAATTTAGATTTTATGGTTTACTATGCAACTTATTAAAAAGGGAGACTTAAAGCAGTTAAGGCTTGGTTAAACCTACCTTAGTGTTTTGTGAGAAGCCTTATATTTATGATAAAGTATTAATTATGATGAAAAAATACCTTTTACTTAGTATTCTTTGTTTTTCGGTAATTAGCCTTAATTCTCAATCCTGGAAAACTCTTCCTGCAAATGGAGAAGCACAGGAACGCCACGAGAATGCTTTTGTACAGGCAGGAAAGCGGTTTATTTTAATTGGAGGTCGCGGTAATAAACCAATTGATATCTACGAAACCGAAAACCAAAAATGGAAAAAAGGAGCACAACCTCCCCTGGAAATTCACCATACACAGGCCGTAAGCCTGGACGGACTTGTATATATATTAGGCGCATTTACCGGTGGCTGGCCAGATGAAGATCCTATTCCTAATATTTATATTTACGACCCCTTAGAAAATTTATGGGTAAAAGGACCCGAAATTCCTGAAGACCGTAGACGTGGTGCTGCCGGCGTTGCAATAAAAGATAAAAAAATATACCTAATAAACGGAATTACTAATGGGCATACTTCCGGTTGGGTAAATTGGTTTGATGAATATGATGTTTATAAAAATAAATGGAAAATACTTCCAAATTCGCCTAATGAACGGGATCACTTTCAAGCAGTAATAACTGGGGATATACTCTTTGTTGCCGGCGGAAGGAAATCTGGAAGTGTTGAAGGAAACGGATTTGCCGGTACAGTGAAAGCCACAGATATCTACGATTTTAATGCGGGAAAATGGAAAACCATTTCTGAAATTCCTACGCCAAGAGGCGGCACGGCAGTTGGACTTTTAGATAATAAGCCTGTAATTTTGGGAGGTGAAAGTGATGCCCAGGAAAAAGCGCACAATGAAGCTGAAATCTTTAATTTTGCTGATGGAAAATGGGATAGCCTGCCTCCATTAAAACAAGGCCGGCACGGCACCCAGGCAATTACCATTAATAAGCAAATTATTATTGGTGCCGGAAGCGGAAATCGAGGTGGTGGCCCAGAGTTAAATTCGTTTGAAGTTTTTGCCAAAGACAATTCCCTTAATTTTAGTACCGATGCTATTCTGGCAGGGGAATTAAAAGCATCACAAGACAATCTTGATTTTTCAAAACAAGAAATAAAAAGTCTTAGAATTTCTCATAAAGGAGGTAACCAGGCTATTATAATTACCGAAATAAATATTAGTGATAATTTTAGTATTGTTAATAACAAAAGTCTCCCATTCATTTTAGCCCCACGTTCAGAATTTGAATTAAAAATAAAAGGAAATCAAAATCCCGGAGAACTGTTTATTAAAAGAACGGGTAAAAAAGAAGACCTTAAAGTAAGCTTGAATAAGAATAACGAGAAGTAACCCCTTAACCTCATTATAAAATGGAATAAATTTGCATCCCAAATAATATAATACCGGGAAACCTAATCAAAAATAAAGCAAGAACAAGCGTTAAAATTTGATTAAACCCTAATGAAAAATTCTTTTGAAAATTATTTTTGCATATTATGGAAAATCACTTTTTAAACTGCATAGTATTACTTAATGAGCAAAACTAAACCAGGTACTCCGGTAAAAAGACTTTGGAATTTACTAAAATTAGACAAGCGCGATGTAAGTCATATTTTATTTTATGCACTTTTCGCGGGTTTATTAAATTTGGCAGTTCCCCTGGGTATACAGGCTATTGTGAATTTAATTCAGGGAGGAAAAGTTAGTACCAGCTGGGTAATTTTAGTGATTTTAGTTACGCTCGCAGTAGGTTTGGTTGGAGTTTTTGAGTTGCTACAACTTAGACTGGCAGAAAATATTCAGCAAAAAATATTTACACGTTCCAGTTTTGAATTTTCCTACCGTTTTCCCAAAATTAAAAGTGAAGCTTTACAAAATATCTATCCGCCAGAACTGGCAAACCGTTTTTTTGATACCCTAAAAGTTCAAAAAGGAGTAAGCAAAATTTTATTAGATCTCCCGGCGGCCACAGTCCAGGTTGTTTTTGGAGTTATACTGCTCTCCCTTTATCACCCATTTTTTATTTTATATGGACTATTACTGGTATTATTAATTTATATCGTCTTTAAATTTACAGCTGCCAAAGGTTTAAAAACCAGCTTAGACGAATCTAAAAACAAATACCAGGTAGCTCACTGGATTCAGGAGGTTGCCCGAAACTTAAACAGTTTTAAAATTTCTGGCCGAAGCAAGCTGGCGCTGGATAAAAACGATAAACTTACCGAAAAATACCTGAGGGAACGGGAAGAGCATTTTGGCGTTCTTAAAATTCAGTACATTAAACTTATTATTTTTAAGGTTTTGGTAGCCGGTGGTCTCCTGGCTATTGGAGGAATGTTGGTTCTAAACCAACAAATGAATATTGGTCAATTTGTAGCCGCCGAGATCATTATTCTCTTAATTATTTCTTCCGTAGAGAAAATGATACGAGGCCTTGAGGATATTTATGACACCCTTACCTCGCTGGAGAAACTGGGACAGGTAGTAGATAAACCCTTAGAACCTTCAGAAAATCAAAATTCTGTAAACGCTTCTAATGGTATTAAACTGGAATTTAAAGATGTGGCATTTGAGCCGGAAGGTTATTCGGTTTTAAAGGGAATTAATTTTGTAGTGAACCCCGGAAAATCGCTTGTAATTACCGGGCCGGCAGGAAATGGAAGAACCAGTCTTTTAAAACTCATTTCAGGTATTTTTAGTCCTACAAAAGGTAAAATTTATGTAAACGATCTCGCCCGGCACACCCTTGTTTTAAATGAATATCGGCAATATCTAGGGACTTTATTACCCGATGAAATTCCGTTTGAAGGTAGTCTTTGGGAGAATATAACTTTTGGAGATGAATCTATTTCAGACCAGGATATAGATTGGGCTTTAGAACAGGCTGGCTTAAAAGATTTTGTAAAAGAGCAAAACAATGGTATTTATACTCAAATTCATCCTGAAGGTAGATATTTATCTTCCCTTATTTCACAAAGAATTATCCTGGCCAGGGCTATTGTAAATAAGCCTGCAATACTTATTTTAAAAGAACCTTTTACGAAATTTGAACCTCAGGAAAAGAAAAGGATATTAAAGTTTTTAACCGATCCGCAGCAAAAATGGAGCTTAATTGTAGCCAGTAATGATGATTTATGGAAAGAAATTTGTGATGAGCGCCTGGAATTAGAGGATGGTAAAATCGTTAAATCCCTGTAGATATGCTGAATATTTCTGAAGAAAAATTAAACGAGCGTATAGATATTTCTGACTCTAGATCGGGGAAATTCGTTTTTAATAGAAAACACTACACTATATTTAATAAGGTGCTAATTGGCCTTTTTTTATTATTTATAATTATTCTCTTTTTACCCTGGACACAAAATATAAGATCTAGTGGAAATGTTACCACGCTAAGCCCGGAACACCGCCCACAAACCATACAATCTCCCATCCCCGGGAAAATTGAGCAATGGTATATTAACGAAGGGGATTTTGTAAATAGAGGAGATACTATTTTAAGAATTTCAGAGGTGAGTAGTGATTATTTTGATCCTTTATTAATCAATAGAACTTCCAGCCAAATAGACGCCAAACGCCAATCGGCCGACTCCTATGACGAAAAGATAGAAGCACTTAGGCAACAATTAGAAGCGCAGCAGCAAGAACGGGAGTTAAAGCGAAGTATGGCCACTAATAAACTGGCGCAAGCCGGCTTAAAGGTTCGTAGCGACAGTATTAAACTGGAAGCAGCAAAAACCGAGGTAGAAATTGCCAAAACGCAATTTGAACGTATGCAAACCCTGCAAGAAGAAGGTTTAAAATCTTTAACCGATTTGGAAGCGAGGCGTTTAAGATTGCAGGAAGCCCAGGCCCAACTAATTGCGCAAGAAAATCAACTTTTAGCCAGCCGTAATGAAGTAATAAATGCTGAAATTGAAATAAACCGAATTTCTGCTGAATACGCTGATAAAATTTCTAAAACCAGGCAGGAAATTTTTACCACTCAAAGCAACCAATTTGGTACTCGCGCTGAAGTTGATAAACTTCAAATTCAGCTTTCAAATTACCAACAGCGTAGCAATTTATATTATATTCTTGCACCCCAGGATGGTTACGTAAATAAAGCTCTACGCGCAGGTTTAGGTGAAACTTTTTCACAAGGAGAGCAATTAGTAGGTATAATGCCTTCCAACTATCAAATGGCGGTAGAAACGTATGTTAGGCCATTAGATTTACCACTTATGCATGTGGGCGAAGAGGTTCGTATTCAGTTTGATGGTTGGCCCTCAATAATTTTTAGCGGCTGGCCCAATCTTTCTTATGGTACTTATGGTGCCGAAGTAGTTGCGGTAGAAAATTATATTTCAAAAAATGGTAAATACCGTGTTCTCCTCGCCCCTGATCCCGATGATAATCCCTGGCCGGAACAAATAGGAATTGGCAGTGGTGCGCAAACTATAGCCCTCTTAGAAAATGTTCCTATTTGGTATGAATTATGGCGAAACTTAAATGGTTTCCCCCCTAACTATTACGAACCGGGAACCGGTGACAATACTGAATCTCAAGCGGCAAAAAGTAATAATAAAAAGTAGCCAAATAAATGCGCTTTGTACACTATTTTACAATCCTATTCTTTATTTGTTCTTCGGCAGTTGCCCAAACAGACAGCCTGAGTTATACCGAATTTTTAGATATTGTAGTAAGTGAACATCCTGTAGTTAGCCAGGCAGGATTGGTAAGAAATATAGGTGATGCCGAAGTACAGGCAGCAAGAGGTGCATTTGACCCTCGCTTTGAGGTAGATTATAAAGAAAAAGAGTATAAAGGTACCGAATATTACGACCTTCTTGATGCCCAATTACAAGTACCTATGTGGTACGGATTAAAATTAAAAGGCGGATTTCAACAAAATCAGGGCGCCTATGTAAATCCGCAAAACAAAGTGCCAGAACCCGGTTTATTTCAGGCAGGCGTAGTTTTATCGGTGGGAGAAGGACTTTGGATTAATTCTAGAATGGCGGGTTTACGCAAAGCCCAGGCCTATCGGGACCAAAGCCGGGCCGAGCAGCAATTAATGATAAATGATATTCTTCTGGATGCTTCGTTTGTATATTTTGAATGGTTAAGAGCGCACCAGAAATTACAGATTTTTGAAGATTTTCTAGAGAATGCAAATGAACGCTATCGCGGAATTAGGCGCGGCGCTCAAATGGGCGAAGTTGCAGGGATAGACACCGTAGAAGCAAGCCTAAATATTCAAAAACGTAGACTCCAGGCTAACCAGGCCATTGTAGAACTCAGAAAAAAACGGCTGGAACTTTCTACCTATTTATGGGACCAAGATCAACCGCTTATTTTACAGGAACAGGTAAGACCCGTAACTACCGAAGAAGTTTTCCGTACTTTAATTTCTGAAATTCCTGAAGCAAATTTAGATACCCACCCGCAATTAGAATTTTACAGGAGAAAAATTGAAGCGCTCCAAATAGAAAAACGCTATCGCATTAATCAGTTATTACCCAAAATAGATTTGGAGTATAATTTCCTTTCAGAAGAACCCGAAAACTTTGAAACTTTTAATGCCAGTGCGTACAAAGCGGGTGTAAAATTTTCTATGCCATTATTTTTAAGAAGGGAACGTGGCGATCTTAAGATAGCCGAATTTGAGCTGCAGGATGCCAAATTAGAGCTAAACCTTAAAGACAACCAGTTACAAGCCAAAATTAATGCCCTGGAACAACAACTTCAGGCATTTTTAGAGCAAATTGAAATGACAGAACAAATGGTGGTAGATTCTAATGCATTACTTCAGGCAGAAGTGCGTAAATTCAATTTTGGAGAAAGTTCAATCTTTTTAATAAATACCCGCGAAACCCGGTTTATAGAGGCCAGGCTGGAGCAATTAGATCTTCAGGTTAAATATTTAAAAACCCAGGCAGAGTACCTGCAGGCCCTGGGGAGAAATCCTGCGCAGTAAATTTCACTGCACACGTAATTACTCCTTTAGGTTTATTCTATCCAAACATATTATTTGTAACTTTAAAATTAGATAATCAAAAAATTAAAATTATGATCAGTAAAATTTTTAACTCAGTTGCTTTTATAGGCATTTTTCTTTTTATGGTTTCTTGTGGAGAAAGTACTGATACCGTAGAATCTGGAACTTACCAGGGAACAATAGAAGAGGTTGAACCTTCTAAAGATGAGATTTACGTAAAAACAAACGATAACAAGACTTTAGAGTTGTATTTCAAGGAAACTACCGAGTTAACCCGAAATGGAAGCACTGTAGATTTTTCAGAATTGAAAGAAGGTCAAAAGGTTGAAGTTGAAGTAGAAAAAGTGGGAAAACGTTTAGATCCCATTTCTGTAAAAATTATGGAATAAAATGAATCAGTTACCTGATTTTTGGCGGACAGAGGTTTTTCATCCTCTGTCCGTTCATTTTCCTATCGCCATTTTATTAGTTGCTTTTTTGTTTAAGTTAATAGCGCTGGGCTCGGCAAAAGAAGTCTGGAAACAAGGAGGAACTATACTACTTTTATTAGGTACAATAGGAGTTTGGATTGCAATTTATACCGGTAATCTAGCCGATGGTATTGTCTCACGAAAAATTTGTGATCCCACCGTTCTTAAACAACACCAAAACCTGGCGTATATTACCGCCTGGCTTTTTACTGCCTCCCTCCTTCTTGATCTATTAAAATTTTCAAGAATTCGATTACTTACCCAAAAGAAGAATTTATTATCTATTCTTTGTATCGTTACATTATCAATAGGCTCCGGTTATCTTATGTATGTTGGGCATTTAGGCGCCACCTTAGTTTACCAACAGGGAGCAGGCGTTTATCAACCATCAGGCGATTGCGCTGAATTTAATTAATAGACTTTATTTTAATAATATCAGCTTTACCAAAACTCCCTCAAATTAAAAAGAGCTTAAGTGGGGCTGATAACAAGGAAAAGCGGAAATAAGAAATAATCAGTTTCCACATGTATTATTCCGGGATGTTCTAATTAATGAACAACGAATCATAAAAGCATTAACTAAATAAAAAAGCACCGCCCTGGCGGTGCTTTTCAGTATAAAATTTAAGCTATTTTTTAGTGTACAATAATCGCATCTGCCGTTCCATCTGGATCTCCATTTACAGTTCCATCAGTAGAGGCACTTCCTAATAATAGAACTCCGGCTGCATGTGGTGAAGCCATAGAAGTACCACTTATTGAATTATAACCACCGTCTTTCCAGGTAGAATTAACCGCAACTCCTGGAGCAGCGTAATCTACCGGCGGATTTCCGTAGTTAGAAAAAGAAGCCCAGTTATCGTTAGAATCCATTGCAGAGATCGTTACGATATTTGCTCCGTTTACTCGCGCAGGAGAACTGGTATTCGCATCAGAACTTTCATTTCCGGCTGCAAGAGCGAAAATAATTCCGTTTTGTGAAGCTGAAAGTACTGCGCTATCTAAGGCATCTGAAGTTGGACCACCAAGACTCATATTGGCAACATCGCCAGCACTTCCGTAAGCAGCAACGTGATCTACACCGGCTATTACGCCAGAGTAAGAACCACTACCACGACTATCCAAAACTTTTACAGGAATAACTGAAGCTCCCGGTGCTACCCCAACAACTCCAAAATCATTATTTAAAGCTGCGATAGTTCCAGCAACGTGTGTTCCATGACCATTACCATCATCGGTAGATTTTCCATCTCTTCCAGAGGTAAATGCATTGAATCCTCTTGAAGCATCCACATTAAGATCTGGATGATCTGTGTCTATCCCGCTATCAATTACCCACGCAACATTAGAACCAGTGTAAGAAGCTACTCCATTAACCCGGGTAATTCCGTAAGGTACATCCTGGGAAGAGTCTCCTCCCCCATCGTCTCCATCTCCCGGATCTTCATCACAGGGCCCGCCGTTTGGCGTTCCACAAGGAGGGGCAAATTGCACAATTCTATCTTCCTCGATGAAAGCAATTTCTTTTTTACCTCTTAAAGCTTCCACCTGCTGCAGGTTAAGTTTAAGGGCTGCACCATTAATTGTTTTACTATAAACAGCTAAAAGTTCAGTGTCAGGAATATTAGCTTCAGATAATACCCTTTTGGTAGTATTAGCCACTTCTTCCTGAGCTTTGGTATAACTTTCCGGATATTTTGAAGAAGCATTTCCGGTAATATCTTCATTAAAAACTACGATATACTGGCCTTCAATAATATCGGCTGAAGAAGGAGCTACCAATTCTTCATCCATAGGTTGTTCTCGTGCTTGGTCCTGAGAACATGAAACAAAAAAAGCGGCAGCTATTGCAGTTACCGCGAACGATTTAAAGTTTTTTAAATCCATAAAAATAAAATGTTTGATTAATAAAAGGTTAATAGATTCGTCTAATCTATCACTTTATCGACAATTTCCAAACTTTTATCCTAATAATTTGATAATATGATTATTTTAATTTTATAAAATTTTCAGTCTGGCCCTATTTATTTCCAGGGATTCTTAAGAGATAAAATTATTTTTTAATGTAAGTATTTTCTTACTATGAATTAAAATTTCAACAGGTTTCCAAAAACCTGATTTTCCTCATAGGACCCTAAAAAATATTCCCGTATACCCACCTGCCAACCAGACCTGTATGTAACAAAAGTTGCTTCCCACAGGTAATCCACCCACTAATTTTGTCATCTAATTAGAAATAAAATTGTTTGAGGATTGACCTCAACAACATAAAAATTGAATAATGAACAACCTACAAGACTACTTAAGAGAAATCCTGATAGAATTTCCAAAAATTTTGGCTTCTATGGTGCATCCCACAGCACCAGCTGAAGCTATTGCAATAAGCATTCACAGCATCAATTTTAAAAATAATCAATTATGAAAACCATCTTAGTATTAGGAGCCGGACAAGGCGGAATTGTCACTGCAAGAGAACTGAGCAGACACAGCGGGAATGAAGAAGATATCAATCTTGTAAAGATCCTGGTTTTCGAGAAAGAGGAAACCAACGTGTATTCGCCATCTCTCCCATGGATAATGGTTGGAAAAAGCAAACAGCAGGAGATCATAGAACGTACAGATAAACTGCAGGCTTCAGGCCTGGAAGTTATTAGAGGGGAAATAGAAAACATAGATCCAGAAAATATTGCTGTAACCGTAAAAGGGAAGCAGTATAAAGGAGATCATATGGTAGTTTCCCTGGGCGTGGAGCAGGCAGATGTTTATAACCTTGAACAATTTGGCTTTAATTTCTTTACCCTAAAAGGAGCTCAGGATTTTTATGCTGAACTAAAAAAGTTTGACGGAGGTGAAGTTGCTATTTTAGTTTCTTCCCTTCCGTTTAAAAGCCCGGCAGCGCCTTATGAAGCTGCGATGCTTATAGAAGATTTCGTAAGAAAGAACAACCTTCCTAAATCCACTAATATTTCTCTGTATACGCCTGAAGCCGGCCCAATGGAATTCGCCGGTGCTGAAGCTTCGCGGGAACTAAAGGAACTGCTGGAAAAAAAAGGGATCAAATATTTCCCAAACCACGAACTGAAAGCTGTTTCAGGAAATGTACTGGAATTCAGCAATGGAGAAACCTATGCTTATGATCTCTTGGCCTATACTCCACTGCACCAGCTACCCGGGGTGATCAAAAAGAGCGATTTAGCAGGAAATTCCGGATGGGTAGATGTGGATAACAAGACCTTGGAAACCAAATATGAAAATGTTTATGCGATAGGAGATATCACCCACGTAAAAGCTGAAACCGGATCTGTGCTTCCAAAGATCGGGGTTTTTGCAAGACAACAGGCAGCGGTAGTAGCTCATAATATTGGCAGAATACTTTCAAATCAAAAACCAGATCAAACTTTCGTGCCCGAAGGAAAATACTTTATCGAAGCGGGCGAAGGTAAAGCCAGTGAGACCGGAGGAAGGTTTTCGGCTACCGGGAAGAATGAGGTAAAGATGAAAACCCCCGCCCAGTGGGGACATTTCTCCAAATGGTGGGATGAAAAATTCTGGTTCTTCAAAAACTTTTAATCAGAGATAATATACAAACGATGAACATCAAATATATATTTACAATGTTGGCTTTACTGCCGGGGCTATGGTTACAGGCGCAGGAAACGAAGCCCATATCCTTAAGTGAAGCCGTCCAGCTGGTAAAGGAAAACAACAGGGAGATCAAGATCTCACAGCAGGAGTTCCTCGAATCCAGGGGAGATTACCGGCAAACAAATTCAATCTTTTTACCAAACGTGGCAGTTTCCCATACCGGGATGACCACTACCAATCCTTTGATGGCTTTTGGGTCTAAACTGAACCAGGAAATTGTTACACAGAGTGACTTCAATCCTGATTTTTTAAACAATCCTGAAAGGATCAACAATTTTGCCACAAAGATCGAAGTGGAGCAACCGCTTATCAATTTAGACGGGATCTACCAGCGAAAAGCGGCAAAAAAGAAAATGGACGCCACTGCTTTACAAACAGATCGAACCATAAACCATATGGTGCTGGAAGTGGAGAAAGCTTATATGCAACTGCAACTCGCACACCAGGCAGTAACAGTTTTAGAAAGCGCCCAAAAGGCAGCACTTGCCAATAAGAAACTCGCGGATGACATTTATAAACAGGGATATCTGCAAAGATCAGATGTACTTTCAGTAGAAATAAGGGTTTCTGAAGTCAATAATCAGCTTCAGTATGCAAAGAGCAATGTGATCAATGCATCAGATTATCTGGCATATCTTTTAAACGAACCAGTAAATATTATTTTCGAACCTACAGATCCTTTGGAAGTTTCAATTCCTGTTCAGGAAAATATTGAAACTGTTTCTAAAGACAGAGCAGATATTCGGGCAATGGAACTGGCGACTGAGGCTTACGGCGAAATGCTGCAGGCAGATAAAATGTTTTTTCTACCTCGTCTGAATGCCTTTGGAAGCTATGAACTTTATGATAATGAAATATTTTCTGGCGATGCCAGCGGATATCTCGCAGGCATTCAGTTGAAATGGGACTTGTTTGAAGGTTACAAGCGCTTCGGAAAACTTCAGAAAAGTAAGGCAACTTATGAAAAAGCCAGGCTGGAATATGATTCCTATGTTTCCAAAAGCGAAATGGAACGCAACAGGGCAAGCCGGGCAGTAAAGGATGCCGAAAATAAGCTGAACCTAACCCGACTTGCACTGGAACAAGCTGAAGAATCTTTGCGCATACGCTCCAACAGGTTTGAACAGGGGCTTGAAAAAACCAGCGACCTGCTTACGGCCGAAGCACAATATTCCCAAAAACAACTGGAATACGCACAAACAATCTTCGAATACAATTACGCACAGGCACATCTCGATTTTTTAATTAAATAACAGTCTTTTTATGAAAACCAAATTATATATCCTGAGTCTTTTGGGAGCAACGACCCTACTCTTTAGTTGCGGGGACTCTTCAGAAAAAAATATTACAGAAAATACTCCGGCAGTGGAAGTTACCGTAGAAACTCCTTCAGAATCTGATCAATCTTTCCTCACTTTTAGCGGAAAAATAGAAGCCGTTGAAAATGCCACTTTAAGCACCCGAAATATGGGCTATGTAACCCGCGTAAATGCAAAAGTAGGCGATAAGGTAAAAAAAGGTCAGCTGCTTATCGAGATCAATAATGCGGACCTGCAGGCAAAGCGGGCGCAGGTAAATGCAGGAATTACTGAAGCCACAGCGGCCTTTAGAAATGCAGAAAAAGATTATGAGCGATACAGTTCATTGTTTGCAGATAACAGCGCTTCCCAAAAGGAGATGGATGATATCACCGCCCGGTATGAAATGGCAAAGGCCAGGCTTGAAGGTGCCAGGCAGCAAAAAAACGAGATCAACGCGCAATTCGCTTATTCCAATATTGTCGCACCATTTAGTGGGATAGTTACTTCAAAAAATGTTGAGGTTGGGGATATGGCAAATCCCGGTATGCCGTTGCTAAACTTGGAAGTTCCGGGAAAATTTGAAGTAAGGGCAAGTGTTCCGGAATCTGAAATAGCTTCGGTTAAACAGAGAACACAAGTGGATGTACAGGTGAAATCTTCAGGAGAAACCTTAAAAGGAATAGTTTCAGAAATAAGCATTTCCGCAAAGAATTCAGGCGGGCAGTATGTGGTAAAAGTCGCATTAGACGAGACCGATGCTTCGATTTATTCGGGGATGTATGCCAGCGTTCAGTTTCCTACCACAGCTAGAGAACACCGGGACGTTGTTCTCATTCCGTCTTCAGCACTTGTGACACGTGGCGATCTCCAAGGAATTTATACTCCTAGCCAGCAAAATACAGCCATTCTAAGATGGGTGCGTCTGGGCAGAACGGTTGGGGATGAGGTGGAAGTTCTTTCAGGTCTTAATGCCGGGGAGTCTTATATCTCTTCAGCCGAAGGGAAATTATATAATGGGGCCAAACTCGAAATTCGATAAGCCTTCAGCAAAAAAACTACTAAGAAATGAAAGAAGGATTAGCAGGCAAAATTGCCAAAGGTTTTATGGATTCGAAGCTTACGGTGCTACTAATGATCGTGTTTATGGTCATTGGAGTGTACAGTTCGTTTTTGATCCCCAGGGAAGAAGAGCCCCAGATTGACGTGCCAATGGCCGATATCTTTGTTGGTTATCCAGGTGCAAGCTCCACAGAACTTGAGTCGCGGGTGATACAACCGCTGGAGAAAATGGTTTCCAATATTCCCGGGGTAGAATATATCTACTCCACTTCAATGAAGGAACAGGGAATGGTGACCGTGCAATTCCTGGTGGGCGAAGATATTGAACGCTCCTATGTAAAGCTTTATAATGAACTTATGAAGCATATGGACCAGATGCCGCTGGGCGCCACGATGCCGCTGGTAAAAACCCGCGCCATTGATGATGTACCCGTGCTGGGCCTTACTTTGTGGAGTGAAACTTATGATGATTACCAGCTTAGGCAAATTGCCAATGAGCTTACGCACGAAATAGAAAAAGTGCCCGATGTTTCCATTACTAACAAGATTGGTGGTCGTAGCAGACAAGTGCGCGTCGTGCTGGACAAAGATAAAATGGCATCCAGTGGAGTGGATTTTCTTGGGGTGGCTGAAATGATTCAGGCCAGCAACCAGCAGCTTTCCTCCGGCAGTTTCAATCAAAATGATACTGAATTTCTGGTGAACACCGGAAGTTTCCTCGAATCTGCTGAAGATGTGGAGAACCTGATCATTGGCACTCAACAGCAACAACCGGTCTATCTGTACCAGATTGCTGAAGTGATCGAAGGACCGGAATTACCCAAGGAATATGTTTCTTTTGGCTACGGAAAAGGCTCTGCAGCGGGAAGTAATTTTTCTTCGGAATATCCTGCAGTGACCATATCGGTGGCTAAGATCAAAGGGGCGGATGCTATGAAAATAGCCGATGTGATCATTGATAAGGTGGAACACCTGAAAACAAATCTTATACCTGATGATGTACACGTTGAAGTTACCCGAAACTATGGAGAAACAGCTTCTCATAAAGTGTCAGAATTACTGCTGCATTTGATCGGGGCCATTATCGCAGTTACCCTGGTGGTGATGCTGGCTATGGGCTGGCGCAGCGGACTAGTGGTTTTCCTTTCTGTCCCTGTGACTTTTGCACTTACGCTGCTTAGTTACTATTTGCTGGATTACACGCTTAATAGAATTACCCTTTTTGCTCTTGTATTTGTAACAGGAATCGTGGTAGATGATTCCATTATCATAGCCGAAAATATGCACCGGCATTTCAAGATGAAACGGCTGCCGTTCAAGCAGGCGGCGCTTTATGCCATTAACGAAGTGGGAAACCCGACTATCCTGGCCACTTTCACGGTGATTGCTTCGGTATTGCCAATGGCTTTTGTAAGTGGATTGATGGGACCTTATATGAGCCCGATGCCTATTGGAGCTTCCATTGCAATGATCCTGTCATTATTCGTAGCACTAACTATTACACCATACCTGGGGCTCATCTTTTTAAGAGAGAAAAGCAAAGGCAAAGACAGTGTTGAGAAAGAATCGGCAGAACAAATTGAGGACACTAGAATATATAAGATCTATAATAAACTGGAAAGGCCGCTTATTAACAACAAAAAGACCCGCTGGATCTTCCTGGGTACCACTATGCTGTTGTTGTTGGGCTCTGTTGCCTTGTTCTTTACCAAATCGGTCGCTGTGAAAATGCTTCCGTTTGACAACAAGAATGAATTCCAGGTGGTGATAGATATGCCCGAAGGCACAACTTTAGAGCGAACTGCGACTGTTTCCAGGGAAATTGGGCAGTACCTGTCCCAAAGACCGGAGGTGGTGAATTATCAGAGCTATGTGGGTACATCTGCACCCATAACCTTTAACGGACTAGTAAGACATTATGACCTGAGAGGTGCAAGTAATACGGCCGATATTCAGGTAAACCTGAAAGACAAGAGCGAAAGAAGTGAGCAAAGCCACGACATCGCGAAAATATTACGACCCGATATTCAGAAGATTGCGGCAAAATTTGATGCCAATGTGAAAATCGTGGAAGTACCACCGGGACCTCCTGTAATGTCAACAATTGTTGCTGAAGTCTACGGACCCGATTACGAGAAGCAAATGGAAATTGCTGATGAGATCCAGAACATATTAAAACAAACCCCAGATGTGATAGATGTGGATTGGATGGTAGAGGCAGACCAGACTGAATATCATTTTGAGA
Source organism: Salegentibacter sp. UBA1130 (assembly GCF_002311535.1). Taxonomy (NCBI): domain Bacteria; kingdom Pseudomonadati; phylum Bacteroidota; class Flavobacteriia; order Flavobacteriales; family Flavobacteriaceae; genus Salegentibacter; species Salegentibacter sp. UBA1130. The sequence goes on along the minus strand of NZ_DCAP01000031.1, from coordinate 28,243 downwards.
TCGACAAAGAGAAAGCAATGCGCTATGGAATTGCTCCGCAGCAAATCGTTTATACAATGAATGCCGCTTTGGGGGAAAGAGCAATTGCACATTTATATGATGAAGATGCTACTCAAAGAGTGGGAATCCTTCTTGCTCTGGCAGAGCAGGAAAAATCCACTCCGGTAGATATTTCCCAGATCAAAATGGTATCACAAACCGGACAAATGGTGAGTGTGGCAGATCTTGTTCAAATCGAGGAAAAGGTGAGGGAGAAAAGCATTTTCAGAAAGAATCAAAAGCGCGTGGTGTATGTGCTGGCAGATATGGCCGGAGAGCTTGAAAGTCCTGTTTATGCCATCTTAGGAATGGAGGAGAAATTAAAAAAGATCGAACTTCCTCCCGGTTATGAGCTAGACGAGCTTTACATACAACAACCCGAAATGGAAGATGATTATACCGTAAAATGGGATGGAGAATGGCAAATTACCCTTGAGGTCTTTAGAGATCTTGGAATTGCCTTCCTGGGAGTGATCTTTATCATCTATATCCTAATTGTTGGTTGGTTCCAAAACTATCGTGCGCCAATCGTGATGATGGTAGCCATTCCGCTTTCCCTAATTGGGATCGTACTTGGGCACTGGATCATGGGAGCCTTCTTTACCGCTACCTCTTTTATAGGGATGATCGCCCTTGCAGGAATTATGGTTAGGAACTCGGTGCTGCTCATCGACTTTGTGAACCTACGCCTGGAAGACGGAATTCCGTTGAAACAAGCAGTGATAGAAGCCGGTGCTGTGCGAACTACTCCTATTCTTCTAACTGCAGGAACTGTTGTAATAGGTGCATTCGTGATACTATTTGACCCAATTTTCCAGGGGCTGGCAATCTCATTAATGGGAGGAACTATTGTCTCTACGATTCTTACGCTGCTGGTAGTGCCTTTAGTGTATTATATCATAGAGCGCAAGAAATATGAAACACGGGAGAAAAAAGAAATTGTTGTTGAAGAAAAAAACTGAGGAAGTGATGTAAGACAGTTTGGAGTTGTGGGTTGTCGGTGATGAGCGCTGGAAAAGCAATAACTGATAACTCACAACCTAAAACTGAGAACTGAATCACCATTAAACTTTGAACATTAGACCTTAAAAAAATGAAACTACTAATTGTAACAAGTGTTGCGGAATTTCAAAAAGAGATCCTCAGCATTTTTAAAAAGGCAAATATTGAAGCCTTCAGCCGTACTGAAATAGACGGTTATAAAAATACCAATTCGGTCATTGCAACCAGAAGTTGGTTTCCGGGAGAAAAAGGCGGGAACGAATCGCTTATGTTCTTCTCTTTTACCGAAAATGAAAAGATTGAACTACTGTTCCAATTGGTTTCAGAATTTAATGAGAACCTGGAAACCAATAATCCCATTAGAGCTGCCGTGGTGAACATTGAAAATTATATCTAACCTAAAATTTTTTAAAATGAAAAATCGAGTTGTACGTGGAATTGCAGGAACTTTTGTGCTTGTAAGTCTTTTATTAGCCGTTTATGTAAATATTAACTGGTTGTGGTTTACCGCTTTTGTGGGGGCAAACCTGCTTCAATCCTCCCTTACGCACTGGTGTCTTATGGATAAGATCCTGGAAAGGCTGGGAGTGACTGATGAAGTGAAGCCCGGCTAGAAGTGCTAAATAATCGAGCAGATTCCAGGAATTCAGCTTAAAAATAGTTTTAAACTGGATCTGGATTATTTTCTAAAAATAAGCTTGAGGAGAAAAAATTCTTAGGAAATTCACACAAGATTAATAATTCCTTTTTCTTCCCTCGCTAGAAAACAATTAACTTTAAGGGTAACCAAAAAATTTATATTATGAGCTATTATTTTTCAAAAGTCCTCAACGATTCATTCGATGAGGCTATAGATAAAGTGACCAAAGAATTAAAAGAAGAAGGCTTTGGTATTCTTACTGAAATAGATGTAAAAGAAACTTTCAAAAAGAAACTCGATGTAGATTTTAGAAAGTACAGAATTCTTGGAGCCTGCAACCCGAAAATGGCCCACCAGGCAATTTCTGCTGAAAGCAAGATTGGCACCATGCTACCCTGTAACGTAATTGTACAGGAAACAGAAGATGGAAAAACTGAAGTTTCTGCAGTAGATCCTGTGGCTTCTATGAGTGCCGTAGAAAACCACAAACTTGGAGATGTTGCACAAGAAGTGCGCTCTAAATTAAAAATGGTGATTGAAAGACTTTCTTAGATTTCGAGCAAGTTTCTTAAATCTTAATGTCAGGATGGTCATTATACCATCCTGATTTTTTTTGCTTTCTCTTTGTTTTTTAATCGGTTATGTAACAAAAGTGACTGTAGCAAGAAGGCATTCGTAGTAATTTTGTCTTTCAATTCTGTATTCTTCAATACAGATTAAATGATTTTCAAATAAAATATTAAAATATGAAAACAGAAGATTTAATTAAAAATAATAAGGGAACAATAGTAGATGTAAGGACCGTTAACGAATTTATGGGAGGAAGTGTTTCTACAGCCGTAAATATCCCGTTAAATGAAATTCCACTAAGGCTTGATGAGTTAAAAGAAATAGAATCTCCTTTGATTCTATGTTGTGCCTCGGGAAATAGAAGCGGACAGGCTGCAAATTATCTAAGCAGCAAGGGATTTGATTGTGTAAATGGCGGATCGTGGCTTGAAGTTAATTTTTTAACCTCAGAAACAGCCTAATTATGATTTCAAAACTTAAAGAGCTTTTAGGAATAAAACCTGCTCCTAATTATAAAGAACTCCTGCAGGAAGGCGGAATTATCGTAGATGTAAGAAGTAAAGCAGAATTCTCGGGCGGTCATATTAAAGGATCAAAAAATATTCCTTTGCAAACACTATCTGCAAATTTTGAAAAATTAAAAGATAAAAATAAGCCAATAATTACCTGTTGCGCTTCGGGGATGAGAAGTGCTTCCGCCAAAAGTGTACTAAAATCTAACGGATTCTCAAATGTGCATAACGGCGGCAGCTGGGCCGCACTAAAAGGTAAAATATAATCTTAATATGCTAAAAAGAATTGCTACCGGTTGGACCTGGATAAGAGCTGCCTATTTTTTAATAGGAACTTTTGTAATCGTGCAAAGCGCATTTGAAGGAGAATGGATTGGTATTCTTCTCGGCGCCTGGCCTGCTGCTATGGGGCTTTTTGGACTTGCCTGTGCGGGAAGAAATTGTTCTACCGGAACTTGCGAAGTAAGGTCAGAAGAATCTAATTATTAGATAATATTGTTCTAAAAGCTATCTATAGACCTGAGTTCGACGTAAGAAAAGTAGTTTTTTAGCATGAAAAAAGCAGAAATATGGTTATATTTAAGTATCTGAAAACCAAAATACTAACCTAATTTCTACTGATAAAATTACTGAAATTTTCTGTTCTATCGATGACTTTTGTAAAGTTTTTGAACCTGCACAACACTAACCAGGGGTAAAAACAAAAGAAATCGATCCTTTAAGATGTCTACCAGTGAAATATTAACCATCACTGTGCTGTTTCACCTGAGTGGTCATCGCACCTTTAAACACTTCTATTTATACTATGTTCAGGAACATTTACAAAAAGAATTTCCCCAAACAGTTTCTTACAACCGCTTTGTAGAATTGATGCAGGCCAATATGCTTCCACTGACTCTTTATATGAAAACTTGCTGTCTTGGAGAATGTACTGGAATTTCATTCGTAAATTCTACTCCCATACGAGCTTGTAAAAATAAGCGGATAAAGAATAATAAAGTATTCAAAGATATTGCCACCACTGGCAGATCAACGATGGGATGGTTTTATGGATTTAAGCTCCATATCGTTGTAAATGATAAAGGAGAATTGCTTGATTTTATTATCACCCAAGCCAATGTGGATGACCGAACACCTATCAAACAAGATAATTTTCTAAAGAAGATTTTTGGCAGTTTATATGCTGATAAAGGGAACCTCTCTAAGGAACTCACCGCGCTACTATTTGATCAGGGACTACATTTGGTGACAGGAATCAGAAATAATATGAAGAATGTACTGATGACCATGCGAGATAAAATCTTGTTACGAAAGAGGTCAATTATAGAAACCATCAACGACCAGCTCAAAAATATCTGCCAGGCTGAACATTCCAGGCACAGAAGTTTTGGGAATTTCATTACAAATCTCGTAGCCAGTCTCATAGCCTATTCTTTCCAGGAAAAAAAACCAGCGATCAAATTTGAAACTCAAACAACCAATCAAATTGCACTGTTCTATTAAATCCTTAGATCGAATTCAGGTTATAGGTAAGTTCTCTACTCTTTCAGTATTTTTCAATGCTTAAACAAAAGAGGCTGTCTGAAAAGGCAGCCTTTTTTGTTGGATTATTTTGAGGTTTTTATTATTTTCATGTAATGAAAGCTAAAGTTGTAAATCTGGCCCAGGTTATTTACCACTCATCCTATCTCTGCAAATAGAATGATTCAAAACCCCTAATCAAAATCATCAGAAAACGAATTTTGTGTACCAAGATCTGTTATGCGTATATAATCTAAAAATCCGGTACCCTTAAACAATTGTTCTATACCTACAATGTTTCCATTAGAACCTTTATACGGTTTCGAAAGAACTAATTCGTCGTTAATTATAATATTAACTGTTTGTGCTTTTACTACTACATTGAGATCGATCCAACATTTAGGATCAAAAGTTAATGATGAAAGATCCTGATCGACCCCATTTAAATCTAACTCCCCAACCTTTATCCCAGAATAACTTGAACACCCCTTTTCCATTAGTTTGAAATGGGAAAAGTCCTTTTCACACAATAAGGTTAAAACAAAATCATAACAGGATATTCCACCAGTTTCACCTGAATTCTTGAACCTTAATTCCATTTCGAAATTATCCCCATCAATCCCAAAGTCTTTAAACAATTGATTGTCTACATAGTATACGGAAGTAATATCAAATCCATTATTCATTAAATTTTCAGGAGATTGATATAAATATCCATCATTATTTATATTATTTATCTGGTTATTAAGCCATAGAATCTGCCGGTTTTCTGGATAGTAATAACTTAACCAATCTTCTGAAGTTACCAATACATTCTGACCGCTAAGAATCCGGTTCTCGCTGGTTAATTTAATATGGTAATATCCAGGAATCTGATAAGTATAATTATATAAGGATCGTTGTTTATCTAATTTCTTTATTTCCGGGCCAGTGATGGGATGGTCAAAATCAAAATCAAGATAAACACTATCAGAAGCCATATTTGCAATACTATAATTTACCGATACCGTATAAGGTACGCTGGCAATAGTATCAATGGTATTAAAAGAATAAGAACTTTTTTGTTCGTTTTTGACAAAGGCATTCATTACCCCGGTCCATTGAGGAAGGAATAATAGCATCATTAGACCCAAGGAAATGAGAAGTCCTATCTTTATCTTTTTATTCTTCCAGAAATATATTTTCCCTGGTTCACTACCATTCTCGCGATCATAGTAATTTATAAATGCTATCCAATTAGTGTGTCCTGTAAATTTAGCTAGAGCATCCTTGGTAGCGCGCTGCGGATTATAGTGTTCTTTATACTTGATTTTTCCATAAAGCCTCTTTAGGGTATGTGGACTTATTGAAATCTCAGTTTCTTTAAAGATTATTTCAGATAAGCCTATAAATTCGGATTCCTTCCACGAATCGGACTTTCCCCAGCCTAATTTTTTTTCGATCTGACTTAAACAAAATTGTATGTATTTATGGTCATTCATAGGTATTCAAAGCTATACAAAACTTTGCACAGGCTTTGAATAGCCTATATATATAAAGTTTTGTGAATAAATCCATAAGATTGATGAAGTTTTTATAAAAGTCGGTTAGGTTTTTATAAAAGTAAGGAAAATGACTAAGACTCTATAGCGTTTTTTACTTCTATTTCCCGGTATTAACTCTTAATGTAATAAACTGAAATGAAAAATCTACAACCTTGTCGATCTCTACAGATTGCTCTTATCATTTTACTATTGATAGGTACAAATCTTATTGCTCAGGTGAAAATATACCAGGGAACGGAAGTAATTCCTACATACCAGATGGGAGAAGATAAAACCAGCCCTATCTTCTATACAGGAAGAGCTGTTCAAGGGGCGCAGGGCCGAGTTTATCCGTATCCGTCCCAGACAAATTTAGGAAGTGAACTTGTAGATACCGAATATGAAATGGTCTACCTAGAAAATCAATACATCAAACTTAAAGTTTTACCGGCCTTTGGTGGTCGATTATTCTCTGCAATAGACAAAACTAACGGACATGAATTATTCCATACCAATAGCGTCATAAAACCAGACCTCATAGGTACACTTGGGGCCTGGGTTTCAGGAGGCATTGAATGGTGTTTCCCCCATCATCACCGAACTACTACGATGCTTCCCAGTGACTATAGAATGGTAAAAAATAAAGATGGTAGTGCTACTATCTGGATTGGTGAGACGGAAAAAACTATGGATCTGCGGGGCGTAGTGGGAATGACCTTACATCCTGGCCGTTCCTATATTGAAGTAGATTATCGTATTAACAATACAAATACCTTAACCCAGAACTTTCTTTTTTGGGCCAATGTGGCAATTACTGCGAACGATGACTTTCGAACTTTTTGGCCTCCCAGCCAGGAGATAGGCGTCTTTCATAACAACACTAGTTTCACACAATGGCCTGTTTCAAATCAAAATTATAATGGTATTGATTATACTCAAGGTATCGATCTAACCTGGTGGAAGAATCATCCTAATCCGGTTTCTATATTTATGTGGCAAGCTAAAGAAGGATTTCTTGGCGGATATGATTACGGTAAAAATGCCGGGACGATCCACCTGGGAGATCCTATTGAAAACGCTACTTCAAAACTCTGGCAGTTTGGCCCAGGACAGCAAGGTCAGAATGCCAGAAGAAAACTTACCGACGACGGTAAAGCCTATGTAGAATTAATGACAGGCACCTTCTCCAATAATCAACCAGATTATAGTTGGATACTTCCACACTCGGTAAAAGATGCTAAGAATTATTGGTACCCTATTCGCGATTTGGAAATCGTAAAAAATTCATCTAAAGATGCTTCAATCACGCTCCAGATGCGTAATTCTAATACAATTTTTTACGGGGCTAACACCACAAGGGTTTTTAAAAATGCTCAGTTAATTTTAAAGAATGGAAATGATACTTTGGTAAAAAGATATCTGGAAATTGCCCCGAATATTCCTTTTACAGCCACATTTAGAAGTGAGGAAGAAATAGATGAATTTAAACTTCATCTTGAACTAAAAGATAGTCAGGGTAATATTCTGGTATCCTATTCCCCATATAAACCTCAACAACCCGAATTACCCGAACCACAGGAAAAAATTAAAAAACCTGAAGAATTAAAAACGGTAGAAGAACTCTATCTCACTGGGCGATTTGTAGAACAATTCAAAAGAGCAGGAATAAACCCTGACCATTACTATCTAACCGCATTAAAAATATCACCAAATGATTACAGGGTAAATATTGCTTTAGGAATACGGCGATTGAACCAAACTAGATACCAAGAGGCACTATCCTATTTTCAACGTGCCGCGCACACACTTAAAGTGAAATACTATCAACCAAAAGAAGGAGAGCTCTACTATTATATGGGACTTGCGCAGAAAGCATTAGGACTTGACCAGAAGGCATACGAAAATTTGGGTCGAGCTACCTGGTATTATCAATGGTTGTCTTCTGCTAACTTCGAATTAGCACAACTGGAAACTAAAAAAGGAAACTATCAAAAGGCATTGGAACATATAAAGGCCGCTTATTCAACCAATACCAAAGATGGCAGAATTAATACTCTATATAGTGCCATCCTACGAAAATTAGGAAAACCGGATAAAGCAATGGAATTGATCGATGGCTTATTGGCTTATGATCCACTCGACTTCTCAGCCTTATACGAAAAAAGCATTTTACAGGGTAAGGCTTCGCTTGGTAATTGGCATAAAAATATGCAGGATGTCGAAAATAACTATATAGAAGTCGCCACCCGCTATATGAATGCAGGATTATTTAATGAAGGAATTTCTTTGTTATCTGAAATTGAAAATCCGAAGAATCCATTGATCCCTTATTATCTTTCCTGGTTTTATGCAAAATCTGGAAATATTCAAAAAACTATAAGGATGCAAAAAATGGCCAGAACCGCTTCATTAAAATTTGTATTTCCTTACAGAGCGGAAACTGAAAAAGTACTTAAAAATACGCTGAAAAGAGATAATTCTGATGCTACGGCAAATTACTTATTAGGAAACCTGCTTTATGACAAAAGACCTGAGCAGGCCATGACTTACTGGAAAAAAGCCATTGAATTGAACAGCTCTTTTTCTATGGCCTGGCGTAACCTTGCTTTTGGGACATTTTATCATCAAAAAGATCCTGAGCAGGCCATAAACTATTTAACCAAAGCAATTTCCCGGGATAATTCCCACCCTCTTTGGTTTGATGAATTATCACGATACTATGATGAGTCCAGGCGCGACTATAAGAACATCTTAGCAATTCTCAGAGACAACTTGGATGTGGTAAAAAAGGATGTTGCGGCACCCAAAGCTTATATAAAAATATTAAACCTTAATGGCGACTATGAGGAGGCTATTAACTTTCTGGAAAATTATCACTTTAGAACCTGGGAAGGCGGAAGAGAAACTTACTGGAGCTACGTGAACGCTCATACCCTTCAAGCTATGGAATTGCTGAAGAATAACCAAATCGAAATTGCAATTAATGAATTAAATAAAGCTCTTCTATATCCAGAAAATCTTGAAGTAGGAAAGCCTCTACACGATGAAAAAAATGCGATGATCTATTATTTTATGGGAGAGGCTTATCAGAAAATGGGTGAAAACAAACAGGCTCAAAGAAGTTATGAGAAAAGTATTACATCTCAAAATGGTCCAGGAATGACCGATCTACTTTATTTCCAAGGCAAAGCATTTGAGAAACTTAATCAACCCGAAAAAGCAAAACAGATTTTCGAAAACTTAATCACTAAAGGAAAAAAGCTTAGGGAAGGTGATTCAGATAACAGATCCATCGGAGTTGCACAGGCTACACTGGGAAATAATAAAACAATTTCTTATGCCTACTACCTGGAAGCACTTGGCTATAAAGGCTTAAAAAATTCAGGTAAAGCAAAGCAAGAGTTTAAAACGGCAATAAACATATATCCAAATAACCTATGGGCGAAAATAATGATGAAGCATTAACCATCAAACTATCGAGTCCTAATCATTTGTAAGCGGCATAGATTTCCAATTAGCCTATAAAAACAACAAACTACAAGATTCGAAATATTAATAATAAACTCTACTAACTAAACAATTTTAAAAAACTTATGAGAAAAATTTTAGTCATATGCGTAGCACTTCTATCGGTTCAATTCGATATGCTTGCTCAAACATCTATTGAAGTGACAGGAACGGTCACCGAAGCAGAAACAGGTATTTCCCTTCCCGGAGTCAACATCTTAGAGAAAGATACTGGAAACGGGGTGATGACTGATTTTAATGGAAAATTTTCCATTGAAGTTCCGGAAGATGCTATTCTTATAGTAAGTTATATTGGCTACGCAACAGAACAAATAGAAGTAAATGGCCAGAACCAAATCGATATTGAAATGGATATAGAAACCTCTGCTCTAGAAGATGTGGTGGTAGTTGGATATGGTACTCAGCGGAAAAAAGATCTTACAGGTTCGGTTTCCGTGGTTTCTACCGAAGATTTCGAACAACAACCTGTAACCAGAGTTGACCAAGTACTACAAGGACGTGCAGCTGGAGTACAAGTGACACAAGCAGGTGGTGCTCCCGGAGGAGAATCCCGGGTAAGAATAAGAGGGGCCAATTCTGTATTAGGAAATAATGATCCTCTATATGTTATTGATGGCTACGTTGGAGCCGATTTCAATATGGTAAATCCTAGCGATATTGAATCTATTCAAGTTTTAAAAGACGCAGCATCAACGTCGATTTATGGAAGCAGAGGTGCTAATGGTGTGGTAATTATTACCACAAAAGATGGTACTCCAGGGGAGATACAAGTTTCGTACGAAGGAAATTTTTCAGTATCTGAGGTTATACAGAAATGGGATGTTTTAGGAGCAAGCGAATTTGCTCAGGTAGTTAATCAACGTTCTGAAGCCTTAGGCATTTCACCGGTATTCACTTCTGAAGAAATCTCTGGATATGAATCGAACGGGGGTACAGATTGGCAGGATGTAATATTTAGAACTGCTATAGGACAAGAACATAAAGTGAACGTATCAGGAGGTGGTGAAAAAACCTCCTATTTGGTATCTGGAAATTACATAGATTCAAAAGGTATCATAGAAAATTCCGACTTTAAACGGTATGGGATACGATCCAATATTTCTTCTGAAATAAATGATAATTTGTCTATTGGTGTCAATATTAGCGGCACACGTCTGGAAAACCATAATACAGGATTACAAAGCGGAGCATCTAACCCGGTAGTACAAGCACTGGCCTGGGCCCCTACAACTGCCGTTTATGATGAAAATGGCAATTATATACTTTCAGACCCCGTAGGCTCATTTACCTATAGCCCTGCTGCCCTACTCTATGAAAGAAATAATGATAATCAAAGAAATATTGCCAATATCATAGCTAATGTTAATTATAAACTACCGATAGAGGGGTTATCTTTAGATTTAAATTATGCAGTCAACTACCTTAATTCCCAAGGCCAGAGCTTTGTTGGGAATGCCGCCAGCCAAAATAATCCTAGTGCAAGTCGTTCTTCAGCCGAACAAATTACATTGCAAGCTACAAATGCCTTAAACTATAATAGAACTTTGAATGAGGTTCATAAGATTAACGCGGTAGCTGTATTTGAAACTCAGGAGTTTACTAACAATTATTTTTCTTCAGCAGGAAACACCTTACTATTTCCTTCATTAGGATACTATAATTTACCTCTGGCCGAATCATATACGGTAGGTTCGGGTTTTACTAATTGGAGCTTATTATCCTATTTAGGTAGATTCAATTACACCTATAACGATAAACTATTGGCTTCGGCAGCGATACGAAGAGATGGATCTTCTAAGTTTGCGGAAGGCAATAAATTTAGCACCTTCCCTTCACTTGCATTGGGCTATGTACTTTCGGAAGAAAATTTTATCCAGAAGTTAAATGTATTCGATCAATTAAAAATACGTGGTAGCTGGGGTAAAACCGGTAGTCAGGCTATAAATCCATATGCAACTTTAAGCACTTATAATACAAATACTCCTATGGCCTTTAACAGTGGGGGCGTAAGAAGCGGAATTCAAATAGGTAATCCAGGAAACCCAAATTTAAAATGGGAAACAACCGCTCAGACGGATATTGGCCTAGAAATGCAATTCTTTAATCGAAGACTCTCTGTAGAAGTAGATTATTTTAAGAAAAATACAAAAGATTTACTTTTAAATCAGGCATTGCCCTCCTATGTAGGAGGTGGAACTCAAACCCAAAACGTAGGAGAAATTGAAAATAAAGGATTTGAATTTATTTTAAGTGCTGATATTTTAAACTCAGATTTATTTAGCTGGTCAAGTAATCTAAACGTATCAACAGTAAAAAATAAGGTTGAAAGCCTTGGAGGTATCGCATCAAGAATACCGCAGGGTACCCATGTGGGTGGAGGATTATCTACAACTAATGAATTTATGTTAATGCCTGGTGAGTCTTTAGCCTCCTATTGGGGACTCGAGTACCTGGGAACATGGAAACCAGGACAGGAAGAACAGGCAAGCAGATATAATGCGGTGCCCGGGGATTCAAGATACGAAGATATTAATGGTGACGGTACTATTACTACAGATGATTTTCAAATAATAGGTAAGGGAATTCCCACTACCTCAGCTGGTTGGAACAATACCTTCACCTATAATGGCTTTACTTTAAACTTATTTTTTCAAGGGGTCTTCGGCATAGATAAGCTAAATTATACACGAGGTGCCGCGATGACTGGAAGTGGGGATGCTAGACAATTTATTTTGTCTGACATACAGGATCGATATATCCCTGGTGTAAATGAAACTTCTGATATACCAGCTTTTAGCAATTCAAATATAATGTTTACCCAATCTAGTCGGTTTGTGGAGAAAGGAGATTATGTTCGATTAAAGAACATAAGCCTCGCTTATGATCTACCAGATTCCTTTTTGAAGGATGCAAATTTGAGCTTATATCTCAGCGCAACAAATTTACTCACTTTTACAGAGTACTCAGGTATAGATCCTGAATCCAGCAATATTGGTTCAGCTACAGATACAGCTCAAGGTATAGACTATGGAGCCTACCCTAATTCCAAAACTTATACTGTCGGACTTAATTTAACATTTTAACCAAAAAATCATTAAATGAAAAATTTTAAAATATTATATATAGCATCTTTGATCACTATTCTAACAGGATGTTCAGATTACCTTGATGAGGAAATCAATGGAGCACTAGTAGGAAAATCAGCTTTAAACAGTGAAGAAGGATTGGAGGCAGCCCTTACAGGAGCCTACAAGGGATGGGGAACCACCTGGGGCTCTGGCTTTTTACATTCAACTTCAATAGCGGCTACCATGGGGGCTGATGATGTTACCACCCATAAAGCCAGCAATAAAGCAAGTTTTAGAGAGTTTGATCAATTCAATGTTTCAGAAACCAACCAAAGAACTCAGGCTTTATACACTGGTTGTTATAAAGCTATTCAGGGAGCAAATAATATTATTGCAAATTTTCAAAATGCTACAGGAAATCAAGAGACTATAACCACCATTGCAGGCGAAGCCTATTTTGTACGAGCGGTTTCCTACTTCTGGCTGGTAAGGTTATATGGAGAAATTCCTCTTATTACCCAAGCGGAATATTCTGAAGATCTCTTGACCATAGAAAAATCTTCTCCCGAAGAAGTTTATGCCTTAATAGAGGCTGATTTAAAACTTGCCGAGGAAAAAATTCCCAATACTAAACGAGATGCTGGTCGCCCTAATAAAGGGACGGTTAAAGCTTATCTGGCCCGTGTATATTTAACCGCAGCGGGATGGCCATTAAAACAAACTGACAAGTATGCTCTTGCCGCTGCAAAAGCAAAAGAAGTAATTGATAATAAGGAAATATACGGATTTGAACTGCTCTCTAGCCTTGCCGAAGTTTTTGAAAATGATCCCGAAAAAAATGGTACCAAGGAAACTGTATTTCAGATTTCGACATTTCGAGGTAATGGCACTACAACCAATGGTAATTATGGATCTGCCGCTATGCCGGGGGAAGAATCGGGGTGGGATGATTTTTTCGCCGAATTAAATTTCTTTAATAATTTTCCTGAAGGAGTAAGAAAGGAAATTACATTTCGCACTGAATTTATTACCGGTGATGGAGAGGTGATTCCGTGGCAGGAAAGCCAAACAGAGCACCCTTACTATGAAAAATATTATATCAAGGGAGATGAAAGAACCTGGAGTTCATCAGTTCCCGAATCTATGATGCGCTATGCTCACGTACTGACTATTTACGCCGAAGCACAAGCACGAGCCACAGGCAGTCCTGATGTCTTAGCCTATGAAAGTATAAATGCTATTCGTCACAGAGCAGGCCTGGAAGATTTAAGTGGCTTGACAGGTTCCGAATTCGCAGCGGCAGTTGTGCAGGAACGGGCGTGGGAATTTGCAGCAGAAAGAACACGTTGGTTTGATTTAATTCGATTAGAAATGGTAGAGGAAGCTAATGCCAATAAACACCCGGATGATTTACAAACATTAGGAGAAATAACAAAAGAAGATTACACTTTTCCTTTACCTTTCTCTGATACATCTATAAATGAAAACCTCTAAAAAAAGTGCTATTATGTGCAACAATCATCTTAACGAAACTGGTCTATATAAAAAAGGATCTAGTTCCATTTTAAAAAATGAATGTTTTCTAATTCAATTTTTTAGTAAGAATTGGCACACGAATTTCTTTTTAACACTATTTAAATACTTGAAATGAAAAAAAAATGGATTATCCTATTTTCTACTTTCTTATGCCTTGGATGTTTGGCAAAAAAGAAAATTTCCGAACAACCTAAAACTACAGCAGCAGATTTTCAATTGGTTTGGCAAGATGACTTTAATGGCTCCGTGATTGATACAATTAAATGGAGCAGGATTACAGAAGGAGCCCCGGACTGGAAAAACTATATGACCACGGACGATCAGGTTTATGAAGTTGCAGATGGATACCTTTATCTGAAAGGACTGGTTAACACGGATACTCAAACTGATCCCAGACCTTACCTTACCGGTGGAGTTTGGACTCGAGATAAATTCAATTTTACCTACGGTAAGGTTGAAGTACGTGCTAAAATGGAATCGGCAAAGGGAAGTTGGCCGGCAATCTGGTTACTCAGCCGGAAAAATGATGATAGTTGGCCTGCTAATGGGGAAATAGATATTATGGAACATCTTAATTTTGACAACTTTATCCATTCCACAATTCACAGCAGCATCAAGAGCTCGCCGAGCACTAAAACTGTAAATGTAAATCCTGGTGAATTTAATACCTACGGAGTGGAATGGTATCCCAACAAAATAATATTTACTATTAATGAAGCTCCCACATTTACATACCATAAAGAAGCAGGTGCTGATTGGCGTCAATGGCCATTCGATCGGGACTTTCACCTTATTTTATCCCAACAATTAGGAGGAGCCTGGGTAGGTAATGTCGATTCCAGTCAGTTACCGGTTGATTTCGTGATTGATTATGTGAAGTACTACGAATATAATCCATCTCGTACTACAGCCTTAGGATCGAACTAAAATATCAATGTAAATTAAAAATGATAGTAGATGCTCATAACTTAATTGCCTGGAGTCTTTTAACCAAAGCCAGTTTAATAAGGAAGTTATGGACTAAATTTTACCCTTCCACCATATGGCAACTTTAATTCTAGAAATTTCGATAGGAATTTAGATTCCAATTTACTTTGGTTTAGGTAGCGAAGCTTTATGAGTTACCAATCTGGCAAATTAATGATTTTAATACTATTTCAATTTGATAATCATCGTACCTATTAAGCCTTAGAAGGGTCGCTATCGACAAAATACCCTCATAGAATAATGAGCTTAATCTGGCAAAGGTTTTTTTATAACTAATTATTAACCAAAATTTAAAAAGATGAGAAAAAAATGGATTATTCTATTTTCTACTATCCTATGTCTTGGATGTGACAGGGATGAAATGGATAGTACCGAACAATTAGCGAGTAAAACTGCTCACTTAACAGCATCAGCAAATTTCCAATTGTTTTGGGAAGATGATTTTGATGGCTCCGTGCTTGATACCACCAAATGGAGCAGGATTACAGAAGGGACTCCCGATTGGAGAAATTATATGACCACAGACGATCAGGTGTATGAAGTATCGGATGGCTATCTTTATCTGAAAGGATTGGTTAACACGGATACTCAAACTGATCCCAGACCATATCTTACCGGTGGAGTTTGGACCAGAGATAAATTCAATTTCACCTACGGCAAGGTGGAAGTACGTGCTAAAATGGAATCAGCCCAGGGAAGTTGGCCAGCAATCTGGTTACTTGGTAGTACAAGTGAATATGGAGGATGGCCTGATTACGGCGAAATAGATATTATGGAACACCTCAATTTTGACAATTTTATCCATTCCACTATTCATAGTAACACCAAGAGCTCGCCGAGCACTAAAACTGTAAATGTAAACCCTGGTGAATTTAATACCTACGGAGTGGAATGGTATCCCAACAAAATAGTGTTTACTATAAACGGAACCCCCACATTTACATACCATAAAGAAGCAGGTGCTGATTGGCGGCAATGGCCATTCGATCGGGACTTTCACCTTATTTTATCTCAACAACTGGGAGGAGCCTGGGTAGGTAATGTCGATTCCAGTCAATTACCGGTCGATTTCGTAATTGATTATGTGAAATACTACGAATACATCCCTGCTCCTAGTCCCCCTTCGGGTTCAGATCAGTATATAAAAATACAGATGAATGGTAGTACTACAAATAACTGGAGTCATTTAACTGAGGTTACCTTAATAAATGATGGTACTCAATATACACTTCCGGCAGGCCATAATGCACCGGCAGTTTTAGGAGATGGGATAGGTGTGAATGGTTCAAATACTAATTATTATGGGTTAGATTCTGATGGCAAATTAATTATAAACCTAGGGCAAGGTTATGAATTTGATGCTGTGAAATTAGGAGTGTATAATGGTGATATTCGTATTTATGAGGACGTAGAAGTATCTGTTTCAGCAGATGGAAACCAATATGAAGATGCGGTAATAAAAGATATCGAAAATTTTAATACTTTCAGTTTTACGGGTTACAAGTATATAAAGATCCAAATGAATGGCAGTACGGTTAATATGTGGAGTCATTTAACAGAGGTTACCCTCATTAATGAAGAAACTGAATTTGTTCTGCCTGCCGGACATAACGCTCCCTCCATATTAGCAGATGGTGTCGGGATAAATGGTGGCAGTTCCGGTTACTATGGATTAGATTCCACAGGAACACTCATTATTGATCTGGGACAGGAAATCTCTTTTGATGCTATAAAATTAGGTGCCTTTAACGGGGATAATCGAACTTATCAAGATGTTGAAGTATCCCTGTCGAATGATGGAGTAACTTATAATTCTATAGGAATGCAAGATGTAAAAGATTATAGAGTGTTCTACTAATTTCTATAATTACTGTATAAAGATCTATTAATTACCATGAAGCTGCCACATTCAAGGCAGCCTCGTGGTTTTTCTGGTTCTATTCGCTTTCCTGCCTTATCTTTTAAGAAAGTTTGAAGCTCTAGGAATATAGTTAACCTATTTTCTTCCAAATACTTTCTATACTTGTGTATTGCAAGTTGAACGTTAAAATACAAGTACATATCTTTACAGGTCTTTCACTCTGAAGTACATATCTGGAGCAAATTTTGTCATACTTTTTTCACCCTATTATTAGCATTCTTACCACAAAAGAAGCGGACTTCACTATAATTTTGACTTTGGGCATCTCATCATTCGGTCAGGTGAATTAGAGTCCCTTAAGCTTAAAAAAATCTTCAAAAGACATACCTTCTTCTATCTTTAATTTTTTTCTTAGTCTGTGCCGGGCCACTTTAATAGAGTTCAGGGAAATACCAAATAATGTAGCAATTTGTTGAGAAGGAAAATTTAATTTAATCAGTGCACACAGACGCAATTCTCTATCAGTAAGAGAAGGGTTCTCCTTTTTTAAGCTGGGTATAAAACTGGGATGTACCTGTTTAAATATGGAGTAGAATTGTTTCCATTCGGTATCGATTGCTAAACTATCGTCTATTTTTCCTACGATTTGATCGAAAAATTTTTTAAGCTCAATATGCTTTTTTCCTTCCGCAATGAAATCTTCTTTTATTTCAACTAGTAGGTTATTTTTATGAACGGTTCTCAAGGTACTATTAGTAAGTTCTTCAGTTTTAAATTTCAATTCATCACTCAACCTTTTTTGCTTGAGTTGCTCATTTTGTCTTTCCGTTTCCAATAATTCCAATTCATTTTTATAGGCCTTATCCTTTTCTTTTTCTACTTCCCGGGTTCTAATAGCAACAATCTTTTTAAAATCATCACGCTGTTTTTTAATATTTCTATTACGCCAGTTGGTAAGAAAAAATATACTCAAGCCTAATAACAATATTGAGATTACTTGCACTTCCCGGCGTTGCCAAAAAGCAGGTAACACCAAAAACTCAATATTTGCCTTATGAATGGAGGGTTCCTCTGTACCCTTTTTAGTTGTCACATGTAAATTATATGCTCCGGGTGCAAGATTGGAAAAAGTTATGGAATTAAGTTTGTTTAAAGCTTGCCACTCATTATTTAAGCCTTCTAACTTATAAAAATACTCTGTGTCCTCAAGATCGAAATAATTGGAACTCGAAAAATTAACGGTGAAAAGGCTAAAATCCGCATGGAGTTTTAAAATATCCGATCCTTGCTTATCCCAAAAACCGGAAGGTTCTATTTCTCTAGAATCTTCTTCTTCAACTATTTTAAAACCCGTAAAAAAAACACGTGGTTGAGATATTTCCTGATGTAGGCTTTCCGGTTCAAAGTATGATAAACCTTCATTTCCCGCGAAATAAATACGACCCGAATTACTTAAACTCGCCTCCCCTCCACGAAAGGGAGTAATCCCATCCTGTATTCCAAAATTACTAATCGTGTCATTATTAATTCGGCTTAACCCCAGGTTGGTACTAAGCCAAATATTTTTTTGATGATCTATTAGAATGCCGCGGACTATTTTTCCGTATAAGCCTTTCTGCACCCCTATTCGTTCAAATTTTTTATCTCTTCGGGAATACCTGTTTAATCCAAAACCATAGGTTCCTACATAAACCGATAAATCCGGGCCTTCCTGAATTGAGAGTATGTGGTTTCCACTTAAGCTTGTATTGTCCTTATTAGAAGTATAAAAACTTTCTAACCACTCACCTTCTGCAGATAGAATATTTAACCCATTTTCAGTACCTACCCAAATTTCCCCTTTTGCATCCTTATAAAGGCTGGTTATTCTATTATTACTTAGACCTTCGCAGGTATGGGTATTGAGTCGTTTTATAATGTTAAGCTGCTCATTGTATATTACAATTCCATTTGTAGTTCCTACCCAAATATGTCCATCTGATCCTTTTTCAATAGCGTAAATACCACTTAAATTCTCTTTTCCTGTGAAACTTATAAATTTTTGCTCTTTGGTATCATAAATATTCAAGCCTTCTCTTAAAGAGCCTATCCAAATACGCTCTTTTTCATCCTCTATGATGGAAAGAATAATATCGCCCGATAGATCCTTGTCGTTATTTTTGTCATCAATAAAAATATCAACCTCACCTGTTTGTGGATTATACTTTCGTAAGCCATTTCTCCCCGCTGTGATCCACAGATTAGCCTGAGAATCTTCAAGAATTCGGGAGCCTTGTTTATCTGTTTCAAAAGCTAATTTATGCGGAGAAACATTATATACACTCATACGATCCTTAAAGTAGCTAATGCCACCGTGAACGGTACCCGCAAATATTACGTTATGCATCCCCCTACCAAAACATAATATAGAATTATCCGACAATCCCCATTCACCATCTTCCTGTTTAAAATAGGTGAATTTATCCTTTATCGGCTCATACAAATTAATCCCACCTCCATCAGTTCCTATAAAAACCCGCTCATTATTACCCTCATATAATCCCAGAACTATATTGTTATTAATACTTTCTCCTCTTTTAGCCTTAGCTGTATAGTGACTTAGTTCTTTGGACTCCAAATTATATCTATAAAGGCCATTACCTAAGCTAGCTATCCATACCTGACTTTGACTATCAACTAAAATATCACTAATGGGATAATAATTTTCTATTTCTTGTAAAGGATGCAGTGCTTTTGATCGTGGATCAAAACTCCAGACTTCACCGTTACTTGTACCCAGCCATATCTTCCCAAACCTATCCTGTGAAAGGGAAATAATATCCGCATTGGGAAAGCTCGGGTTCAACCGGCAGGCATTAAAGCTATAATTCTTTTTACCTTCCTGAATAAAATAAAATTTTCCTGTACTTCCCCCAATCCAGAAATCTTGAGAATTGGAAATGGAAATGCTAAAAATCTTCTGGTTAAAGATAGTATCAGTGACTTTCTTATCCACGGGACGATAAAGCTCAAATCGGTCTTTTTCCTTATTATAGTTGTATAAACCTCTATCGGTTCCAACCAAGATATTATTTTCTCCTTTTACCTGTAACTTATAAATAGTAATGCTGTTAGCTAAAGGATACAATCTTACCTTATCTCCGTCGTATCTATTGACACCAAATTTTGTAGCAGCCCAAATAATTCCATGTTGATCCTGCATCACCTGATTTATTCTGTTATCAGAAAAACCATCACTCATATCTAAATGCTCAAACTGCAAAACGGGTTCTTGCCCATAAGTTACTATCGACACAAAAATAAATATGGTTTGAAAAAAAATACTCTTAAAAAAGTGTGAAGTGAAACTATTAAATAACAGAATTTCCAGCCTTGTAAATGGATAAAATAACATATATCTATGATTATCAGTATTTTATTCGTATTCGCTAACTCAAAAGTAATGTTAATGTAACCCAAATGTATACCCACAAAATACAAATTTATTTAACATATCTATAAATTCGTCTCCACATAATATTAACCCGAAAACGATATAGTCTGAAGTTTCTTAAAAACCGAAACTTTTTTAAAATGCAATTTTAACGAAACTTAAATTTTAATCCTTAAAAATTAACACAAACAATATGCAAGCAAAATTACTTACTACTAATTAATTTTCAACAGGTTGAAAAATAGGAGATTTTACTAACTAAATACCAATAAATTTTTATAAGATGAAAAGATTTTTGACTTTTTGCACGATCTTATTATCGTGTCAATCAATTTTAATAGCACAGGAGTCTATTACCGTTTCGGGAAAAGTAACCGAAATGGAATCAGGGATACCGGTACCCAGTGCTAATATTATAGAAAAGGGAACTTCTAACGGGGTTATGACCAACTTCGATGGAGAGTTCAGTATCGAAGTACCATCTAATGCCATTCTAAGTATTTCCTATATTGGTTACGCTACTAAGGAAGTTCCTGTAGATGGAAATGCTACGCTGAACATACAACTGGAAACAGAAGAATCGGCACTTGAAGAAGTTGTAGTGGTTGGATATGGTACGCAGAAAAAAGCGAATCTTACAGGTGCTGTTACTACAGTTGATTCCGAAGTTCTTCAATCCAGACCTGTACCCAATGTTAGTCAAATGCTACAAGGGGTAGTGCCTGGGTTAAATTTTCAAACTTCGGGCCTGGGAGGCGAGCTAAATTCAGGTCTTAACTTTAACATTAGGGGTTCCGGTACTATTGGATCCGGGTCTAACTCAGCTCCCCTGGTTTTAGTAGATGGTATGGAAGCAGACCTTGATGCTATTAACCCCCAAATAATTGAATCCATTACTGTATTAAAAGATGCAGCTGCTTCTGCAGTATATGGTTCCAGAGCTGCATTTGGAGTCATACTGATTACCACCAAAGATGGTAAACCTGGTGCCCCGAGAATCAATTACAACAACAATTTCCGCTTCACCTCACCTCTTCACGTTCCCAATATGATGGACTCACATACCTTTGCCTTATATTGGAATGAAGCCGCTAACAATTCTGGACAAGCACCTCCTTTTTCACAGGAAGTTATTGATAGAATAGTACAGTATCAAAACGGTGAAATAGATTACGGAACTGTACCAAATGCTACTGGAGACAGGTTTCAGTATTACACGGGTTCTAATGCAAATACAGATTGGTTTGACGAGCTTTATAAGGATTTTTCCTTTTCTCAAGAGCATAATATAAGTCTTAGCGGAGGTACCGATAAAACAACATATTACACATCAGCGAGATTTATGGATCAGAATGGTTTACTAGCCTATGGCGAAGATACCTTTGATGATTATGATTTTACAGGAAAACTAAATACAGAAATAACTGATTGGATCAGTTTCAATTATAGCACAAGATTTTCTAGAAAAAATTATAACAAGTCCACTCAGCAAAGCGGATTGTTTTATCACAACATTGCTCGAAGATGGCCTACCGTACCTGTTAGGGACCCAAATGGGAATTTTGGAGATGCCTCTGGAGAGATTGTCCAGCTAGAACAAGGAGGACGCACAGATAATCTTACCGATAGATTATTTATGCAGGGACAATTTACAATTACTCCTGTAGAAGGGTGGAATATTTATGCCATTGGTAACTATAAACTTACCAACAACAACAATCACGAAAACGTTCTTCCTGCCTATGCTTACGATGTCGCAGGAGATCCTTTTCCTGTATCAGTAGGATGGAACTCCCCTGGATACAGCTCTGTTTACGAATATCACCGGAAAGAAGATTATTATAGCACAAACCTCTATACTGATTATAGCTTTAATATAAATGAAGCTCATAATTTTAAAGTAATGGCCGGTTATAATTCTGAAGTAACCAAGTACAGAACAATTGGTGCTTCCAGAAGTGGTTTAATAACTCCAGACCTCCCCACAATAAATACGGCTACAGATGAAAGTAGAGCGACGGAAGGACAGTATCAGCACTGGGCTGTGGCAGGATATTTCGGGAGGTTAAATTATAATTTTAAAGAGAAATACCTATTAGAACTTAATGCCAGATATGACGGTTCCTCACGATTTATTGATGATAAACGCTGGAATTTATTTCCCTCTATATCCGCAGGATGGAACATAGCCGAAGAAGACTTTTGGAATTTGGATGCTATAAATTTATTTAAATTAAGAGGTTCTTATGGTGAATTGGGGAATCAAAATACGAGTAATTGGTATCCTTTTTATCAATCCATGCCAATTGGTACGGCGAATGGAAACTGGCTCTTAAATGGAGAGAGACCCAACACATCAGGAGCTCCCGGCTTAGTTAGTTCACAACTTACATGGGAAAGAGTAACGAGCTGGAACCTGGGATTGGATTTAGCTTTACTTAAAAATAGATTAAACCTAAGTTTAGAGTATTTCAATCGAAAAACCTTGGATATGGTAGGGCCCGCACCAGAACTGCCTGCTATTCTGGGAACAGCAGTACCGCGAATTAATAACGCTGATATGGAATCTACTGGGTTTGAAGCAGAAATTAATTGGAGAGATCAAATCGGAGATTTTAATTACAGTATAAGAGGAACTTTTTCAGATTCTCAACAGAAAGTTCTTAACTACCCCAACCCTACTAATAGTATTTCAGATTGGTACGATGGTAGAATCATGGGTGAGATTTGGGGGTATACCACTCTAGGTATTGCCCAAACAGATGAAGAAATGCAGAACCACTTAGAAAATACCAGTCAAAACCAACTAGGTAGTAATTGGGAAGCAGGTGATATTATGTATGCTGATTTGAACGGTGATGGTGAAGTTAACTCAGGAAATGGAACATTGGAAGATACCGGTGATTTATCGGTAATAGGCAATTCTACGCCACGATATAGGTTTGGAATTGATTTAAGTGGTGATTACAAAAACTTTGATTTCCGGATATTCCTACAGGGTTTCGGAAAAAGGGATTATATGCCAAACGGTCCTTATTTCTGGGGAGCAAACGGAGGAATGTGGCAATCTGCAGGATTTGATGAGCATATGGATTTCTTCAGAGACGAGGATTCCCAGATGGTTCAGGCAGGTATCGCAGAGGTGAATCGCGAGGCTTATTATCCCCGCCCTTTATTTGGTAGTGGCAAAAATCAGCAAACACAAACACGATATATTCAAGATGCTTCTTATTTAAGAGTAAAAAATGTGCAGCTGGGTTATTCCTTTGAAGCATTTCAAAAATCAAGAGTTAGGTTCTACATTTCAGGTGAAAACCTACTCACCTTTACGGATATGATAGATATTTTCGACCCAGAATCTATAGGACTGGGAGGGTGGAATGATGGAAAAACTTATCCTTACTCCCAGGTATTTTCCGTTGGTCTTAATATTAATTTCTAAAAAATTAAAAATAAATAATTATGAAGTCAATAAAATCAATTTTTGTCTGCCTGGCATTAATGCTCCTGGCGGGTTGTGAAGCTGATGAATTTTTGGATAGAGAACCTCTATCTGATGTTACCCCGAAAGACTATTTGAATAGAGAAGCAGACCTGGCAGCCTATACTATTGCAAGATATAATTTTCCAACCCATGGCGGTTGGAATATAGGAACATTTAGCATGGATAACCATACGGATAATCAAGCAACATCAGGTCACAGTAATATTTGGGCACCTGGTGAATGGAGAGTTTCACAGTCAGGTGGAAGCTGGAATTTTGGAAATATCCGTCAGTTAAACTATTTTTTAGAAACCGTTCTTCCAAGGTGGGAAGCAGGAGATATTGAAGGTAGTCCCGAATATGTTGAACACTATATAGGTGAGGCTTATTTCCTCCGCGCTTACGAGTATTTTCAAAAAATTCAGGAATTAGGTGATTTTCCCATAGTGACAAATACCCTTGAAGACGATATGGAACAATTAATTGCAGAATCTGAGCGAAGACCTAGAAATGAAGTAGCACGTTTTGTACTTTCAGATCTTGAGCATGCGATTGAATTACTTCAAGATGTACCACCAAACGGTAAAAACAGAATTTCAAAATACGCGGCCCTTTTATTAAAATCAAGAGTAGCTCTCCATGAAGGAAGTTGGCTCACCTACCATAAAGGTACCCCTTTTGTACCCGGAGGACCAGATTGGCCGGGTGCGGGAGTTATAAGTGATTTTAATATAGACATTGATACAGAAATTGATTTTTTCCTGACCGAGGCCATGGAAGCATCCGCACAGGTGGCAGATAATATTTCTTTGGCACAAAATATTCCAGGTGAAGATATTGGTTATGATTCGTCGGGCAACCCATACTTTACAATGTTTGGTTCCGAAAATTTAGAATCATATGACGAAGTTTTACTATGGAGAGACTACGACCCAACCCTTGGTATAAGCCATAACGTTAACCACTATATTAACCAGAATGGTGGAAACTCGGGATACACACGCAGTTTTGTTGACAATTTTCTGATGGATAACGGTCTACCTATTTATGCGTCTGGTTCAGGTTATGCTGGTGATGATTTTATTCAAGATGTTAAAGAAAACCGAGACCAAAGACTTCAACTTTTTATGAAAGCCCCGGGAGAACTACGACTTACAGATGCTGTAGATTCTGATGGAAGTCCTCTTCTTATTGGAATACCTGATATTATAGGTTTACAAGAAACAAAAGACGTGACCGGTTATTCTGTAAAAAAAGGACTTTCTTACCTGGAAAGTAATGTAGAAGGCAATAGTGGCTCAACTGGTAGTATCGTATTTCGTGCTGCTGAAGCCTACCTTAATTATATTGAAGCTTCCTATTTGATGGAGGGAAGTATAAATGAAAAAGCCGGGCAATATTGGGGAGCCATTAGATCTAGAGCAGGGATAGAGCCTGATTACGAAATAACTGTTTCTGCAACTGATATGGCTAAAGAAGCTGAAAATGATTTTGCGGCTTATTCTGCTGGAGAATTACTAAATGATCCCGTATTATACAATATTAGAAGGGAAAGACGAAGCGAATTAATGGCAGAAGGAATGCGACTTTTTGATCTAAAGCGCTGGAGAGCACTGGATCAGTTAAAGAGTGAGCCTCATATTATCGAAGGCTTTAAAGTTTGGGGACCCATGGAGGAGTGGTATGAGGATGAAGACGGAAATTCTTTGTTGATAGAACCCGGCCAGGGGGGTGTACCAAATGTTTCGAGTAGTGAAGAAAGTAATTACTTAATGCCTTATCGAATAAATACTGGTTCCGGTAATCCCGTAAGCGATGGATTCTCCTGGGCTTTTGCACATTATTTGAATCCTATTGCTACAGAACATTTCCTTATCACAGGTCCTCAGGGGTCAACAGATCCTTCCAGCTCTATAATTTATCAAAATCCCGGATGGTCTACACAGGCAGGTACCGGGGCTGAATTCTAATTATTCTTATCCTATTGGATTTAAAAGGATTATGGAGAATGTAGGCAACCAATACGCTAATTCTTAAGCATTTTAATAATCTACTTTTAATCCATTTGAAAAGTACAATTCAGAACAAGTAGAAGATTTTTTGAATAGCCATAAAAGACAGGTATGAAATAGTAACCTGTCTTTTTATTACCAGTATTTTATAAAAAATATTAAACATATATAACTCAAAATTTATATAAATTGAATGATAGAACTGCAACGTATTTTTAAACTATATAGATGAAAATTTATCTAAAATCTTATATATATCTTTTAATATTTAATTCCCTGGGGCTTATTCCCTTACAAGTGAAAAGCCAAAATATCACCTCTCCCAATATCGTACTAATTTATGCGGATGATCTTGGATACGGAGATATTAGCAGTTATGGAGGAGATATTCCTACTCCGCATATAGACAACTTAGCTAAAAATGGTTTAAAATTCACCAACGCCTATGCAGCTGCAGCAACTTGCACGCCTTCCCGATATGCCATGCTTACCGGGGAATATGCCTGGAGAAAGCAGGGTACAGGAGTGGCGCCAGGTGATGCTACGAGTCTTATATTGCCCGGAAGCACTACTTTGCCGGGAGTTTTGCAAAAAGCTGGCTATAAAACTGCGGTAGTAGGAAAATGGCATCTTGGCTTGGGAAAAAAGGCGCCGGTTAATTGGAACAAAGATATTAAACCGGGCCCTTTGGAAATAGGGTTTGATTATGCATACCTCCTACCCGCTACAGGTGATAGGGTACCAACCGTTTTTGTAGAAAACCACCGTGTAGTAAACCTGGACCCTGAAGATCCAATAACTGTAAGCTATCGCAAAAACTTGGATGAGGGTCCTACCGGAAGTAAAAACCCAGAACAATTAAAAATGATGTATTCCCATGGACACAACCAAAGTATCACCAACGGGATAAGCCGAATTGGTTATATGAGCGGCGGGGAAAAAGCCTTATGGCAGGATGAAGATATCGCCGATGTTCTTATAAATAAATCGGTTGGGTTTATAGAAGAGAACAAAGACTCTCCATTTTTCCTCTATCTGGCCACCCATGATATTCATGTACCCCGTGTACCCCATAAGCGTTTTGCCGGCACTACCGGAAAAGGTGCGCGTGGTGATGTAATTGTGCAATTGGATTATACGGTAGGCACAGTTCAAAAAAAGCTCAAAGAATTAGGTTTAGAAGAAAACACCCTCTTAATTTTCACCAGTGATAACGGTCCCGTCTTAGATGATGGTTATGTCGATGGCGCTGCAGAAAGATTAGCAGAACACGATCCCTTCGCAAACTTTCGTGGTGGAAAATACAGCACCTTCGAGGCCGGCACAAGAGTACCCTTTCTAGTGCAATGGAAAGGTAAAGTAAAATCCAATCAGGAATCTACTGCATTGATGAGCCAGGTAGATTTCTTAAGGTCCTTTGCCACTTTTACAGGACAAAATCTTCCTAAAGATATAGCTATAGACAGTCAAAACCACTGGAACACTCTAATTGGAGAACAAGCTAAAGGTAGAAAGTCCGTGGTTCAACAAGCGATTAGAAATGTCCTGTCTTATATTGAGGGGAATTATAAATATATAGAACCTCATTCTGGACCTTCAATGGTGCCCTGGGGTGTAGAAATAGAAACGGGTTTTAATCAAGAGCCACAGCTTTATAACCTTAAAAAAGACCCGGGTGAAACAGAAAACCTGGCTTCAAAAATGCCAGAAAAAACAAAAGAAATGGCAGCAGCCCTCAATAAAATTAGAGATTCTAAAGTATTAGGCACAAGCACAACTGACTGACAACCCGGAAATATAAATCTTACAAAATGCTGGTAACCCATTTCCGAACCTTTATTTCCTAGCATTAAATAAGCGAAAATCTAAATTAAGTTATATGTTAAATTACAAAACATTCCTTTGCTCGCTATGTATAGTAGCAGCTTTATTCTCCTGTAAAAATCAAGAGGAACAGAAAAAGACAGAAAACCAACAGCCAAATATTGTATTTATGATGTCTGACGATCACGCCTATCAAGCAATAAGTGCGTATAGTGATAAGCTAATCAATACACCAAATATTGACAGGCTGGCCAGTGAAGGGGTTCTTTTTAACAATGCCTCGGTAACCAATTCTATTTGCGCCCCATCGCGAGCTGTTATTTTAACTGGTAAGCACAGTCATTTAAATGGGAAAATTGACAACCTTAGTAAGTTTGATACTACTAATATAACTTTCCCGCAAATCTTACAGGATGCCGGTTACCAAACCGCAATGTTTGGAAAATTACACTTTGGAAACAATCCAAAAGGTTTTGATGAATTTAAAATCTTACCCGGCCAGGGAAGTTATTATAACCCACGCTTTATAACCAAAGACGGAGATACCGTAATAGATGGTTATGTTACCGATATAATTACAGATCTCACCATAAACTGGTTGGAAGAAGAACGCGATAAAGAAAAACCATTCTTATTAATGTATTTACATAAAGCTCCACACCGGGCCTGGTTACCAGCAGAAAGACATTACAAAGAATTCACG